>CAZASB010000126.1:0-12991 GCA_964487655.1 uncultured Planctomycetaceae bacterium
TGTTCGGACGTTCGGCGCGGGCCACGGGGACGGAAAGCGAGCGGGTCAACGAGCTTGCCTCGCCCCAGTGGCTCCACATGCTCAACTCAGGCCAAATCCAGAACAAGCTTCAAAGCGGCCCGACGCTCACGGCACTGATCGCCGCGGGCGGCCAGCCGAACGAAATTGCCGAAAGGCTTTACCTGGCCATCCTTTCGCGGTTCCCGACGGATGCCGACGTCAAGGCCGCGGAGGAGCACGCCAAGACGGGAGTCGCCAAGGGGCGCGACGTCTGGATCGATCTCGCCTGGGCGTTGATCAATAGTCCCGAGTTTCTCTTGCGGCATTGAGTGTTACCGAATTGAGTGTTACCGAAGCGGTGCGGCATGATGCGAAATAGTCAGTTTCCTGACACGACACTCCAAGGCGGAGTAGAAGGAGAAATGAAATCATGAGGACGAACCACAATCCGGACAACCAGAAGCATGTGTCCCGGCGCGAAGCCATGCGGCGCGGCGTCTTTGGCGCGGCGGGCATGATCGCGGCTGGCGGCTTGACTCCCAGCGTCTTTGGCGAGCCGCTGAAAATCGAGCCGGAAGAACTCGCCAAACAGAAGGCGGTCCGAGACGCGGCGGCCAAGGCCAAGGTCAAGGAGGCCAAGGCCAAGTCGGTCATCCAGATCTTCTTGTGGGGCGGCATCTCGCAGAACGATTGCTGGGATCCCAAGCCGGGCACCGGCTATGACTATCTAGGTGAATTCGACAAATTCATCCCCACCAACGTGGATGGGGTCCAGTTGAGTTATCTGTTCCCCCAACTGGCCAAGCAAGCGGACAAGTACGCGCTGATTCGCAGCATGACGCATGGCATTAACGGCCATGAGACAGCGGCCTATCTGATGCAAACCGGCCATGCGCCTGGTGGGCGGCTGTCCTTTCCCAGCGTGGGCGCCATGTTCACCTATTTCAAGAAGGAACAGTACAAGGGGCTGCTTCCGCCCTACATTGTCATGCTCCAGGCGGCCGGGCGATTCTCCGAGGAAGGTTTCCTCGGCCCCGCGTACAAACCGTTCGCCACCGGCGGCGATCCGAACGCGGACCGCTTCGAAGTGCAGGGGATCGTCAACCGGGGAATCAGCGATGCCCGGCAAGAGGCCCGCCGCGACTTGCTTCAGCAGGTCAACACCTTCGGCTACGGCCTTGCGGACGCCCCAGACATGTCGGCGATCGATGAAGCCAAGGAGAAGGCCTATGGCTTGATCTTGGGCCAGGGAAAGGAAGTCTTCAACCTCGACAACGAGCCAAAGGGACTCCGAGATCGGTATGGCCGGAACACGTTCGGGCAGGAATGCCTGGCGGCCCGGCGAATGGTCGAGGCAGGCGTGCCGTATGTTACCATCAGCTTCCCCGGCGGATGGGACACGCACGCGAACCACTTCCCGACCATGAAGCGGCAGTGTCCCATGTTGGACCAAGGGCTGGCAGTCCTGCTTGCCGATCTGAGCGAGCGAGGCTTACTCGATAGCACCTTGGTCTGGTGTACCGGCGAGTTCGGTAGAACGCCGAAGATATCCTGGGAACCACCTTGGAACGGAGGACGGCATCACTACGGCAACGTCTTCACCGTACTGGTCGCAGGCGGTGGATTCAAGGGTGGCCGTGTTGTCGGCGCCTCGGATGAACTGGGTGCCTTCGTCAAGGAGCGACCCGTCTATCCGGCAGACCTAATGGGCAGCTTCTACCTGCTGGCCGGCATCGACGCCGGGGCCCCGCTGCCCAACCCCGAGGGACTGGACGTCCACGTTTTGGACACCGAAAGCGAAGGCATGAAGTCGGCCGGACTCCTGGAAGAGATCATGTAACCATCCGTGATGAACCATTCGTTATAATGTAGAGCAATCGATCGCGCGGGGGCGCTGCGACACCGCGTTCCCCGCGCCCGATCACGGCTTTTGGGTACGTTTTCGCCGATGCGGAAACGCTCAATGCCGGAACGGCAGACAAGGGAGAAAATCAATGCGTCGATTCACAAGGCTTTCGATCTTGGGGTTGGTGATTTTGGCGACCGCCGCCTCCTCGGCATGGGCCCAGAACCAGTACATCGGGTTCGTCTATCCGGCTGGCGGTCAGCAGGGCGCCACCTTCCCGATCCGGTTGGGCGGTCAAGCGCTCATGTATGCCTCCGATCTGGTGGTGAGCGGCGAAGGTGTTTCCGTGCGCCTCGTCGATTACTACCGGGTTCTGGACAACCAGGAGCAGTCCTTGGTTCGTCAGCAACTGAACTTGCTGAAGAAGAAGGAGACGGTCATCGACGACTCGATGGCCGACAGGATGCGTTGGTTCGAGATGCCCGCCACCATCGGACCGGACAGCGGACCGGACGCGGCCGTCTCCCTGATCTGCCCGGTATGCGGCGAGGCCAACCCGCTGGACGCCACCGTCTGCAGCAAGTGCAACGCGACGTTGCGGAAACCGGCGGAACCAAAGGAGGGCGAAAAGCCCTCGGCGGACAAGGCGCCTCTGTCCGAGACGGAACTGGCCAAGATGAAAATGATCGAATGGCTCGAAAGACTCTTTGCGGAAGACGAACGCAACCCGGCCGTTCGCTCCCAAACCGAACTCGTCTTCGCCGAGGTCACGATCGCACCCGACGCAAAACCGGGCCGGCGAGAAATCCGGGTCGTCACCAAGCGGGGCATCTCCAACCCGTTGCCCTTCTACGTGGACCAGGTACCCGAAGTCGCCCGGAAGCCAATGAAGACCATGCAGCTCCCCGTGCTCGGCAAGGAGCACTTGGCCCAACGCAAGAGACCGCCGGAAGAAGAAGAGTTGCAAGTTACAGTGCCATGCACGATGAACGGCCAACTCGCGGCAGGCGAAATAAATCGGTATCGGTTTCAGGCAAGCAAGGGGCAACGGCTCGTCATCGCCGCCAAGGCGCGCGCCCTGATCCCCTATGTCCCCGACGGCGTTCCCGGGTGGTTTCAGGCCGTATTGAAGCTCTATGACGCCAATGGGAACGAGGTCGCCTACAACGACGATTTCCGCTCGAATCCCGACCCGATAATCTATTATGAAGTCCCCGCGGACGGCGAGTATGTGCTTACCATCAACGAGGCGCTCTTCCGAGGACGCGAAAGCTTCGTCTACCGCATTACCGTCGGAGAACTGCCGCTGGTCACCAGCATCTTCCCGCTGGGCGCCCGCGTCGGCGATCCGGTCGCGATCGAAATGAACGGCTGGAACCTGGAGCACACCACAATAGCGCCGCCGAAGGACGATAAGCCGGGGCACTATCTGATTACCGCCATCAACAGCAAGTTTGCGTCCAACCAGATGCCCTTCGCCCTCGATGTCCTGCCTGAGTGCCTGGACCAGGAACCCAACGACGAACCGGCCAAGGCGCAAAAGGTGACGCTGCCCATCATCGTCAATGGGCGAATGGATCACCCGGACGATTGGGATGTCTTCGAGATCGAGGGGAAAGCCGGAGAGACGATCGTCGCGGAGGTGACGGCCCGGCGACTTGACTCCCCGTTCGACTCGTTCCTCAAGGTTTCCGGTCCCGACGGCAAGATCATTGCAATCAACGACGATCATTACGACGCTGGTTCGGGCTTGAACACCGACCACGCCGACTCCTACCTCATGGTGAAACTACCCGTGGACGGAAAGTACCACGTTCACCTTGGCGACACGCCGCGGCGCGCCGGGAAGGAGTATGGCTACCGGCTTCGAATCAGCCAGCCGCGGCCCGATTTTGAGTTGCGGGTTATCCCGTCCAAGATCGTCATTCGGAGCAACGCGTCCGCGGCCGTGACGGTCTACGCCCTGCGCAAGGACGGGTACGATGGACCCATTACGGTCGGCTTCAAAGACTTGCCCCAGGGGTTTGAGTCGGGCGGCGCCACAATCGCCGCCGGTAAGGAGGTCGTCTCGCTGGGAATCAAGACTACCCTTGCCGAGATAGAAGAACCGATCAACCTGACCGTTGTCGGTACTGCGAAGGTCGGGGACGGGGAAATTGTCCGCGAGGCCGTTCCGGCCGAGGATCGGATGCAGGCGTTCCTCTGGCGCCACCTACTGCCAGCGGACACCTTGCCGGTCGTGGTGTTCAATCCATCCTGGCAGCCGTCGGCCGAGCGTGTTCGCTCGCCGATCCGCGACGAGGACCGGCCGACGGACTTGCCGCACAACGTGACTAGAGCGTCGGCCGATTGGTACAGACGGCAGATTGAACGTCTCTACCAGGAGTGGTTGTTGACCGATGAGTTCGCCAATCGCCAGATCGCGGATATCGAAGGCCGCCTGATTCAATAAGAGCCGTCCGAGCGAACTGCCCTTATCCTGGACCGCGCGCCTCGCTATTGTACACGGGTCATGGCGATGATCCGCGTGCAACAACGAGGTTGCGCGGTTGCATTGAACCAAGTTCTGGAACACGGCGGCAAGCGAGGCCTCATGCTTCGATTTCGTAGCCCTTGCGGCTCTCTCGCGCGAGGAACGAGTTCGCTTGGGCATCGTCGCGAATCTCTCGCTTGACCGGATCCCAGTTGAGTTCTCGGCCCAGTCGCATGGCGATGTTCGAGAGGTGGCATATCTCGAGCATCCGGTCATGAGACCAGACGTCGGAGATCGGCTGTTTTCGCGACTTCATGGCCTCAATGAAGTTCGCGCTATGATTCTCGCTGATCTTTCCGCCATAGACCTCTTCAATTGCTCCTTCCGGCAGCGGTTGGTCCTTGAGGCCCTCGACCGGCTCTCCGGATATCCGGCCACGGTTGACGAAAAACCGACCTTCCGTGCCCTCGAAGAGAATGCCGTTGTCGCCTTTGCTGGTAATGATCATTTCCACGTCCTTGGGCATGTCGACCCGGATCGTGAATTCGGTCGCGACGTTATAGCGGTCGTCGACCACGGGATATCCATTCTTGTACTCGCACGCCAATGCGTATTCCAGCGGCGTCACCTTGCTAGGCCCCGTGTCGCTGGCGCCAATTGCCCAACATGCGATATCGACGTGATGGGCGCCCCAGTCTGTAAGCTTTCCACCCGAGTATTCGTGCCAATTGCGGAACGAGTAGTGCCCGTTGCTGTAGAGAGGGGCACCGCCACCGTAGCCCGTTCGCATCTCGGGCAACGCTCGGTATGGAACTTGCGGCGCTGGTCCGAGCCAAAACTCCCAGTCGAGTTCTTCAGGAACGGGCGCCACCGGAATGACCGGCGAAGCCGGCATGCCGCCGATCCCGCACGTTACCTTCTTGACGACGCCGATACGCCCATGCTTCACCAGGGCAATCGCTTGCAGGAAGCGATGACCGCTTTCGGTGCGTTGCATGGTGCCAACTTGGAACACGCGCCCCGTTTCCTTGACAACCCTCTCAATCAACTTTCCTTCGCCAATGGTCAGCGTGAGCGGCTTTTCGCAGTAGACGTCTTTCCCCGCGTACATCGCTTCGACCACGATCTTTGTATGCCAGTGGTCGGGCGTGGCGACCATGACCGCGTCAATGTCCTTGCGATCGAGGATTTTTCGGTAGTCTTTGTAGGCGTCAGGCTTCTTGCCTTGTTTCTGTTCCGTCTTTTCAACGTTGGTCCCCAGCACGTTGGAGTCAACATCGGCAAGTGCCGCGAAGTCGGCAAAGCCAAACGTCTTCTGGGTGATGGCCCAGCCCTGATTTCGAAGACCAATCGTGGCGAAGACGGGACGGTCATTGGGCGACTGGTAGCCGAGGGCTCGGCCGGTCGACGGCGCCATAATACTTGCGGCTCCCGCGACGGCCACGCTCTGCAGGAATCGACGACGTGTTGTTGGACGAAAATCTGACATAGTTGGAATCCTCATGGGCGACATTTGCCAGTAAAGCTCTATCCGGCGACACCGTCCGGCGTCTATACGGACGATTGTACTTGCCTGGCCAGGCATTATCAACACTCCATCCGCCAGCGATGGAAAGAAGCAAGGCGAAGTTCAAGTTCGTCTTCATCCATCATCTTGCGGGCGGCGCGCGCCTGACCGGCTACTCCGGCTGGCATGCCTTCTCGCGCCCTGCCGCGACCTTCGGCCATAAAGCTCGCGTCTGCCCGCGAATGTCGCCGAACCGACTGGGCCAGGGCTGGCCGTCGAGCTTTTGCAGCACGTCGGCGGCATCGTTCCATCGCCCAAGGTGAATCAGCGCGCCGGCCAAGCCGAGCAGGCCATTCGGTTCGAGCGCGCGGAGTTCGGCCGCTCGCCGCCAATGAGGGATCGCGTCGGACCAGCGGTCCTGCTCCTGGCGGACCTGGGCCAGCAGGGTATGGCTTTCGGCCTCTTCGGGCAACGCCTCAACGATGGACGTGAACGCCCGCTCGGCCTGGTCGGGCTTCTCGCTTTTTGCGTACCGGTCGCCAAGCTGTTTGTAGAGGGCCACGTCACGGGGCGCGAGTTCGCGCAGCCTGAGAAGCTGCTCGATCGCTCCCTCGGGATTATTGCCCCGGTCGTGGCACGCGATGAGCGCTTCATGCGTCTCGCGGTCGTTCGGCTGGACCGCAACGGCCATTTCGAGTTGTACAATTGCCTTGGCATATTGGTTCTTCAGTAGGTACACCTGGCCGAGCGCCTTGCGCACAATCGGGTTCTCCTGCCCCGTTTCGGCGGCCTGGCGATCGAGTTCCTTGGCGAATGCATCGAGGTCAGGCGCGCCTGCCAGTACGTTTTGAAGATTCGCCACGGCCTGGGATCGTTGGTCGTGCCGCCGGCCCCAACTCACCACGGCCCCGCAAGCGGCATCGACCGCCTCGGCCGTGCGGCCGATGCCCGCATACGCTTGCGACAGCCACTGGTAGTCGTGCGAAAGCGTTCCCTGGCCGATGCCCCGATTGGACTGCGTCCGCTGGTGATGGGCAATCGCTTCCCGCAGGTAGTCAATGGCCTGCTCGAAAAGCCGCGTTTCGAGGCAACCGCGACCGAGCTGCGTCATGGCAGTCTCGGTCCAGCGTCCGTCGGCGTGAAAGTACTCATGCGCCGCCTGCAACGTTGCTCGCAATCTTGCCGGTTGTTCGGTTCGGAAATACGCGCGCAGAAGTTGAACGCGATAGTTGAGATTGCCGGGCCTCGTCTCCGTCAGGGGCAGAAGAATGGGAATCGACTCGGCGTGACGATTCTGCTCCTGCAGGTAGTCGACCAACCGTGCCTTGCCCGCTTCGTCGAGTACGCCGCGCTGGTTGGCGGCCAGCATGACCTCGATCGCCCGGTCGCGGCGGTCCAGGCCGTGGTAGAGATACTCGGCCACGTACGCCACTGCCGCGCCGGAGTTGGCGCGCTCGGCCAGCACGGCCTCAGCCGTCGCGGCGAAGTCGTCGGCCTTCTCCGCCCAGAAGTGACTCTGGTGACGATGGTACATGCTCCGATTTCGCGCCTGCCGTGTTTCCAGGTCGCGGCGCAGTTCCGCCAGTATAATTCGTAACAACCGCGGCTCCAATTCGCCCAGATCCTTTACTTGTGTCCGCCAATAGGCCAGCGAGTGGCCAAACTGGCTCCAGCCGTCCTGGTTATTCAGCCGGAACCAGGCCGACTCCTGCTCGATGCGCTCAATGAGGAACTCCAGTGCAACGCGCACGTCGATCGCCTCGCGCAGCGTTTCACCCACACGATTGACAATCGACTGGTACTGGTTCGCCTGTCTGACCAAGACCTTGGGAAGTTGCTCGAAGGCGAATGCCTGCAAGTCGTCCGCAACGCCATCGAGATTCTTCCTTTTCGCCTCGCGGTAGATGTTGCATAGCTGCTCGATGAGCCGATAACGGTGATTATGGTCGTCGGCGCTCATGGCGTCGCGAATACGCCGCTCGACAGCCGTGTAAAGCTCCTGGCCTGAACCGAGCGAGACGGTTCCGTCGTTGCGAATGGCAGCCTCGTAAAGCTGGAAGAGCCGCTCGGCGAGCCAGTACCGCTGCTGCGTCGTCACCGGATTCTTCAATTGCGCAAACAGCAAGTTCTCGCCCCGAGCGAAGTGCCGCTGGTGTTCCAGGTAATCCACCAGCGTGCCTAGCGCATTGTTGGCCGAAGCAGGCAGGGCGCCGTCGTTGGCCTGCTCGAACTCGGCCAGTGCGGCTTCCAGACAGGCAATTGCGTTGTCATGGCGCTGGTAGGCCCAGTAAGTTCGACCCAGACACCAGGCGATGTGCAGCCGGTCGTCCGTCCCCCGTTTTGCCTCGCGGTGCAACGTCTCCAGCACGCGCACCTGCTCGTCGCCAAGCGGTTGGTAGGCGATGCGGTCGAGTCCGGTCAGCACGTCGGCGGCTAGGCGAGGTTCGCCGGACGCCCATTCGCGCGTCATCGCACGCTGCATGGCCGCCAGGGCCCTTTCGCCATGCACGCCAGATTGATTGAGCAGTTCTGCCGCGCGACGCTCGACCATCAGTTCGAGCAGATCGAGCGCGCGGCGGTCCATATCCGTCTTCACCCGGCGGCGGACCACGGCCAGATGCTCAACAATTCGGTCGACGGTCGCCTCCTCGCGTACCTCGGAGAAGACCGAGTCCATGCCCTGAAGAAATGGATAAACCTTGCCCGCCGTGTGGCCGACGACCGAGTCGGCCATGCCGCTCAACAGGCGGAAGTCGCGCGAGTTGCGGTAGAACTCGCGCACCTGATACGTGTAGCTTTGCGGATTCTGCGACTTCGCCAGCAGTGCGGCCAGGATGCGCGGCACCTCCGGACTGAGTTCAGCGGGGAGTTCGCCCTGGTTGCGCTGCCAGGGCTGAAGATGTTGCGATAGCCGGTTGCTCAATTGCCACTCTTCGGCCGTCTTGTACACCTCGATAAGCGCCTGTTCGTGGTCCTCGCGTCGGTCGACCACCATGTACCAGTCGGCTAATACGCGATACTCGGCCGGGCCGAGTTCATCCGCCGCGCGAATGGCCTCGAACTGCTCGATGGCCGCCGGCGACTTACCTTGCTCAGCCAGCAGGTAGCCGAGCGTAAGCCGCCAATGGTTGACCGCCTGTTCGGGGCGGATCCACGCGCGAAGGGCCGCTTCAAGTTCCTTCGGCCGATCGAGCGCGACGAGCAGTTGGTATTTCAACTGCCGCCACGCTTCCACCTCCGGTTCGGCGACCATGCCTGCGGCAATGAACGCGAGAACTCGCTCGACCAGCTTTGGCTCGGCACTGCGGCGCGCGGCCAGGTTGGCCAGCGTCAGGAGGCAGCGGCCCTTGAGCATCCGTTCAAGTTCGTCGGCCGGGTCAGTCGATTCGTCCGGCGGTAGTCGGAGTGGCTTGGGGCCGAGCATCTCCCAGCACTCGTCGGCCACGCGGTTCAACTCGCGGCCCAGTTGTACCTCAAGGTAGAGCCGTTCCACGTTGAGCCATTGGACGAACGCCCCTTCGCGTGCGTCCATCTCCTTGCGCAGCCGAGCGGCGAACCCTTCGCGGGCCTCTCGCAGAATATTTTCCTGCTTCGCGCGAAGCTCGGTGCGTGAAAACTCGTGCGAACGCTCGATGGCCGCAACGCCGGCATTGAATCGGGCTTGAAGCATGGCGTCGGTCAGCCGATGCAGGTCGATCACGCGGTGGACAAGGCACTGCGAAGCGCTCTGTTCGCCAGTCCGGCTTTCCAACTCGGCCAGCCGGTCCAGCAGGCCGAAGGCCTCGTCTTCGTACGCCTGCCGCCACGGCTGGGCCAAAAGAGCGGTAAACAACTGCCTCGCGTAGCCGGAAGCGTACACCGCCGGGCCTTCACCAAGCTGTGCCCGCAGGAAGTCAAGATGCTCTTCGGCCGGGAGCCGGCTGGAGAGGATCCTGACGAACGTCGTGCCGAGTTGGTGGCGCTCGGCGTCGTCTTTTTCGGTATCCCACCGCTTGCGGAGCGCGGTGGCCAGCGCGCGCCACGCGCCCTCTTCAATCGCCGGATCGTTGGGCAGCAGCCAGTTCACGTAGCGATCGGCCACCGGCGGCGCGAGCGTGCCGATCCCGTCTTCCAGCCGCCCCATCGCGACCGTCCGCACCTTTCGGCAGGCGTCGGTCTGCCGGAACTGGTGGTGCGCCATAATCGTGTCGGCCATGTTGGCGTGCGACGGATGGTCAGCCAGCGCCAACGCCGTCTCGGCCAGCGGATCGAGCCATTGCTCGTCGATCCAATCCGTGTAGAGGTTGTAACCGCGCCCCAGGGCCTGGTTGGCCGCCGCCTGCAGGCGAGCAGCCGTCGTGGGATCGAGCCGGTCCGAGCGGCGCGCGTCTTTCAGCCATTGTCCGATCAGCCGGTTGGCGTTGTCCTCGCGCCCCGTATGCACCAGGGCACTCAGGTACTTGGCATAAGGATCGCTCGAATCGGGATTGCGCCGAAGCCACGTTTCGAGAAACACAATCATCGCGTCATAGCGGCCCTCGCCGCGAAGTTGCTCGGTGTAGACGCCGCGCAGCGAGTTCTCCTCGTACGGTTGCCACTCGCGGTCCGAGGCAAGGGCCGCATCGAGCCATGTGTAACCTGCCGCGTGGTCGCCTGAGCTAAACAGTGCGTTGGCGTACTGCTGCTGGACGTTGTAATCGCGCGGGTACCGCGTGGCCAGTTCACGCTGAAGCTCCAGGGCTTCCGCCGCGCGGCCGGTCTGCTGGAGCCGGGCGATCCGCTGCTCGGTCCATCGCTTCATGGCATGAACGTACCCGGGCGCGGCCTCGTAAACCGGACGAAGCACGTCCAGCAGGGCAAGCGTTTCGTTCGCCTCCAGTACACTCGACGTTTGCCCTAGCAGGAATTCGGCCAGGAACAGCCGATCGGTTTCGCGCAGAACGGCCGGTCGGGCTTGTGCGAGAGACGCTGCCTCGGCCAGGATGCGTGCCTTGAGTTCCTCGTGCCGCCGGGCGGTGTTCAGCACCGCGTCGCGCACGAAGCGGACGCCCGGCTTGCCCGCGGCGAGTTCCTCCGAAACGTCGAGGTGCTCCATCACGCGTGTCCACTGCTGGCTTTGGGCGAAGTGGAGCACCAGGGCAAGGCGGTCACCATAGGCATCCTTGCCGTCGGCCACGGCCTGCTTCGCTTCGGCAACCGCCGGCAGCGGCTCTTTGATAAACTGCATTCGGGCGCGACCGGCCAACTCGCGTTCGATCCGCCGGGCCACGACATCGGCCCCAAGCGGCTCGAACGCCTGTGTGACCAGCGAGGCGCGTCGGCCTTCGGCGTCGGTCGCCTCGACGCGGGTAGCCCACCACGCGCCGAGCGCCTCGACAAAATCGTCGTACTTCGTCCTGTTTGTAATCTTGCCGTCGTGCCGCGTTTCCATGGCGAGCACGACGTGACGCACCGTGTCAATGAGGAACCGAACTTCGTAATCCTGACCGCCCGGTGCCTTGAGCGCCAGCAGCGCGCGATCGGCCGTGGGCTGATGGAGTTCGACCGTGTAGTTGCGGTAGCTTTGATCCAACGACGTCAGCCACGGCCCGCTCAGGTCCAACGGCGGCCGGGCCAGGTCGGCCGGCGACGAGTCGCGCACTCGGCCAAGCTGGAACGGTCGGCTGAAGACGCCTCGCTCATGCCCATCACACCACTGAGCGCAGCTCTGTGTTGCGCCCCCGGCATGGCCGCCGGTCGAGCAGATTACCCATCCGGCAAGGGACACCAGCGAACGCGTGTCGGACACGCCGGCCACTTCCGCCGTCCGTGCGTTGTAGCTTTCGGCGTGGCGTTGAATGATCAGCCCGCCGTCTTTCACCCGCAGCGCATCGAGTCGCAGCAGACTTTGGGCAAGCTCGCGTGCCTCGGCCGGCCAGGGATGCGGCTGTTGGTCAACCGGCTCGACTGGCGCCGCTGGCAAACTCGGAAACAGGTTGCCGAGCCAGGTGGTGTACTGCTGGGGATCGCGATAATAGGCTTCTTCGCGAAGACTTCGTTGGCCTCGTTCCTCGAAGCCGCGCACGAGTCCGCTGACGACCGACGGCCGGTCGGCCCCGCCACGGTTGCCACTCGTGAACAAGCTGCGGCGGCGCGAATCGCCGCTCTGGCGAAAGAAATCAGCCGGTTGAGCCGTCGATTGCGGCTTGCGCGCCCGAAGTTTTTCATCCCTTCGACTCCAGTCGAAGTCGGCGTCCACCGGCCCTGAAGACGCCGGCGCCCCGAGCGGTACGATGGGCATTTGCGCCTTCTCAGCCGGTTCCGACGACTCTTCCGACTCGGGTTCGGCTTCGCGGCTGAAGTCGGAGAAATCGTCCGTCATTTCGTCGTCGAACGCGGTGCTGTTAAAAGCGAGTGACTCGGATGCCGCGTCCAGAGCCAATGAAGACATCTTCTTCGCGCCAATGGCGCCGACGGCCCCGAATCCACGCATCGATCCAAAGCCACCGCCCATGCCGCCGCCCATTTCTTTCATGCGACACTCGTCCCATGGCCGGTCCACGGCGAGCAGCTCCGGGTAACGGCCCATTTCGGCCAGTTCCATGAGCACGGCCCGCCGCAGGCCCAACCGCCAGTTGCCGGCCCGGCGCATCTGCTGCTGGACCAGTTCGTAATTGGCCGCATCGCGACCTTCGGCAAAAAACTTCTCGCCGTCGCGCATCAGGAATCGCCGCTTCACGCCGAATCGCTCGCGGTCCGCGTCGCTTTCGAGCACCAGCAGCGACGTGTAGGGCGTAATGATGTGGTACTCTTCACCGAGCGAGATAATCTCGTCCTGGATCGATTGCGAGGGCCCCTGTTCCAACAGTGCATCGAGGTGCATTCGTGCCCACAGCCGCGGGATGAACGAGTTGCCTGCCTCGGCATCGGCCAGCTTGACCGAGGTGCGAAAGCGAACCGGCCGGCCCTGCACCTCGCCCGTCACGACCACCTCTCCCTCCTGGTCCTTCCCCTCCGGCAGGTAGCGGCCCAATAGGATCTGCTGGGTGCCCGGGGCAAGGTTCGGCAGTTCGCCCGGATAGACCCGCGCGGTACGCAATCCGTGGAACTCTACCTGCAAGTTGCGGATGGCCGGCTCGATCATTTCGCCCAGCAATTCCCGGGCGACCTGGGACGGACTCTGCCCTCCGGCCACCTGCCGCATCGA
>CAZASB010000127.1:0-7168 GCA_964487655.1 uncultured Planctomycetaceae bacterium
AGAACGCCCTTTGTGCCGCGAAAATTGGGACAGTCCCCCTGTGAACGGTTACGATGCCGCGAACACGCGCGCCCTGTTGACCTGAAGCCGCGATGCGTTAGTATAGAGGAAATCCTTCTATTCGCAGTTTGCCCTTCAAAGGGGAAAGAGCCCCATGACCCAGTTGCAGGAAGCCCTTGCTGGCACGATAACGCCCCAAATGCTCTTCGTGGCGGAGCAAGAACGCCTCGCCCCGGAACACGTTCGCGACGAAGTCGCGCGGGGACGCATGGTTATTCCCGCCAACAAGACCCACATTGAGCATGGGCTCGAGCCAATTGGCATAGGGATCGCCGCACGGACAAAGATCAATGCCAACATTGGCAAGTCGGCCGTGGCCAGTGATTCCGGCTGTGAACTCGAGAAGCTGCATGCCGCGGTGAAGCTCGGAGCCGACACGGTCATGGACCTCTCGACCGGTGGCGATATCGACGCCGTTCGAGACCGAATCATTCGTGCATCCGACGTCCCCGTGGGAACGGTTCCCATCTATCAGACGGCCCAACAGCTCGACGAAATCGCTGACATGCGCCCGCAGATGTTCCTTGACACCGTCGAACAGCAGGCGAAACAAGGCGTCGACTATATGACGGTTCATTGTGCGTTGCTCAAAGAGCACCTGCCGCTTACGGAACGTCGCGTCACGGGCATTGTCAGTCGCGGTGGAGCGCTGATGGCCAGATGGATGACGGCCCACGACAAGGAAAACCCCCTTTACACAATTTTCGACGATCTGTGCGATATTCTGCGTTCGCACGATGTCACGTGGAGCCTCGGTGATGGCCTCCGACCGGGCTGCTTGGCCGACGCGACCGATGAAGCCCAATTGGCGGAACTGAAGGTCATGGGAGACCTAGCCCGTCGCGCCCGGAAACTGGGGTGCCAAGTCATGATTGAGGGCCCCGGCCACATACCCATGGACCAGATTGAGCGCAACATCCGACTTCAGCAGGAGTGGTGCGACGAAGCACCGTTTTACGTTCTGGGCCCCGTGGTAACCGACATTGCACCGGGATACGACCATATTACCAGTGCTATTGGGGCCTCGATGGCGGCATGGTACGGCGCGGCCATGCTTTGCTATGTCACCCCCAAGGAACACCTCGGACTGCCCGACCTAGACGACGTTCGCCAGGGAGTCATCGCCTACAAAATCGCCGCGCATGCAGCCGATATTGCGCGGGGCCGCCCCGGTGCCCGCGACCGCGACGATGCCATGAGCCGCGCCCGTTTCGCGTTCGACTGGGAGGAGCAGTTCCGCCTGGCACTCGACGGCGAGACGGCTCGACGGATGCACGACCAGACGATCCCCGACGATGCCGGAAAAACGGCCACCTATTGCAGCATGTGCGGGCCCAAGTTCTGCTCCATGCGAGCTACGGCGGATATTCGCGGGACAAAGCACTGAGCAAGGCACAAACAGTCGGCGTATCGTCTACTTTCCCATAATGTCTTGCCACGAATTGACAAGCACCCCCCGTGGAAGCGACAATTGAACTAGGCGGTCACCTGCGAACGAGCGCCCTAGGTCAGGCGGCATGTCGCCGGGTATACCGTGGGATTTGCCGGTAGACGCCATCCTCCTGTTTGCATATTACACCCACCCCACCTTATGGAGCGTACGCCGATGAGAATGTTGTTCGCCTGTTTAGCTTTGACTGCCACATGCTTGGTAACTTCCTTGGCCGCCGATTCGACCGGCCTGCCTGCGGGAGAAACGGACGAGGGCTTTGTTTCCATGTTTAATGGTAAGGACTTGGATGGCTGGCAAGGGGCAGTCCAGGGCTACACCGTGGAGAACGGGGCCATTGTGTGCCACAAGGGAGGTAATCTCTTCACCACAAAGGAATACGGAGATTTCGTGCTCCGACTAGAATTCAAGGTTCCGCCCGGTGGGAACAACGGCCTGGGGATTCGCTCTCCGCTCCAAGGTAATCCGGCTTATACGGGAATGGAACTCCAGGTGCTCGACAACGAGCATCCGATGTACGCGAATCTCAAGTCGTATCAGTTCCACGGGTCCGTATACGGTGTCGTGCCGGCGAAGCGAGGACATTTGCGGCCGGCCGGCGAATGGAATTACCAGGAAGTTCGCGCCGAGGGCAGCCGCATACAAGTCACACTCAACGGGAACGTGATTGTCGACACGGACCTGGCCAAGATCGAAAAACCGTACATGGACGGGCACGATCATCCCGGCTTGCTGAATAAGAGCGGGCATATCGGGTTCCTCGGTCACGGCGCGCCAGTCGAATTCCGGGCACTTCGCATCAAGGAACTGTAACCGGCGTGCGTGCCATGCGAGACGCTTCCATGCGCCCCCAAATTTTCTCCGTCGTCTGATCGATTGCACGCCATGCTGCTTGGCATCGAAATCGGTGGAACCAAACTACAGCTTGGCGTCGGCGTTGGCGACGGCAGCCCGCTGTTGGAGTTAAGGAAGTTTGCCGTCGTCCCTAGCGATGGTGGCGAGGGGATTCGTCGGCAGATCGAGTCGGCGGCTCGGCCGCTCATTGAGGATCGCTTGGTGACTAGAATCGGCATCGGGTTCGGTGGGCCGGTTGACCATCAACAGGGCATCACTCTGGCCAGCCACCAGATTGGCGGCTGGGACAGTTTTCCCTTGGCTCGCTGGGGCCGCGATACGTTGGGCCTCCCCGTCGTTGTTGGCAACGATTCCGACCTTGCCGGATTGGCCGAAGCCCGGTTCGGCGCGGGCAAGGGCTGCCGCGTGGTCCTCTACAGCAATGTGGGAAGCGGAATCGGCGGCGCCCTCGTCCTTGATGGGCAGCTCCACCGCGGAGCTGGTGGAATCGCCACGGAAATCGGCCACCTGCGGCCCGGACTGCAGTGCCAGGAACCCGATGATACGGTTGAGTCGCTGGCCAGCGGCTGGGCGATTGCTCAGAATGCCCAAGCGAAACTGATGAACCGCGAATTGCACTCGTTCAGCGCCCTGGTGTTCGAGGACCGGCCGATCAACCCCAACCAAATCCGGTCCCGACTGGTTGAACTGGAAGAGGCAGGCGAGAAGGCCGCCGCCGATCTCCTATACCGTTGCAACGGCCACCTGGAGCACGTCACGACGAGGCTTCTGGCCGAGGCCGCGCGCGAGGGAAACGAGCTTGCCCGCAACGTGTTCCACCATGCCTGCCAGACGTACGGCTGGGCACTCGCGCAAGCGATCACTCTCCTTGGCCCCGACGTGGTCGTAATTGGCGGCGGCGTGGCCCAGCTTGGCGAAGAGTTCTTCTTCACTCCGCTTCGTCGAGAGGTGGCTCGGTACGTATTTCCTCCGTTGCGCGCTGCATACAGAATCGTTCCCGCGTTGTTGGGCGAGGAGGTTGTGGTCCACGGAGCGTTGGCGCTGGCGGCCGATGCCGCCTAGGTCGGAAGGATTCACGTAGGCTGAAACTTTGGTCGCAAGAGCATCCATGCCGGAACCGCGTAACTCGCTTCGGCGCGCGTGCAGTGTGTTACTGCTTCCACTCGACGCCTGACGAGCAAAAGTTCCAGCAGGATTTCAGGTTACTTGTTCCGGCCTACAACCTGCCGAACGACCGTTACGAGAGCTGCGGTCTCGGGGTGATAGGCGCAAGCGGCGTGCCACGGCGATCCTCGAGCGGGATTTCCCACGTCGGGTCACGTCCATCGTCCAGTGGTTCTTCCGAGAGACTCGCAAAAAGCTTCTCCCGCAACGCGGCAAGCCGTACCGCGTGAAAACGAAGCGTTCCGATCAGTTGAATCGGATCGAAACAATCCGGCTCAAGGAACACCCTCGTTGGATCGCTCAGCCGTTGCGACTTCGCCAGCCGCCACAAAAGCCATCCATCGCGACAGTTCAGGCGATGGGCATGGCAAACCTCCACGAAAAGGCGAGTGGGCGAAGGCCGCTTGCGCCCCTGCTCCTGCCAGTTCATCAGTAGAGACAGCAGCCAAATGCCTAGAATTACGCCCGCCAGCCCAAGAAGTATGAACACCGCGTCGCGTGAGCCGAGTTGCACGCGAGGTCCGCGAAAATAGCCCGTCAGATCATCCAGCTTGGCCCTCTGGCCGAACAGGAACGACGAAAACTCGAACCAATGCGTGTTCATGTTTCGAAGGCTCCTTCTCTGGTGTTCAGTCCCGCGGGTCGGCCAGAGCTTCCCGCCAGTTGCTGAACGCGGCGTGCTGGTGAAGACTGCGCGTTGCGGCCAACCGCACCATCTCGCTGCCGTCGTGCCGAGCGCGCTCGATGGCTTCGCGACTTGCCGGCGATGTACACTTGCCAAGAACTTCCACTGTTTCGCAACGGACAAGATGATCGGCATCGTCAAGCAGTTCAAGAATCGCGTCTTCCAGCGGCTCCACACAGTTCATGGAGCAGGCAGCCGATAGACTACGAAGTCGCCGCGAGCGTATCTGCGATTGCATCTCCTGTCGCAGCACCGGAAGCGTGCGAGGATCGGCCTTCTTCACCAGCATCGCAGTGCTGCCGCGAACCTCGTCATCAAGCAAGTCGTATGCAGCCAGGAAACGCTGGATCGTAAACTCGGAAAGGTTCTCCCGAGCAGCGTTGCGCACCTCGGCATGTGGGCTATCCAACAACTCGATCATGCGTGGGAGTACGCCCGGAATGCCGCGCCGGCGAAGCTGCCGCACAATGCTCGCCTGCACATGGGGATCGGGATCGTCCAAGGCGCGCATGGCAAGCGCGTTGGCATCGGCCCCGCTGAACTCGGCCAATGCGCGAGCCGCCGCGCGACGCCCTCTCGGCTTCCCATGCAGCAACAATTGCTGAATGACCGTGAACGCCTGCAATTGCGGGATGCCGGATTTCATGACCAGCCGTACCACGCCATGCTGACCTGTCTCGTCCAATTGGCTCAAGAAGGCGATGCCCTCATGAAACCATCCGACCGACTGGACCTTCTTCAGGTTCTGCATTGCCGCCGGCGAAGGATCGGCGCCCAGCTTTGCGAGCAGATGCCGCACAAACTGCAGGTCGGTCCGTTTGGCAATCACAGCCAGTACGCCCGACGGAATGTGGGGATCGTCCAGAAGGCTCAGCAACAGACGCACAATGCCGCCCGACTCGCTCAGAGCCAACAGTTCCATGATGGGCAGAAACACCGCGTGATGCGGGTTCATCAGTATCTGCCTCAGCGCGACATCCTCCCGTCCGGCAAGCAGCAGAAAGGCCTCAAGCACCTCGCCTCGCCGATGGTTCGGATAGCGTGCAACGGACTCCCCCAAACTTGGCAAGATGCGATTCCGGACCGTCCGTGGATCGCGCGGAATGTCGTAATCGCGCGGAGCGGCAAGTTCGTCGTACAGCGCCTGGCATAGTGACAAAACCGTCCGTGCCAGAACATCGGCCGGGGTGCGTCCTCGTCCATCCAGTGCGTTCAAGAGCGTCGGAAGCAGATCGTACTCTTGGAACCAGATTGCCGCTTCGCAGGCAATGAGACTCATCTGGAGATCGACCCCCAGCATGGCGTCGCGCAAGGCCCCGGCCAGCCGACCTTGGTGCTGACGTACAATCGCTCTCCATCGCGTCGGCATTCGCGGAAGACGGCGAAGAATCTCCCGATGCCCGGTCCGGTTCTTACGGAGCAACAAAGCCTTAAGCGCGCCGTCTTGAATGGCATGATCGGGCGAGTCGAGGGCCGGCACGAGAGCGCGTACCGCGGCCTCGTTTTCGGTCTTCTGTAAGACAGCCAGCGTTGTGGCCAATCCTTCGCTCACGGCGCGCACACCCTCCACTCAATGAACTATCCCAAACATACGATCGGTTTCTGATGCCGGAATCTTCAGAACAAACGGAATTGTCGCCTCAATTTACGTAAGCTGCCGACACCATCAAGTCAACGTTTTTTGAATCAGACGACTTCGGAACCTCACATTCCGAGAGACGAGAAGCCCCCCATCATAACCACTCCTCCATGTGCAATCGACAAGGTGGACCGCTCAAGACCAGCACTCCCTTGATGCCGCCTCCCTCACAGGGTATGTTGAAATGAATCGGTGTCCCCCTCTCAAGGTGCTATCATGCCTGAAAATGCCCCTGAAGTGCTGGATCGCGAATGGTTGACCGTTCGGGCACGATTGATCCAAGTCGCCGCGGCCCTGGACCGGATCGACCGGGCTGATGGCTCGGTGGCCGACGACTCACGAATCGAACAGATCGGCCAAGCCCTCGCCCTGCTAGCTCACGAACACGGCAACCGAGCCGAACAGCTTCAATTGGCGTTTTCGCTTCCCTACAATCCCCAGTGGCGGGAAAGGTACGGCGTGTAACATGGACTTTATCGATCCCCATATTCACATTGCGGCGCGCACGACGGACGACCTCCAACGCATGGCCCAGGCTGGTTGCGTGGCCGTTGCCGAGCCGGCTTTTTGGATGGGCTACGATCGTAGCGGCACCAACAGTTTCCACGACTACTTCCGTCAACTCACCGAGTGGGAGCCGAGTCGCACAGCTAAATACGGCATCCAGCACCACGCCTGGATGGGAATCAACGCCAAGGAGGCCGACGACGTTGGTTTCACCCGCGAGGTAATCGCCGTCTTACCCGAATTCCTCGATCGACCTACCGTCCTGGGCGTCGGAGAAATCGGCTTGAATAAGAATACCAAGGGCGAGGCGGAATCACTGCTGATGCTGATCGACCTGGCGCTTGGTCGCGGCGAGTTAATGCTATTTCACACACCGCACTTGGCCGACAAGTACCATGGCACGCGCATGATCCTCGACATCTTGCGAGCCGACCACCGTGTGGACCCCACCAAGGTGTGCATTGACCATTGCGAGGAACATACGATTCGCATGGCCTTGGAGGAAGGCTATTGGGCCGGCATTACGCTCTACCCGACTACGAAGGCCACACCCGATCGCGCGGTCGACATGATTGAACTGTATGGCCCGGACCGCATCCTGGTCAACAGCTCGGCCGACTGGGGCCCGAGCGATCCGCTGGCCGTCCCCGAGTTCATGGCCGCAATGCGCCGACGCGGGCACGATGCCGCCACCATCCGGCAAATCGTATACGATAACCCCATCGCGTTTTGGGAGCTGGGAGCTAGAAGATCGGAGCTAGAAGATCGGAGCTAGAAGATCGGAGCTAGAAGATCGGAGCTAGAAGAT
>CAZASB010000127.1:7268-12983 GCA_964487655.1 uncultured Planctomycetaceae bacterium
CGGAGGATCGGTCCGATCCGACTGATTTCCCAACTCCCAGCTTCCCTCTAAGGGCTCGGGGTGATGACGAGCCGAATGATGCCGTTCTCAATTGGCTGCACCAGTGCGATACCAATGCGAGTGGCCTCGCGCTTGCCCAGGTCTTCTTCCAGACGGTTGCCTTCAACACGAAATGCCGCGCCGCCCGTGTCGATCTGAACGTCTACCGCTTCGCCTCCGTCAGTGATCCGCAGCTTGCCATCGCCCAGGTCTTTCCACTCGCCAAGCGTCACCAGGGCCGTCTCGAACGCCCGCGGTTCGCTGAAGAGCACTTCGTCATCCACCGTCAGACTTCCGCAGCCCTCGCGTGCGAAGATAAACGTTCGCTGTAGTTTTCGCAGCTCCGGCACGGCATACGCCTCCTTCAGGTCCAGAACCAGACGGTCCGCGGCGTCCGAAAACTCGGTTTCCAACACGACGGCCGCGGCCTTTCGACCCGTCAATTGAAGCTGGCCGGCAACACGAGGAACCGGATGTCCAAACGAATTGAGCACGACACTCTCGTACCGTCGCGCGCTGAAAGTACGCGCGGTGTACACCTCGCCACCGGGATCGACCAGCGGCGTTGCCTTGCCCAGCGCAACGACGTACGTCCCCACGTCGTTGTGGTTATGATGCTCCGCGTTGTGCCCACCCTTGACGGCGACGCCCAACGCACCTGCCCGTTCTAGCCTCGGCCTCGCAATGAGCACCTGAGCCTCTCCAAACCAATGACGCAACGATCTTACGCTTGTCGATCCATCACCCGCAGGCACCGCCGCCGAGTTAGGGAAGGCGAGCAGTCCGATCTCGAACAGGTTGTCCCGCGAACTCGCCTGCGGCAGCGCTGGCTCCTCTCCGGCAGGCGCGAGGCCAAGGCCGAGCCGCCGGTTGAGAAATGCAACGAGCGACTCCGAGGGCCGACTGCCCGGCCGACAGTCGGCAAAAGCAGGATAGACACCGGGCAGAACCTCCATGCGCGGACCGAACAAAGCGATATCGCGGACCTTCGGCCTCGCTAACAAATCCATCTGTTTGTCGGTTGTCTGGTAGCTCGTCTCGGCCAGAAGAACATAGTGTCCGAATCCGTAGTTCCAGTAGCCGATTCCTTCGGAGCAGTAGCCGTCGTCAGTGAATCCCCGCAGGAAATGCTCGGTATTCTTTTCCGTGGCGGCCAGAAAGAAGGCTCTGCGCTCGGTCGAATCAATGGCAGCCAAGGCGGTCCCAACCACGCCTGCCGCACACACGGCATTCCAGTTGCTCGTCGCGGTAATCCACCACATGCGCGGCTCACCCGTTGTAATCGAACTCTCAAAAGGCGTGAAGGTGCGCCGTTCGAGTTCACTCAATAGCAGGACTCGCACCTCGGGACTCAGCCGCTCGCCCAGCCAGTAATGCGTCGTGGCCAGGTTCCACGACAGCCCCGCCACCACCAGATCGATTTCATGAACCTCGCCCCGGAAGTTCCGCAAGCTGCGATCGTGGGCCGGGAGACACCACGCCTTCTCGGCACACAACGACCGGATGGCCTCCTCGATGGCCGACAAGAATCGCCCCCGATTCTCCAGACATTCCGCCAACACCAGATTGTTCAGTCGGCTCCGCCGTCGCGAAATCACCTGCTGGCCACGGGTACGGTTGCCCGTCTTTGAATAGTCGAGATACGCCTCGTCGGTCATCTCCGGCATGGGCGTCTTCAGCCACTGCTCGGCGCCGACAACCACCGCACGGAACCCCGGCTGACTCGCCACGGAATCCCAAGCCGCCCGATCGGTAATCGGCGCCCCAACTCCCTCCGGTTTCTCCGGGAGCATCTTGGCAATCTCGGCAACACGGCCTGGCTCAGGCGCCAATGGGGAAGCCGCTAAACCAGTAGCAGAAAAAACCGTGGCATACAAGACATACGCGGCCGACCAATACAAGCATCGCATGAGACAGGCTCCTCGGGTAAATGGACGGTTGTGGCAAGACAGCACGAGGCGGAACATGGCAGTGGCAGAATGGGTTAGGGCGTGGCAGAGCAGGTGCCCAACAATTATGTGCCTTGCAGCCCGAAATGGTGCATCACCATGCCAAACAGTTCAACATCGGCAATGGGCCATCTAGGTAGCTTCAAGGGCTCCGAGGCTAGGGCAACCGTCTGCTGCGAACGATCGCGCACCGGCGCTCCGTGCGAACCCTTGACCAGACTCGCGTCAAGCGGGATGCTCTTCGTCGTGGGATCGAAGAACAACTCGACCGGATCGTACCCCGACTTGCGGTGAATATCAACCTGACGGGCAAACGCCGGTGCCCGCGCGTCATCGAGCCACCAGTAGTAAGCCGCCCAAGCGTCTGGCTTGCAGGTGACAATGGCCTCGCCGCTGCGAGGGTGGTCCATCGCGTAGCGAGAGCGTTCCGGTCCCACGAGCACTTCGTCCACTTCGCTTGCGCCGCGCAATAGGTCGGCAACGCGGCGCGTCGTCTGCTCGTCGCCGTCGGCCACGAAGACATGCGCTAGTTGATGATCGACCAAAGCCCAAGCCTTGCTGGCCTCGAAATCGATCAATTCAGCCCCGTCCTCTTCTCGCACGGCAAGCAGCCCGGCCTCGCGCAGGATGCGGTTGGGGTACACCACGCGACGAACGGGCGTGATCGCATACTCGCCTGCCACGACCCACAACGGTCGCTCGCCGTACGCCTCCTCCATGCCGGCTGCAAAGCCGCCAATCACCGTGTCGAGATCCTGAATGGCCTGATCCGCGGCAACGCTCTCGGGACCGGTCTTCTGCGCGGCGTAGTCGAGTTGCGGCAGGTAGATGTAAAAAAAGTCGGGCCGCCAACGCCGAGCAGCGAACAGGGCCGAGTCGACAATCCACCGGCTCGATTCGATGCCGGCCAGCGGGCCCCAATAGTGCTTTAGCGGGAAGTGGCCCAATTCGTCATGAAGCTCGCCGTACAACTCCATCGGCCGCGTATAGCACCAGAGCGATTCGCTGCCATCTGGATTGTGGATGGGCGCCGGTGTGCAAACGTAGTCAGCCTCGCAACCCTTCGAGTGCAGCGGAAACCAAACGGCCGATTTCACACCCGCCGGACAGTGGGAAAGCAAGTCCCACACTTGCGGCTGCTCGATGCAATCGTTCGGGGCAGTCCACATTTCCACCTGGCGCCGTTCGCGCCAGTAGAAACCGTTGGCCACCACCCCGTGATCGCGGGGCAATCGGCCCGTTGTCATATTCGCTTGCACCGAGCAAGTAACCGCCGGAAAACTCGGCCGAAGATCGGCAATCTCGCCGCCGGCGGTCAACTCGCGCAGACGTGTCATCACGGTCACGTCCTTCTCGCGCAAGTTAGGGATTGTGAGGAAAATCAGCGGTTGTGTCATGGGCATAACCATCCAACGGCGTAGCGAGTCAGTCCAAGGCAATCCACAGGCAGCCATCGCCCAAGGGAGGTGGTCAACTCTCGGAAAGGCTTCTGGCGCTCGTTGTGTCCCTTATTGGCGAACCACCCAATCGACACCTCATTATTTCGCGCAATCGCCATGGTCCCTACGGCTTATCTAGCTTGCGGGCTTCCTTGGCCAACGCATGGACGGCGGCAATCACGGTCTCTTCGACCTCGGGTGTCCAGGCGCTGGGAAGCCCATAGTATACCATGGCGGTCTTCCCTTCATATCCGCCCTCCTCCAGCACTCGCCGCGACGGAATATACGCCATCACGTCGTTTGAGTATCCGGCCACCCAGGTGCGTTTGCCGCCAAGTTCCGATTTGAGCCTCAAGGCGTAGTCGACCACGACCTCTCCACCGAGGAACACCCACTCGATCCGATCTCCCAAGACCCACACGCCAATGCCGTACGGATACGCCTGGGGGATTGGCCGCCCCGCTTCGACGCCCTCCAGGAACATCCGCGCGCGTGCCTGCTCGTATCGGTTCGCCGACTCGGCCGTCTTGCGCAATTCATCCATGGTGGGCGCCTGTTCAAGTTTCAATGGCACTTCGCGATACGCGGTGGCAATGGAGCCGGCCACGGGCTCCATTTTTTCGGCGAGCACCTTCGATACGGCGTCGGCAAGCTGCCGGCCATACTCCTGGGCCAGTTCCAGCTTGCGGCGCGGCACCGGGTTTTGGTCGCCCCCGCACCCGGCCCAGAACAGGGCCACGCAGTCGGCATGACGCGACTCCAACTCCGCCTGGGCAAACCCCGCATAGTCGCCACACCACGACAAGTCGCCCAGCACCGTGCCATGACACGCGTACCCAAACACAACCGCCTTCAGTCGCCCCGTCGCCGTATGCACGGCCAGCACGGGCACGTCGTGATCGTTCGGCCCCACCAGCGCGTTCTGCTCGCGAAGTGCCGGCACCTCGGCTTCTCGATTATTTCGTCGGTTGACCGCGAACGTGGCGGTACCTGATCCCCAGCCAAGCCCGGCCGGTTCGAGATTCTCAATGGCTTGGCCGATGCACGACACAACGCGCTCCTGGAGCGTCTTGGCGTATTGATCGATGAGCGACTGCTGTTCCGCGTCCAACTGCCGGTAGTGCAGTGGCTCCAGATTTCGGCCGACTACGGGCCCCGAGTGCGTGTGACTTAAGCACAGAGCAACCTGCCGTCGCTCAAGTCCGAACCGCTGCTGAAGCTGGTCGCAAATCGACGTGGCCAACTGGTGGTCGATACCCACCAGATCGAACGAAATCAACGCGGCCCGTCGCCCATTCGCGTCCTCGAGCACAAGCGACTTGACCCATAGGTCGGCGTACTTCCCTTTTGCCGGTTCCTTGCGGCCACCGTACCCGGCCATCCACATGAACTTCTCCGGAGTAATGCAGACCTTGGCCGCCCCCGCCTTCCATTCCGTCTCGGCCCTGGCAGAGCCGCTAACCAGCCCCAACAGAAGAAGGACCATGCCTGCCAGGACTCCCCGCCGATGAATGAACATTCGATTCATAAAATCACCTCGCTTGTGTTGACACATCTTGATCCACCACCCGATTAAGGGGCACAACTATATTGGACAGCCTACTAGATCGAAACGCGGGTGTCAACAAGGCAGCATGTCGCCCTCGTGCCACTGTCGTCTCGGCAGTGAATGTTTTCTCGTCTCTTGTCGCTTTGGATCGCCGAGGTCCGTTGGTGCAACGCTTCGTCCGGCGATGGACCGGCCCGAGCGTCGCACTATCGGGACATCGATGGGGTTAGGCAACAAGCCTACGAAAGAACGCGCACTGCCGGAACGACAGTGGCGCCGGGAACAGGCTGGCGCGTGTCATGCTTTTCTTGGCCGTGCCCGATCGTCGTCCAACGCCACGGGCGGAACGCCAAAAATAACGAACTCCAGGTCTTCACCCGCCGTGGCTTTCAGCGAATGGGGCACCCCTGCGGGGATGACCACTACGCTGCCCGGACGTAGGGGGTGGGTTTCCCGGTCCAGCGTGATCGTGCCGACGCCTGCGAGGACGTAATACACCTCGTCGTATCCGGCGTGGGCGTGCGGCATGCCCCGGGCGACCTTCACCACGTGGACATTCGCCACACCACCTGCACCGCCGGTGACAATCCGCTTGACGTGGCCGAAGGGGCAGTCGAGGGTTTCGGTCTGGTCGCGATATCGAACGAGAGCTTGCTTCATGGTTGGTCCGAAGGTTCTCGAAGTGGTAACCGTTCACGGGGCGGCGCAGGCAGTTTTCGCCGCTGTATGCGAAGGGGAC
>CAZASB010000128.1:0-12945 GCA_964487655.1 uncultured Planctomycetaceae bacterium
CTTCGAGTCTATTATGATGTCGAAGAGGAGCCGGAGAAACTCGTGATTGTTCTGGCCATTGGCGTCAAAGATCGTAGCCGTGTTATCATCGGCGGCGAGGAGGTCGAATTATGAAAGTTGTGGATAGACACGAGGCGACACGGACCTTGGCTGACTATGCTTCGGAAATCCAGAGTGGTGCGATCGTCGTGACTGACCGCGGACGCCCGGTTGCCGCATTAGTCCCCATCGAGAATGCCGATCTGGAGACCGTTTCCCTCAGTACGAATCGCCAATTCCTAGACTTGATTGAGCGATCGCGCTCACGTGTGCAAGACGAAGGTGGAGTGTCTAGCGAAGAGATACGTCGCCGGTTCGGTTGATACTTTGGGCACGTGCCGAACCAGTGGATGAACCTGCCCCGCTTACGCCCTCTTGCGCCGAGCCGGGTTCTCCTTGGACCGACACCATTGGCAGGACTTGGCCATTCAGTTTGAAAGTGACAGACTGGGACAAGGTTCAGAGATTAGCTGATGAGAAGAACGTGGCCTAACCTGCGGACAAGTCAGGGACAGGCTTTAAATTTCAGGTCATGCCGCGACGATTGCGAGTTGCCAGTGGGGGGTATGCGTATCACGTACTGAACCGTGGCGTGGGTAAAATGCGTTTGCCAGAGAGCGGGACTTCGAGGCGTCCTGAGGAGATCATCGACCAAGCGAAGGAGCGGTTGCCGATGCGAGTGCTGGCGTGGTGCGTTATGTCGAATCATTGGCAGCACGTGCAAGCCCCGCAAACCGAGGCTTCAACTGGTGGCGTTGTGGCGTTCGGTGGTGCGTGGTTCGCCTTTCGGCGACACCGATTGGCAGCAGCGCACCGCGAAGCGGTTAGGCCTCGAATCGGCGCTTCGCTCCCGCAGTCGTCCCTGGCCTTCTGCATCAGAATCAAAGTAAAGACTCCCTCATGGCAGCTTTATACGTCCCGAGGTGTGAGATCTGTCCAAGTGACATCCTCACGCATCGGATCGCCCGCAGTTCACTCATTGATGATGACCTGAATGTTTTGGACGACATCGGGTTCTTTCTCTTCGATTCTTTTTCGTCCCGTTCCCGGTCGCCGGATGCGCTGCCCAACCGGATCATCAGGCAGTTGGTCGAGTTCCCGCATTCCATGGTCAATCGACTCCCGACTACACCCAAAGAGTCTGGCGATGCCCCCGTAGCCCAACTTGACCACTTCCGCCGCCGCATAGCGTCGACGATCCTTCTCAGAGAGGCTATAGTAAACACCTCGCATTTTCTGCTGGACGTCGATGTGATAGACTTCTTTGAGTTCGACAGTCATCCTTGACTCCTCAATCTGTTGGTTCCAGTGGAGTGGTAATCCAGAGATTAGGGAGTCTTTTTCAAATCCTGTCAACTCCGGTTTTATTTCGTGCCCGTTTCTTACCGGAATCGAGCGGGTAGCTACGCCTTTGGTTGCCAGTTGGCCAAGCCGCGACCGTACTGGCGGTAAGGCGGTGCGCCAAATTGGCGTTCATATTGGCCGTCGGCCATCACGGCGAACGACGTGACGTTCCGGATGCCCCGTTTGCCATACACGTCCAAGTCGGCCTCGAACACCGTCTGGTTCCAGGGAATCTTGATCCGCTGCCGCTTGTTGGCTCGGTAGAACATCGACGCATCGAGCCAGTACTCCAGCACCTGCGCATTCTCCGCGCCGAACAGCGCCAGGTTCGCGTCGAGGTCTTCCAGCCAGACCTTTTCTCGTGGCATGGTTCCGAATGGAGCATCATACTTGCGCGAGATCGGGGCGAATTCGAGAAAGACACCGGAAGCCGGCTTGACCTGCGTCGGGGCTGGCAGGGTGTTGTAATAGGCCAGGTGTGCCAGCGTCGCCCTGGGGTCGAACTGCCGCAATGCCTTCACCATGGCGTTGGCCACGATCAGTGCCTGGTCGCTGTCCGACAGGCCCTTGCATCGCGGACACCGGCACATCGGATCGCCGTCGTCGATCCAATAGAAGTATCGGCCGGTAGTCGGCGCGAGCAGGCGGGCGTACTTCACCGCGTTCTCACACACCACCTCCAATGCCGCCTTGGAATGGACGCACAGGTTCCACTTCGGCGTCCGCTCGCCGTCCTGGTCCATGCGGAACATGGTCGGGTCCTTGGCAAACAGCTCGCGAGGCAACAGGGCGCTCATCGCGTGCAACTCGTGCTCGACCTCGAGCCCGTGGCTACGGCACCCCTCCAAGAACGCCCTTCCTTCGTCCGTTGCGATGAATTGGGCGACCTGGTCGGGAAAGATGTGGGTGCCGATGGTGGTCAGGCCAGCCTCCGCTGCCTTTTCGACCCATGGCCACGTCGTGATGTCGTCGGGCACCAGTACGACACCACGAGTCTTGAAGAACGGTTCGCCCGAAACCTTCTTGCTTTCCGCGGCATCCTTCTCCTTGCCAAACAGCCCACCCGAGCGGTCCGCGCCGGGAGCAGTTGCCATCGTTCCGGCCGCCAGTCCAGTTGCCGCGCTTCGAAGGAATCCTCGCCGCGAAACAGTGTCTGTCGATCGATCCGATAGTCGTTTGATGTCGCTTTGCATTGCCAAACCTCCAGGGCTTTGCATCGTAGTATACTCAAAGCTGCGATCGGTTGTCAAACGCCCTGCCCCAGCGTCCGAGGAAACCGGGCAGGGCTCTGGTTGAGGCAAGAAATGGCCGGCCGCGCGGGCGAATCAGTCTGAGCCGATCCAAGGCGGCCACGGCGAGAAACGCTCTTGCCGCGAGGGGAGCGCGACGATATTTTCCCACACTATGAAAACGCGGGAAACGTACCAATAGCGCAAGCGCACCGTCGACCGTCTAGGCGAGATGGGAAGCAATGCGTGTGAGAAGTTCGGCCTGTAGCCGGCCAGTCATGAACTCGTCGGGGCGAGCCCGGCAGGAAAGCGAGCGCCGCAGGCATCCTAAGCTGCGCAAGATTACCCTCGGCATTCGCCAGAAAAACTTGCCGCACACACGGTTTCTCGGCGATCTTACGGCGCGTCGACGACCAGATCGCCGGTCGCCCGCGTACACAACGCGTGGTACACCCGCATGTCGACGGTCTCGGGCGTCAGTCGGACCGATCCGTCGCCGGCGAGGAAATTTGTGCCTGCCGGGTGGCGGCTGCTGAAGTTGGCGAAGGCTTTTTGCGCGGAGTTCGGGGGCGTGACGGCCACGCCGACCACGCGGCCTGGACCGTGCGAGCCGCCGGCCAGGACTCCTACCCAGGTGGATGGAGATATCTCGCTACTCCGTTCTCCGACGACATAGGTGCTGCTCAGTCCATCGGCGATGTCAGCAAAGCGAAACGATCGTTGGAACACCATCGCGCCGTCGCCAACGCAATTGCCGCCTCCGCCGCACACCTCGGCCATGCGGGTCGTGCCGAAAACGCCGATGTAGTTCGACGCGGCCAGTTCGGTCGCCGAGAAGCCGGGATCGTAGTTGGGTTTTGGCTCGTTGCCCGGTTCCAGAACGAACGTTTCCTCGCACGGGTCGGTTGGGCAGCGAAACACTGAAAGCGGGGTAATCCGGGCTTTGGCGTTTGCCGGATCAGTAATCGGTAGATCGAGACGAATGGATTGACCCAGCGCGCTTTGCTCGATAAAGGGCAACAGGCCAACGCCCCAAGCCCAGCCCGGCTTGCCAAGGAAGTAGGGCTGCCCAGTGCTCGGATGCCATGCCGACCAACCCGGCGGCAGCCGGCGATGCACGTCGTGATAAAGATGCATGGCAAGGCCCACTTGCTTGAGGTTGTTCGTGCAGGTCATCCTTCGCGCGGCTTCGCGCGCAGCTTGTACGGCTGGCAGTAGAAGCGCGATGAGGATGCCGATGATGGCAATGACCACAAGTAGTTCCACCAACGTAAAGCCTCTCGCGAATCGGCTCGTTCGCATGACTTCTCTCCTTCCGGACGTTCAGGGACCGACGGCTTTTCAGTGAGCCAATCTTGCATGGCGGGGAAAATAGGCGTCAAGCGGGCGATTCGCGGGGCAGTGGATGAACTAGATACCGTACGCCGGCTGGTTTTGTGGACACACGCGATGCGGCTACAAGTGTACCAAAACATACCGCGTGCCGGCGGGGGACGCCATAAAATCTTGCCACCCACGATCTTGACCCGGGCAAGCATAACGACTAGACATAAGAAAATGGAAGGAACGTTTTTTCGTAACCGTTCACGGGGCGGCGCAGGCAGTTTTCGCCGCTGTATGCGAAGGGGACAGTCCCATTTTCGCGGCGGAAACGGTGGATCATTGGGAAAGAACACCCTTTGTGCCGCGAAAATTGGGACAGTCCTCCTGTGAACGGTTACGTTTTTTCCCACGGAAGAAGGCGGGCTGGAAATACATTCTATTTGGCGCTCTGAAAGGACTTGTTCATGCGAAAGACGCTTCTGATTGGCATGGTGTTGGTGCTAGGAACGATTGTCGGATGCGGTACCCAAACGGCGCCGAAAAGAGGTGACGATCCGGAACTCGTCATCCTGGTGGGCAACTCCTTCATCCCGCCCACGGAGCAGCTTCTTGAAGAGTTCAAGGCGGCGACGGGCATTCGCGCAACCTACACGACCGGCGGCAGCGAAGACCTTCTCCCCCACATTGAGGCCAAGCGACAGGGGGATGTCTTCATCACCCACGACCCGTACCTCGACGCGACTCGCGAGCACGACGCCTACTCGGACCACGTCTCGGTCGGCTTCGTCGCGCCCGTACTGGCCGTGCAAAAAGGAAACCCGAAGAAGATCGCCAGCATCGACGACCTCACCGAACCCGGCTTGAAGGTGGCCTTGAGCAACCCCGAGTATTCCACTTGCGGCGAAATGGTCTTCGCGCTACTGAAGAAGAAGGGGATCCATGACCAGGTTATGAAGAACGTCGAGAACCGGTTGACCAAGGGGCACAGCAACCTGGGCAACTTGGTGAAGACCAACGCGGTCGACGCCGTGATCATGTGGAACGGCGTTGCCAATACATTCAAGGAGCATCTGGACGTTGTCAGGACGCCTTACGAATACGACGAGGAAGTTGCCGTCCATGTGATTGGACTGAACTACTCCAAACAGCCGCAGGCCGTAAAACGGTTCATTGAGTTTACGCGAGAAAAGGGCGAGGCGATCTTCGCCGAACATGGCTATGTTAAGTAGGAGCGACCATCATGCAACGATATTCAAAGTGGCTTCTGGTTTGCCTGGTCGCCCTGGTCTTCGGTTGCGGCAAAGACGCAGGGAACGGTGGACAAGCGGCGACAAAGAAACCGGAACTACTGTTGTTCGTCGGTGCTGGAATCCGTCTGCCGGTTGATGAACTGGCGCAGGTCTTCGGCGAAGAACATGACGTGAAGATGATGCTCGATTATGCCGGTAGCGAGGTGCTTATCAACAAGATCAAGCTCGGCGCGAGCGGCGACGTGTACATACCTGGCGACAAGCACTATGTTAACCAGGCGGCTGACGAGGACATGATTCTCTCGCAGGCGTCCGTGTGCTATTTCGTTCCGACGATCTTGGTCCAGAAGGGCAATCCCAAGGAGATTGCCGCATTGACGGACCTTCTCAAGCCGGGGGTCCGGCTGGGGCTGGGCGATGCGAGAGCTTGTGCAATAGGTCGCAAGAGCAAAGGTGTCTTTGAGAAGAACGGCATCGCCTGGAGTGACGTGGAGAAGAATCTGGCATACCAGTCGCTGACCGTCAACGAATTGGGCATGCAGATCCAGGCAGGCAGTTTGGATGCCGTGATTGTTTGGGACGCGGTGGCCGTGACATACGCCCAGTATGGCGATCAGGTTTCCATTCCTCGCGACCAGAACATCATTTCGACGGTCGACGCGGGGATATTGTCCTTCTCCGAGCAACCGGAGCTGGCACGGCAGTTCATCGATTTGGCTCGGTCGAATCGCGGGCGGGAGATCTTCAATCGGCATGGGTATCGAGTGGATCCGCCGAAATGATCGCCATGGCATCAAGCGACCCATCGACTCGCAACGGAATCTTTCGGGGTGGCCTCGTGTTCCGCCGCGCGGCTGGCTGCACACTCGCGCTGTTCATCGCAACGGCCTCGGCGGCCGTATTGGCCGATCTGGCGGAGTGGGAAACGCTGACCGGCTGGCTCACGGTCGTCATGTGGATCAGTTTGCCGGCTTACTTCGTGACCGCGGTTCTGTCGATTGAGACGCCCGGGCGAGCCTGGACCGAGCGGGCTTTTACCGCGGCCGTGTTCTTCTTCGTGGCGTTGTTTGTCACGCTTGCCTTCCTGTTGGTGATTGCCGACGCTCTGTACATCAACTGGACGGCAGTGGTCGAGATGGCCCGGTCGCCTTACATCGGGCAGGCCTTGCGATTGAGTATCGTCACCAGCGTGATCACGACCGTGCTCGCGTTGATATTCGCAATTCCGATGGGCTATGCGCTGAGTCGCTACGACTTTCCCGGCCGGATGCTGGCCGACACGGTCGTCGATATCCCCATCGTTTTTCCTCCGTTGGTAGCCGGCCTGACACTGTTGGTGTTCTTTTCGCAAACGGGTATCGGCCGGTGGATCGAGGAAGACCTTGGGCTGGTCTTCGTCTTCCAGAAGAAGGGCATCGTTCTATGCCAGTTCGTCATCTCGGCGAGCTTTGCGATACGGTCGGTCAAGACGGCCTTCGACGAGGTCGATCGGCGACTGGAGAAGGTCGCGCTCACCCTGGGCTATACCTCGTGGCAAAGCTTCCTCCACGTTTCGCTCCCCTTGGCCTCGCGCGGCGTTATGGCCGGTGCCATTCTCACTTGGGCTCGCGCTTTCGGCGTGTTCGGGCCGTTGATGATTTTCGTGGGCTCATTTCGCGGAAAGACCGAAGTGCTTAGCACAACCATCTTTCTTGAACAATCGGTGGGGAATCTAGAGGGCGCGCTGACCGTGGCGCTGCTGCTGATCTCCGTGGCGACCGTGGCCTTGCTAACGATCCGGCTGGTGGGCGGCCAGGCAATGGTGAAATTATGATCCGTTGCGAGCGCGTTGCATACTCCGTTGGCGACTTTCGGCTCAATGAGACCACTCTGAACGTGGCTGAGGGAGAGTATTTCGTCCTGCTGGGACCGCCCGGTTCCGGGAAGAGCATGTTGCTGGAATGCCTGTGCGGGCTGAACCGCATCGACAGTGGTCGCGTGTCGCTCGACGGTCTGGACGTGACCGACTGGGAACCACGCCGCCGTGGCATCGGGTACGTCCCGCAAGATTACGCCTTGTTTCCACACCTTTCCGTGCGACGCAACATTGCCTCCGGTTTGGTCGCCCGAGGTGAATCGCGCGATACGATCACCGCTCGCGTGGCCACGATGGCCGACATGCTGGGGATCGCGCACCTGCTAGATCGGCGCATCGCCGGCCTCAGCGGCGGCGAGCGGCAGCGCGTGGCGCTCGGGCGTGCCCTGGCCATCCAGCCTCGCGTGCTGCTGTTGGACGAACCGGTGAGTGCTCTTGACGAAAGCACGCGCGAGCACGTTTGCGCGGAACTGCGACAGCTTCAGCGGCAGCTTAACATTACCACCATCCACGTGAGCCATAACCTGGAAGAGGCTTTTTCCTTGGGCGACCGTGGTGGAATTCTTCGCGACGGCCGTTTTCAGCAAATTGGACCGCTCGAAGACCTTCTTCGTCGCCCGGCCAACGAGTTCGTCGCCCGTTTCATGCGATGCAAGAATATCTTTACCAGCGAGGCCCTTGGCTCTGGCCCTGGCCAGATTACCAAGGTCGCCGTGGGAGCGACCGAGCTGTTCGTACCAGGGACACACCAGGGGAAGGTTACGTTTGCGCTCCGACCGGAAAACATACGGCTCGTGCCTGCCGGATCGGTTTCGGCTGGCGCGGTCGATTGCCTGATCAGCGTACAGCGGGTCCGATCGATCGACCTCGGAGCGTACGTACGGGTCGACTTAAACGGCGCGATGCCACTGGTCGCGCACCTATCGCGTTCGGACTTCTCAAAACTGCCGCTCGATACTCAGTCGCCTCTGCTTGCCGTGATTCGGCCAGACGCCATCCATGTCCTGCCAGCCGAGCGACCTTGAGGTATTGGATCAAGGTAGAGGTTGCGAAATAAGGCCGTTTACGCGTGGGTGAAGTAAGAATGCTGAGACATTCGGAACCACCCACCCTACGCCTTGCCCTACCCTTCCGGCCGCTCATCCTCCGAATCAAGTTCCGATTCAAAGGGGACAGAGTTACGCTCGTCGAGCCAGCGTCCGAGGTCTACTATTCGGCAACGCTCGGAGCAGAACGGGAGAGCAGTGGACTTACTGTCGTCGAATCGTCGATCGCAAGTGGGGCAGTGTCGTTGGGACATGATGGGAAAGGGAAGCGGTCAGTCAGAGCCGCTGTTGCCAGAGGACGCCTTCGTCTCGCTCTTTTTCTCGTTGCTAGACGATTCCTTCGACTTGGAGCCGCCGTTGTCAGCCGCGGCGGCTTTCCGGTATGACTCGCTTCGATAGTCGGTCTTGTAGAAGCCTGGACCCTTGAACACGATCGCGGCGCCGGGGCCGATCAGGCGACGCAGTTTCAGGCGGCCACACTTTGGACACTTTCGCTTGGGCTTGTCAATAATCGAGTGAAACAGTTCAAATGCGTGATCGCAGGCATCACACACATAGTCGTAGGTAGGCATCGCTTTGTCCGATCTTGATAAATGCGCTAACTCTCTTCGCCGTTGTCTTCGTCAGTTTCGCCAGAGGGCGCCGCTACTGACACAATAACCTGGCTGGCCCGCACCACGCGGTCATGGAGTTGGAAGCCAGTTTGCATTTCGCCGATGATCGTGCCCGCCGGATGTTCGCTACTGGGTTGTTGTGTGATGGCTTCGTGGAGATTTGGATCGAATGGCTGATACAGAGCGTCAATCTTCCGGCAGTCGTGGCGGCGGAGCGCGTCTTCCAGTTGGGTCGCCACCATGGTGAATCCTTGCACCAGGGCGGGATCACCGCCAGCCTGTTCGGCAGCCTCGATCGCGCGGTGAACATTGTCCCAAACGGGCAACAGATCGCGCAACAAGGGGAGCGCCGCATAGCGTTGCTGTTGCTCCATTTCTCGCGCGGCTCGCCGACGATAGTTCTCCAACTCAGCCTGGAAGCGAAGCGCACGGTCTTTAGCCGCGTCCAGTTCGGCGAGCACTTGGGCAAGTTCGTCCTCGGGCGAACCCGAAGCGACCGCGTCGAGCTGCAACTCGGCGGCATCGAACCCTTCTTCCGCGCCGGCGATGCGATCCGCAGCCGTATCGCCATAATCGATGGGCTTTGAAGCTTCTGAGTCGGACTCGGCATTGGTTCGGACCGGAATTCTCTTCTTGCTCACGGCTGCCTGTGATGAACTTGTGGGAAAACGGTTTGACGGAATCGGTAGATCGCGATCTATCGCTTAACGAAAGTACTCCTTCAGCTTGTCGAAGAACGACTTGCGTTGGGGTGAAACCTGAATATGCTCTACGTCGGCCAGTTGACGAAGAATTGCCTCGTGCTTCTCGTCCAGCACCTTGGGAACCTCAACCTGAAATTGCACGAGCAGGTCGCCTCGGCCGTGGTGGTGTGGATCGGGCATCCCCTTGCCCTTGAGGGTGAGCACCTCGCCGGACTGCGTCCCCGGCGTAACCTCGACCTGTTGTCGACCGTTCAACGTGGGCACGTCGATCGTTGCGCCCAGAACGGCTTGCGAATACCCGATGGGTACCTGGCAAATGAGGTGTTGTCCTTCGCGATGGAAAAGCGGATGCTCCCGTATCCGAATCGACACGTACACGTCGCCGGGCGGCCCGCCGTTCGGGCTCGGTTCGCCCTCGCCTGCCAGACGCATCTGGTTGCGATCATCCACTCCGGGCGGGATGTCGACCTTGCGAGTTACCTGCCTCGGGACGAAACCGCTGCCACGACAGGAGGAACACGGCCGGCGAATGACCTTTCCAGCGCCGTTGCAAGAAGGACAGGTTGTCTGAATGGCGATAATACCGCGTGATTGAACGATTCGCCCAGCGCCGCCACAGTAGCTGCATTTTTCCGCCCGGCTGCCTGGCTCGGCGCCCGAGCCATTGCACGTATCGCACCGCTGGTGCCGCTGGAATTGAATGACCTTGGCCGTACCGTGGGCGGCTTCCAACAGATCGAGAGTGACGCGGCTGCGGATATCGGCGCCTCGGTTTACTCGCGACCTACGTCGCCCGCCTCCGAAAAGGTCGCCGAACACGTCGCCGAAGGCCTCGAAAATATCGCTTACATCGCGGAACTGATGGACCCCGGCGCCTTCCATGCCAGCATGGCCGTAACGGTCGTAGCGGGCACGTTTTTCGGGACTGCTGAGAACCTCGAACGCCTCGGCGGCTTCCTTAAAGCGGGCGACCGCTTCGTCATCACCGGGATTGCGGTCGGGGTGATACTTTAGTGCCAGCATACGATATGCTTCGGAGATATCCTTCTCCGCCGCATTGCGAGCGACCTTCAGCACTTCATAGTAGTCGCGTTTTTCGGTCATTATTTGCATGGTAGCGTAATTCGAAGGCAAGGATTCCCGGCCCTCGATTCTAATCTAGCATACCGGCCGTCTGCCAGGAAGGCGTCACGGAACGGCAACCATTCATGAGCCATCCCATGCACTGCGTGCGGCGTCGTTTGGTGACCAAATTCTACTTCGGCCAATTGGCGACGATTTCACGAGCGGCTCAAAAACTGAAACATGGACCTGCCCCCTTCCGGCTGAAGGGGGCAGGCCTGTTGAACGGTTGCGCGGCCGATTCGTGCTATCGCACGCTGCCTTCCACGCGTTGCTTGTCCTTGTCCTCCTTTTTCAGGTCGGTAACCAAGGTTTCCGTGGTCAGCATGAGGGCGGCGATACTCGCCGCATTTTCCAGAGCGGTGCGCACGACCTTCAGCGGGTCGATAATCCCGGCCTTGAACATGTCAACGTATTCGCCGGAGTTGGCATCGTAGCCGATATTCGCACCCTTCTCGGCCACTTCCTCGGCAATGACGGCTCCGTCGACGCCGCAGTTGCTTGCAATTTGGCGGATCGGTTCCGCCAGTACGCGAAGGATAATGTCAACGCCGATCTTCTCGTCGCCCTTGGCGCCGCCGCGTGCCTTGGTTACGGCCTCGCGGCATCGGAGCAAGGCCACGCCGCCACCCGGCACAATGCCTTCCTCAGCGGCGGCTCGCGTGGCATGGAGCGCGTCCTCCACGCGTGCCTTCTTCTGCTTCATTTCAGCCTCGGTGTTGGCGCCTACCGCGACGACGGCAACGCCGCCGGCGAGCTTCGCGAGGCGTTCCTGGTACTTCTCGCGATCGTAGTCGCTGTCGGTCGACTCGATTTGCTTCTTGAGCTGATCGATCCGGCTCTTGATGTCGGCCTTCTTGCCGCCGCCTTCAACGATCGTGATCGAGTCCTTGTCGACCGTGACCTTCTTGGCGCGACCGAGTTGATTCAACTCAAGGTTCTCAAGCTTCAGGCCGAGATCCTCGCTGATAACCGTGCCGCCGGTGAGGATGGCGATATCGGCAAGCATGGCCTTGCGACGGTCCCCGAAGCCAGGCGCTTTCACGGCGCAAACATTGAGCACGCCGCGGAGCTTGTTCACCACCAGAGCGGCTAAGGCCTCGCCGTCGACGTCTTCAGCAATGATCAAAAGCGGCTTGCCCGACGCGCTGACTTTCTCCAGCAGCGGGATCATCTCGCGCACGTTGCTGATCTTCTTCTCGTGGATCAGCAGGAGCACATCCTCCATCAAGCAGTCCATTTCAGGCGTGCGGTTGATGAAGTAGGGCGACAGATAGCCCTTGTCGAACTGCATACCTTCAACCACCTCGTACGTGGTCTCGGCCGTCTTGCCTTCCTCGACCGTAATGACTCCGTCGTTGCCGACGGCTTTCATGGCCTCGGACAACAGCTTGCCGATCTCCTGGTCGTTGTTGGCGCTGATGGCGCCGACGTTCGCGATTTCTTCGGCGCTGGTGATCCGTTTGGCGATCGAGTAGAGGTGCTCAATCGCCGCGTCGACCCCTTTTTCGATTCCTCGCCGGATGGCGGCCGGATTGCTGCCGGCCGCGACGTTTCGGAGGCCCTCACGGAAGATGCCGCGAGCCAGCACGGTAGCCGTCGTGGTCCCGTCGCCGGCAATGTCGGACGTCTTTGACGCGACCTCGTTGACCAGCTTGGCACCCATGTTTTCAAACCGATCCTCTAGCTCGATCTCCTTGCTGACGGTCACGCCGTCCTTGGTGACCGTCGGGCCGCCAAACGACTTGTTGAGAATGACGTTTCGGCCGGTCGGGCCCATGGTCACTGCGACCACGTCGGTCAGCTTATTGACTCCCCGAAGCATTCGGCTCCGGGCATGATCGTCGAACAGCAATTGCTTCGCCACGATATGGGTTCCTCTGTATTGGGGTATTGGCTTGCATTGTCAGACCGGGAAGCCGCGGACGAGTCGCGTCGACGGCTTCCGGTCCGGTGAGCGGACGTCAGGAGACGACCTTCGCCAAGACGTCGCTCTCACGAAGGATTTTCACGTCGCGACCGTCGACTTCAATGTCGGTCCCGGCGTACTTGCCGTAAATGACCTCATCGCCAACGGCGACCGAGAGGGCACCGCGCTCGCCGCTGTCGAGCAGTTTACCCGGCCCAACGGCCAGTACCGTGCCTCGCTGCGGCTTTTCTTTGGCGGTGTCGGGAAGTACGATTCCGCCAGCAGTAACCTCTTCGGCCTCGACGGGCTCGACTACAACGCGATCCTCCAACGGACGCAGATTAATCTTCTTGCTCATACTGAAGCTCCTCGCAATGAGTTGTAGGTTGTTCTTTGTGATGTCGGCACATGCCGATCTGCTCAGGTTCCAATTCCGGACAGGCGGGCTCAGAAGCCGCCCATGCCGCCCATGCCGCCCATGCCGCCCATGCCACCCATGCCACCCATGCC
>CAZASB010000129.1:0-12902 GCA_964487655.1 uncultured Planctomycetaceae bacterium
GATCTACACCACGTGATTCCCGTGCTTGTCGCGAACAGGCCAGCCGGTCCCAGGTTCGAAATGGCAGACGGCCCCAACGTGCGGCACCGTCACCACGTCGGCCCGCTGCGCGTTCAGTCGCTTTTCCAACACCCGAATGTTCGATCTGCAAACCGGCGATCACACAGACCTGACCACGGTGGTCCGCCCCGGCTGCTGGATTAACATCCTGCCAGCCGGCGGCCTCGTCTTGGTTCCCGAGGCGGCTGCGGGCTGCATATGCGGTTATCCATTACAGACCTCCATCGCCTTCCTGCCGCGCCGGGCGAGCGAGTAGTGGAAGCATGCATTCATCGCGAGACGGATCGTTCCGGAAAACGCTCCTGACAGTCGCGCGACTCTCCGAGTCATTTCCCTCCAACACAGTCGCACGACTCTCCGAGTCGTTCTTAACATCCGCGGCAACATGACTTCTCCGGAAGAAACGACTCGGAGAATCGTACGACTGGGATGTGACAAAACGACTCGGAGAGTCGTACGACTGGGATGTGTCAAAACGATTCGGAGAGCCGTGCTACGGAGGTATGTATGTCAAAACGACCCGGAGAGCCGTGCTACTTTGCCCGCAAATGCTTGTCGGCGAAGTCCATGAACCGTTGCCAGTCGTATTCGGTTACGGCATGCTTGCCGGTGCGGACGTGATAGCCGATGCGGCTAGTGACGGGCTGTTCGACCGGGGGCATGTCGGTGGCGGTCATGCCATCTTCTCCGAGCAGGCGGTAGACGGGATCGGCGCCCTTGGCGGAGAGAAACTCGCCGCGTGGATCGGCCCAGCGGTCTTCCTCGGCACTGGCCACGTAGACCGGTCGCGGCGCTACCAGCGCGATGAGCATGTGCTGATCCAACGGCAGGGCGTCTTCGTTGTCGTTGTACTGCTTGAAATTGGTGCAGAACCAGTGCGGAAACGCCGTATTGATGATCTTCACCGTCTCGCCGAACCGCCGGCGGCTGAGCGCCGCGCCGCCGCAGCCTGAATCGTTGGAAATCACCAGTCCGAATCGCTCATCTTGCGCGCCGGCCCACAGCGACGTCTTCCCAAGCCGTGAATGGCCCATGACGGCAACTCGCTTATGGTCGATTGCCGAATCGGTCTCGAAATAGTCCATGGCTCGGCTCAAGCCCCAGGCCCAAGCGGAAATGGCGCGTCCCTGGTCGGCCTCGGGCTCCGTCTGGCCCGGCTTGTAGAACAGACGGACCACGGCCTGATCGTAGAGGTCGGCCGTGTCAGGGCACAGGTCGCCGTAGTAGATGGTGGCCAGCCCGTAGCCACGGTTGAGAATTAACTCGACCGGCCACCGCTCGGCCCGCACGCCTCGTGAGGCTTCGGTCGCCCGGTTGCCGACCACGCCGAACTTCTCGTTTGAACGCATCCACTTATCCGAAAGGCGGATGGCCGGGTCGGTGTGGATCGTGTGGTTGCCGTAGAAGTTCAAGCCAACAAACAGCGGCACGGGCTTCGCGGCGTCCTTCGGCAGATAGACGAGAATGTCCATCGCCGGCGCATCATCGCCTTCGACGAAGCGGACCCGCACCTGCTTGCGAATGGCCTTGCCGTCCAAGGCGTCGGCCGCCTCGTCGAATACTTCGAACCGCAACTTCGGCGCGGCCGGCAGCGGCTTGCCATACATGAACTCCTCGAATAGCCGAAGCACCTCCGGCCGCCGCGCGTCACGCCACGCCTCGACCGAGTCCACGCGCCGCCCATCTTGCATCATGAGCAGGTCGGGCAGGGTGTAGGCCGGCACCTTGCTTTCGTCGTAATTGGTTTCCCACGCGGCGGAGGCCGCGTGTACGACAGTCAGGATGGCAACAGCGGTCAACACTCGCGGCAGTCGGGCAAAGTTCATGGCGGTACCTTGGGGTTGAGGGAAGTACAATGGGCTATCGGTTTGCCACAGCGTCTATTGTCTCTCACAGACCCCCGAGGTTACAAGTCGGTCGCGCGATCGAGACATGGACGGGGGGTGGCCTGTACCGCACGCAGGGGCTGTGCGTCCGAATCGCCTCGCCATCGTGCCATGAGAACGTGCCACTGGGGCGGGTGGTCGCATTCGCAGTCCCACAAGGAATTGGCATTGCCAGGGAATCTTGTCGAACGCACCGGATTCACTCGCTTGACAAACAGCGTTTTGTTCAACTACCATGCTGCCAAGGAGATACCCTACGATGAAATTGATCCTCCGCTTGCTCGCCGGGATTCTGATTGGCGCCTTGATTGGAACGTACGCCCCGGAGGTCGTAACCCGCGGCCTGATCACACTGAAGTTCGTGCTAGGCGGGCTGATTGGGTACCTCATTCCGCTCATCATCCTCTTCTTCATCGCCAGTGGCATTGCCAGCCTGGGGAAGTCGTCCGGGCGCCTCCTGGCCATGGCGGTTGGACTTTCGTATACGTCGACGATTCTCGCCGGCCTGCTGGCCTACACGGTGGGGACCGTGGCGATTCCCAGACTGACGACGCCAACCGAGGCGATCCCCGACGAGGCAAAGCTGGCGCCTTTTTTCCAGCTCGAGATTGCGCCGCTAATGGGCGTTATCACGGCCTTGGCGACCGCGTTCCTGTTTGGGATCGGCGTTGCCTACACGCAAAGTCCGACACTGAAGAACGTGTTTGACGAGGGGAAGCGGATTGTTGAACTGACCATTTCCGCCGTGGTCCTGCCCATCCTGCCGTTCTACGTCGGCTGTATTTTTGCTGAACTGGCGTCCGAAGAGGCCATTCTCACAACGCTCAAGGTGTTTGTTGCCGTGCTGGCCGTTGTCGTTGTGACGCACTGGGCATGGCTGCTCATTCAGTACTCAGTGGCCGCCCTGATCGCGCGGCGCAACCCGTTCATACTGTTGAAGAACATGCTGCCGGCCTACTTCACCGCCATCGGAACGATGAGCAGCGCGGCAACCATTCCGGTCACGTTGCGTTCGGTCAAAAAGAACTGCCGCCACGAAAATATCGTCGACTTCGGCGTGCCGCTATGCGCTACGATTCACCTGTCCGGCAGCATGATTACCATCGTGCTCTGCTCGCTTGCCGTCATGACGCTGAACCTTGACCTTGCCATGCCGAGTCTGGAGCAGATATTACCGGCCATTCTCCTCCTGGGCCTGATCATGATCGCCGCGCCCGGCGTTCCCGGCGGCGCCATCATGGCCGCGTTGGGCGTTCTGACTGCGGTTCTCGGTTTTTCCGAGGCCGCCATTGGTCTGATGATCGCTCTCTACATGGCGCAGGATAGCTTCGGCACCGCCACCAACGTCACCGGCGACGGCGCCATCAACCAGATTCTCGACCACATGGCTGGCGAGATCGAAGAAGAGCTGGCCGAGTCCTGAATCGCGGCGGCGCTTGCGTCGACCCGGCGCGCGGTGGCCGCCGGCACGGGGTATCTTGCCTTGACGCCCGCGTGTGCGGCCTGCCGATCGCTTTTCCGTCCGGGCAAGTCGGGCGACCGCGTGAAAGATGGCGTGAACGGGGTCATTCCAGGCGCATGGCGCGGCGGATCAGGTCCGTGTCGAAGTAGTTGATGGACATGCCAGCGTCCACCACGAGGTGCTGGGCGTTGATGCCGCTGGATAGCGGGCTCAGCAGGAAGGCGGCCACGTGGGCAACCTCGCCGGTTCGCACGGCCTCCTTGCGCGGAATGATCTGCTCCGCGTATAGGTACGCGTCCACATAGCCGGGGATGCCCGCCGAGGCCGAGGTCTTCAGCAATCCGGGAGCGACGGCGTTGAACCGGACGCGGGAAAAACGGCTGAACGACTTGGCCAGGAAGACCACGGACGATTCCAACGCCGCCTTGATCGGGGCCATGAAGCCATAGTTCTCGCTCGCCATGCGTGTGGTCGAGATAGAAATCGTAACGACCGAGGCGTCCGGTTCGAGCAACTCTTTCATGGCGTTGCACGCCGCAATGAGCGAGTAGCAGGAAATGTCGACCGCCTGTAAAAAGGCCGCTCGCGGCGTTTCATGGAATGGCTTTATACCGCCCGAGTAGTCGGCAAACGCGATGGAATGGATCAGTCCGGCAAACCGCTCGCCCTGCTCGGCGAGCGCCTCGCGCAACAGGGCGATATCTTCGGGCTTCTCAACGTCGCACGTATAGACGTCGCGCCCATCGAGCAGGGTTCCGGTCGCCGCGCGGACGTTTTCATCGCGCACGACATGCACGCAGCGCGCTCCGGCCTCTTCCAGGGTGCGCGCGATATGGTAGGCCACGCTCTTGCGATTAGCCACGCCGAAGACGAGGAACGACTTTCCCTCGATTTGCAGACAATCGGCCATGGCTATTCTCCCCGAGAGGCCGCGGTGCAGGCGAACTGGAATCGGACGGCCACCTTCCCCTCGACCGTGACCTTGGCGGTCAGGAAGAAGGCGTCGGCCAGTCGCTCGGTAAGTTCGACTTCCATCAAGAGGGTTTCGCCCGGCCGCACCATGCGTTTGAATCGCACGTCGTTCAGTCGCGTGGCCACGGGTACCCGCCCGGCGTCCGCGGCGAATTGCCGCGATAGCAAGATCGCGCCGCACTGCATGGCCGCCTCGCACAACAGCACGCCCGGAACGAGTGGGTAGTCCGGATAGTGGCCGGCAAAGAAGTCCTCGCTGCCGGTGAACGTCTTTTCGCCCACCAGCCGCTTGTCGGTCCGCTCCACAATCCGATCCACCAGCAAAAATGGCGGGCGATGGGGGATGGCTTCAAGGATTTCCCGCGAGATGGGTTCGCTCATGGCATATCCGGGGCTTCCGCGCTTTCGCGAGAGGCATTGTTCAATAGGTAGGCGTCCACGTCGTTGGCCACGATCACGCCATAGTTCACCGCGCCCAACCAGCCGGACATGATAATGCCAACACTCCCGGCATGGTACAGACCGGCAATCTGCTCGGGCATGGCCCGGCTGACGGCCAGCCCTTCAAACTTCGTGCCGAAGCTTGCTCCCTGCCAGTGCCGCGTATACCGGCGGAACGTACATGGCGTGGCTGCCTCGGTCCAATCGAGCTTGTCGCGAATGCCGGGAACGTAGCGGTTCAGATCACAAACTACGTCGTCAATCAGTCGTTGCTTTCCCGTTTCGTATTCCTCCCGTGCGAGGTTGGCCCAATCATCGTACTGGGCGTTGCTGCTGGCCACCACCAGGTATCGGGGCTTCGCCTCCGGGCGAATCTTGGGATAGTAGAACGAGTAGGTCCGGCTGGTGATGTCGCGACTTAAGAGTAGGTCGGTCTGGAAACTCGGAGCAACGGAACTGAACAGCAGATCGCCGGTCGCCTCGTCAATCTCTTCCCTGTCGCGCAGCCCTAAGTACACCTGCGTGCTGGAATTGTTTAGCCGGACCGCGCGTGCTTGCTCAAGGAAGTCAGTCGGCCAAGCCGTTTCGTCCACCAGATCGAAGATGGTCCCCAGCAGGTTGCCATTGGAAACGACGGCCTGCGTGGCGATGGACCTTCCATTCGCGCGAACGCCGGTGACGCGACGTTTGGCGTCCACTTCAATGTGTTCCGCCGTGGCGCTCACGCGCACGTCCACGCCGTTTCGCCGCAATTCCGCCAACATGAGCTTGACCAACCGATCGGTGCCCCCCTTGAACGTATAGACGCCCTTCGACATGAAGTTCGAAAAGACAATGCCGTACGTCAGGGCCGGATCCTCCAGCGTGGAGCCGTTGGCGTAGGTGATTGGCTCCATCAACAGGCGCACCACGTCATCGCGGCCCGGGAAGAATCGTTCGAAGAGCTGGCCAGTGGTCAAATCGGACTCGTCGGTAAACTGCATGTTGCGGGCCGTGTCGAAAAACGCATGAACTGCCTCGGCCGAAATCTTGAACCCGTCCGTCAGCAGACGAGTGAAGTCCTGCCGGTCGAACGTGGTGGTAAGCGAGAACATGGGGTTATCGAATCGGATACGTTTGATCTGGACGATGGCATCGGCCAGTTCGCGGGTCCAGTAGCGGCGGCAGCTCTTGATCATGCCGACGGGGAATCCGTGCAGGGCGACGTCGAAGACGTGGCCCCCACGGCGGTGAAACCATGTGGCCAAACCGCCCAGCTTGGAATGCTGTTCGAGCAATAGCACGGCATGGCCGGCGCGGGCGAGGGTGTTCGCCACGGTCATGCCGCCCAAACCGCCGCCGATCACGACAACGTCGTATCGCTCGCGAACCCCGTCAAGAACATCGTGCGACATGTGGTCTTAAGTCCTCAGCAAGTAACGGTTGGCAATGGCGATGCCGCTGATGAGCGTGCCGATGATGCCGACTAGCCCTTGATCGGCGCCGCAAATGTACAGGTTCTCGATTGGCGTGCGGCCGTCGTAGTGTTTCTGGGGCGCTCCGTAGATCGCGCCGTTCTCACGGCCGGTGAAACGCCGGATTGTGGTGGGCGTGAACATGTCGGTTTCGATTACGGCGCTCCGAAAGTCAGGCACGTGACGCACCGCCGTCGCGGCCAGCTTGTCGTACCAGTGCCGCTTGCTCTGGCGGTATTGCTCCTGATCGAGCGCCGCCCACCGGCTGTAGTTGGCCAGGGCCGACACGCGCACCATGCCCTCGCCCGGTGGCTCGTCGGACACGAAGTTGTTGGGCGCGCAGATCAGCCCGCTCCGCGAATCGACCAGGTCGTCTGGCCGGCGATAGTCGAAGGTCTCGGTCTCGTTGAAAAAGACCATCGTTCGGTTGTGGCCCAGACTGGCAGGCTGGGTATTGAGGACCGAGATCGATTCGACGAACGAAATATTACCCGGCTCGACCGCGCCTGGAGCGTCAGGCAGATTGCACAGCCGCATCGTTTCGGGCCATCCGGCCGAGGAAAGGACGTGCCTGGCTGTTAGTTCGGTGCCGTCTTCCAGTTCGACGTGATGGACGCGTCGGTCCTTCACGACGATGCGTTGCACGCCGGCCTTCAGCCGCAATTCGCCGCCCAGTTCACGGAACCGGTCGGCCAGTTTTTTCAGCACGGTTTGAATTCCGGCCACGGGTCGCCCAAGCCCTTCGAGAAAGATCGAGCGAAACAACACGCTAAACTGCCCGAAATCGATATCCTGTTCCCTGGCCCCGCCGTAAAACAACACCGGGCAGAAGAGCATCTCTCGCAGCAGGGGCTCGTCGATCATTGAGGCGACCACGCGCCGAGCCGATTCGGCCACCGCCTGCTCGCCGAGCTGTTCGTACGTGGCCAGGGTGGCGACCAGCCGTCGAAGCTTCGGCTCCTGCCCGGGGAACTGGCGGGCGACGTTGGTGGCGAACTGCTCGAAATCATTGGAAAACTCGAGCGTTACACCCGGAAAAACAATGGCCGAACCGCGCTGCGGAACCAACGACCATTCATCCCAGGTGACTCGCAACTGGCGCAGCAGGCGGGCCAGCGGGCCCTGGCGCGCGCCTTTGGGCGAGTAGTTCGTCAGGGCGTGTAGGCCGACGTCGAACCGCCGGCCCCGCTGCCGGTAGAACGAGTTGAGCCCACCGATGGCATGATGCTGTTCCAAAATGCACGCGCGCTGGCCGAAATGCGCTAGCCGAATCCCGGCGGCCAGCCCCGACATGCCCGCGCCGATAATGATCGTGTCGTACATCTTGCCCTCCGGCGACTGCCCCGGTTTTCGCGGTACAAGACACCGGGCCCCATCCGCCGTTCGTTCCTCTGCAAAAGAACCGCCCCTCGAAGCCACTCTATCCGGAACCACGTCTTGAGGCACCTACGGCTTCACCATATCCCTCATGAGAGGCTCGAGGTATTCGACGGTACTTTTCATGGTAGCCAGTTTGGGATAGTCCTCCTCCGGAACCTGAATACGGTATCGTTTGCGCAGTTCCATCACGATATCGAGGAAGTCCATGCTGTCCATCTCGAGCTGCTCGCGGAAAGCCACGTCGGGCTTCAGGTCGCTAAGATCCTCGTCGGGTGCAATATCGGAAAGGATTGCGAGAACAGCTTCTCGGATGTCGTCCACCGTCATACCGTGTACTCCATAATAATAATCCGCGGCCCAAACGTCCTATGGACCAACATCCTATAGGCCTGTGTATCGCTTAACAATTACGACCGAATTGATACCCAACATACCAAACGAGTTGTTCAAGATCACTTCGGCTCGATCCAATTTACGGGGTTCGCCCATGACCAAACCGGCCAACTTACACTCCGGGTCAAGCCGGTCGACGTTGATCGTCGGGTGGCACAACCCGTCTTGGAAGGCAGGCAGGTTGCCGGCCAGCTCCAGGACACCGGCCGCGCCCATGGCGTGCCCGATGAAACTCTTGGTGTTGTTCATGGCCGTACGACCGTCGCCGTTCCATACGCTGCGCAGTGCAATCACCTCTTGAACATCGCCACTCTGCGTACCGGTGGCGTGCGTGCTCACAATGTCGATGTCGTCCGGCGTCATGCCTGCTCGACGCAATGCCAACTGGATGCACTCCGCTTGCCGCTTGGCATCGGGCAGGACGAAATCACACGCGTCGCTATTCATGCCATAGCCAACAATCTCGCCATGGATTTCCGCACCCCGGGCCTTAGCATCCGAAAGACGCTCAAGCACCATCATGCAGCCACCCTCGGAAACGACAATGCCGTTTCGATCAACGTCGAACGGCCGCGAGGCTTTCGCCGCGTCGTCGTGCTTCGCCAGCGCGCCCTGGCTGTGGAAGCTGGCGAAAATACCGAATGTGTGAATGCTCTCCGAGACACCACCGCTAAGGGCTATGTCGCATTCCCCCAGCCTTAGCATCTGCACGCCCTGAATCAGGCCAGCGTTTCCCGCCGCGCACGCGGCGCCAAGCGTGTAGTGTGGCCCGGTAATTTGTAGGTTCAGCGAGATTTCGCCTGCCGGGTTGTTCGCCACGGTGCGAGGATTGTGGTGGTGCGACCAATACTGGGTGTCGTAGTCATACGCCTTGATTTGATAAATCTCGTTTTCCGTCTCGACGTTGCCGTGCTCGGTAACGCCCACGTAAATCCCCACTCGGGATTTGTCGACATTTCCCCAATCCAAACTGGCGTTGGCAATGGCCTCGTGCGCGCAGAAGATGCCGACGCTTCCTGCCCGGGTGCCACGCCTCAACTCCTTGCGCCGCTGATACTTCAGTTCATCGAAATGGCATACTCCGGCAACCGTCTTGCCGAAATAACGGATCTCGTACGGGACTATCCCGCTTCGCCCCGTCAGCAAGCTCTCGCGAAACTCCGATAGACTGTCGCCGTTGGGCGAGGTAAGACCTATCCCGGTAATAACAATTCGTTGTTCGTCAGGTTGGGAAGCTGGCATGGCCAAAGTTCGCAAAAAGGGGAAAACTCTAAGCGTAGCGGAGAACGGGTAACTTGGCAAGCCTCTCTCTCCGAGCCCCGGAGGATTCGGATGGGACAATTCGAGGTCGCGTACGCCCAGAAGAGACTGTGTAAACCCTTTTTTGCGGGACAATAATCCCCCGAAAGAACTCGTGGCCTGCTTGAAGGCATGGGAGAGATACTCACGGGCGACGACGCCCTTGGTTATCCTCGCCCTACCGTGAGTTTCGTTACGTCGACACCTGCCCGTCAATCCAGGCCAGGTAGCTGGCGCTGGCGACGGTTATGGGAACGGCCAGGATTTCGGGTTCTTCGTAGGGGTGAAGTTTACGAATGGCTTGCTCGATGTCCACGTAGCGGTCGTGTCGGCTCTTGACCCAACACTGCCATTCTTCGGCCGTTTCCACCTTGTCTTTCCAGCGATATATGCTGGTGATTGGGCCGAGAATCTGCACGCACGCGGCCAGTCGCCGCTCGACCATCGCGTTGGCAATCGTCATGGCATCGTCTCGCTTGTCCGTGGTCGTGACGACTTGAATGTACTCGGTCATACTTCGTTCACTCGTTGGGCGGAGAGGGATACTGGGGAAAACACTCCCATCATCGCACATCGACGGCCACTTGGGTAGAATACGGCCATGTGCGGTCGATTTACCATCGAGTCGTGTACCCTGTTGACCACCGAGCCGAACGAACTGATTCGTCCCATCCACGACCGTATGCCGGTGATTCTCTCGCGGCGCGTGTATGACCTCTGGCTCGACCCGGCGGTGCAAGACGCGGCCCGCCTGCCGTCGCTGCTGCGTCCCTGCCCTGACGAGCCCATGCAGGCGCGGGCGGTCGGTACTCTAGTGAACAGCCCTCGGAACGATTCCTCGGCGTGCATTTCTCCCGGTTGAACGAGGCCACTTCTGTGCCCCCCAGGAGCGGGCCGCTTCTGGTCGAGGGTCTCTCCCTGGCGTTTTCCGTCGCAAGGTGCTAGACTATCGCGATAAGCTGAAGCTGGCGCGTGGGACAGCTAGCGGCTGTCTTGCGTAAGTCATTGCCATGTAAGTATTTGCGCCCGTAGCTCAATTGGATAGAGCATCGGTCTTCGGAACCGAGGGTTAGAGGTTCGAGTCCTCTCGGGCGTGTTTATAAAGCCTCAAGCCATACATGGACGGATCCTTCAACGCAAACAGGGCCAGTCCGCTCATCAACGCGTCCGACAAGCTGATCCGGGGCTTCAACTGGTGGCGTTGCGGTGTTCGGTGGTGCGTGGTTCGCCTTTCGGCGACACCGATTGGCAGCAGCGCACCGCGGAGCAGTTAGGCCTCGATCGGCACTTCGCCCCCGTGGTTGCCCCTGGCCTTCTGCATCAGAATCAAAGCAAAGACTTCCGACCCCCCTTTTCCACTCGCTCCACTGCCATGCCTCGATTTCTCCGTGCGATGTTGGTTTTCGTCCTGGTTGCAGGCGTGTTCGTCGGGGCTTGGGGCTATGTGAACCGACAGCGGTTGGCGTGGCAGTGGGCGTGCTACGATGTGGGGTCGGCTGGGTCGTATGATGAGGCACGACGGCAACTTGCCCGGTTCGAGCAGGGATCGGACGTACCGGAACGACTCCGCGTGCTCGCCGGCAAGTGGGGCGACGGCAATCCGCGATTCGACCAACATCTGGCACGATATGCAACTGACGGCGAGAGCAGCATGGCACTTCGGCAGGCGTTCTCGACCGAGTTGGGCCGCCGGCCCGATCTGCTTCCCCGGTGGGCCCACTACTGGTGCTGGCAGACGCCGCTGGCGCCGTCGCGGCAAATCGCCTCGATTCTCACCTATCTCGACACCCTGGCATTCAACGACGGCGCGCCTGCAAGCGAGGCACTCACCTGGCGCGAGGTGCTCGACTTGCAGGCGATCTTCACCATCAGCGGCGATTCCGGCCGGGCGGCCCGCGTCACCCCCGAGACGTGGCGGGAACACTATCGGGTATGGCGCGAAGCCTCGCAGCCGGCCTTGGAGAACGTGCCGCGTCCGGCGGATCCTTTGCCCGATTAGGGTCCGATGCTGGCTGGATTCTTGGCTAGAAAATCGCGCGGGCCACGGGTGGTGTAGTAGGGGTACGCCACCATACCGGTTGGCGGTCCGGCCTGCGTCATCTCGGATCCAACTTCTCTACCGCGCGGGCCACGGCATCGGAGCCAACCGAGCAGGTTGCATCGTTCAGCGGGGCGGCATGCCGCGCCGGTTCCCGGTATGCGGGCACAGCTTCCTCTCATGCCTGCACAACCACTAAAGCTGACCAGCGCGACCAAAGCCGCGCATACGAAGAGTGATTGTCTCATTCCATGGGTTCCTTCTTTGCTGATCCAGGCGGCGCCAAGCGGGTCGACGCGCATCGCCTATCTCTCATCTGAAAGGCCATTGCAAGCGCGCTGGAGCGATTTTCCATGTGATTGAAGGGCTGCAATCGTTGCTCCAATGCGTACAATGGTCCTGTAAGAAGAGCATCGGCCCGACAACCGGCAGTATCCAGAAAATCGGCACAGCCGCCGTTTTCGGCGTGTAGTGTCGGTTCCGTAATGTGTGTGGTACGCTAACATGGGGGCTATGGGAAAATTTTAGCGGCCACCCCATGGTTGGCCGCAAGGAAACCCTCGCTCCCATCCTTTACCTTGGCCCATCGTACTGATACCCTACCAGGATCATGGTTGCGTCGATCGCCTACATTGAGAGGATCATCGGTTACTTCGAACGGGCGGTCGAGGCCAACCTCGAAACGCCGGGCCGCGCGGGGAACCTCGTGGAGCTTACGCCCGAGCTGGCTGACGAGGTGATCATTACGGGCGATCTCCACGGGCACCGGCGGAACTTCAACCTGATCAAACGCGCCGCCGCGCTGGACAAGAACCCCCGCCGCCACCTCATCCTCCAGGAGGTGTGCCATGGCGGCCCGACCTATTCCGAAAACGGCGGGTGCATGTCGCACACTGTGCTGGAGGACGTTGCCCGTCTGAAGACGGAGTTCCCCGGCCGGGTTCACTTCATCTTGGGGAACCATGAGCTGGCTGAACTGGCCGACTACCCCATCCAGAAGAACCGGCAGATGCTCAATCTGCTGTTCCGGCTGGGATTGCAGCAGATGTACGGCCCGGCAACCGATCGGGTGCGCGAGGCGATGCTGGTGTTCTTGCGTAGCTCGCCGTTGGCGGTCCGCCTGCCGCATGGCGTGTTCGTTTCGCACAGTATTCCAGAGCGGTGCGATGAGCGGCCCTTCAATACGTCGCTCTTCACTCGTGAACTGGAAGAGATTGACTTTGTAGAGCGGGCCGGCATTTTCGACCTGGTATGGGGGCGCGACTATCGCGAAGAGAATGCTCAGGCTTTCGCCAACCTAGTGGGTGCCCGTATCCTCGTCAACGGTCACGAGCCGTGCCCCCAAGGGTTCAACGCTCCCAACAAAATCCAGGTAATCGTCGACTGCTGCAGCTCGGCCGCGTCCTACCTGACGCTCCCCACCGACCGTGAACTGACCCACGCCGAAATCGTCGAACGAGTGACGCGGCTTGCGTAGACATCGGAAGACCAATCCAAGCAGCGCAAGCGTTTTCCGG
>CAZASB010000130.1:0-12863 GCA_964487655.1 uncultured Planctomycetaceae bacterium
TGGGAAAGAACGCCCTTTGTGCCGCGAAAATTGGGACAGTCCCCCTGTGAACGGCTACCTTCCCAATAAGAAATCGTCCTGGATGGGTCCATTGCGTTATGGTATGAAAACCGACTCTTCGCTAATGCGTTCGGCGAAGCGGGCGAGCAGGTCGGCGGTGCGGTCGATATCGTCCAGCGAAATCATCTCGACGGGGCTGTGCATGTACCGGTTCGGTATGCTGACCAGGGCGGTGGCCACGCCTGCCCGGTTGACCTGAATGGCGTTTGCGTCGGTGCCGGTTGCTCGGCCCTCGGCGGCAAGCTGGTAGGGGATGCTGCCGGCCTCGGCGCAATCGATCAGCAGGTCGACTACCTTGTGGTTCATGTTGGGGCCGCGTGCAATGACGGGGCCCTTTCCCAAGCTCACCTCGCCCTCTTCCTTCTTCTCGATCGTGGGACAGTCGGTGGCATGGGTCACGTCGACGGCGACACCCACGTGCGGGTCAATGCCGAACGCGCTGGTGCGAGCGCCCCGCAGGCCAACCTCTTCCTGCACGGTCGAAACGGCGAAGACGGCGCACCGGAGGCTCTTAGCCTCGATGCGTCGCAGGGCCTCGATGACGACCCAGGCACCGGCCTTGTCGTCCATGGCCGGCGAAATAGCACGCCGGTTCAACGCTTCCTGATACCCCAATTCCAAGGTGACTGCATCGCCAATTCGAATGAGCTTGGCGACTTCCGCCTTGTTCGCAGCACCGATATCGAGCCATAGATCCTTGAGCTTGGGAACCTTCTTGCGATCGTCTTCGGTCAGCAGGTGGATGGGCTTCCTCGCGATAATGCCCAGGACGGGACCGGTACGGGTCCACACGCGCATCCGCTGGCCGATGAGCATCAGTGGATCCCAGCCGCCAATGGCGCCGACGTACAGGAATCCCTCGTCGTCGATGTGTTGCACGATCAACCCAATCTGGTCGCAATGCCCAGCCAGCATCAGGCGGACGGGTGCGTCGGGGTTCCGCACCGCAATCACATTGCCATGTACGTCGGTATGCACGTCATCAGCGAATTCGGCGAGGTAGCTTCGAACTACCTCCTGAACAGGCGCCTCGTAGCCGGATGGGCTGGGGGTTTCGAGCAGATTCTTGAAAAACTGAAGCGATGTTTCTTCCAAGGGACACTCCTTGCCGAGTGAACAGGATTCTAGTTGCGTAGCGGGGGGAGACATGTGGCATGCCACCCTTTGAGCCCTTAGTATGCCGCGCCCGACGAACTTCGCAAGCGTGTAGGAAAAAGTTTTCTTTCCTGCCGGTCTTCGCCGCTTGACTTGCCGGGCATGGAACCTCTACTATATGGGATTCTTCTACACTTACTGGACCGCTTTACGGGAGTATCTCGATGGATGTCGCCAAGGTTGCGCTTATCGGTTTCGGAACGATCGGTTCCGGAGTCGCCCGGCTGTTGCTGGAGCATTCCGATCGGATTGCCCGGCGCGCCGGCCGACCGGTGCAACTGGTGCGCGTGATCGACGCCGATATCCGTCGCGAGCGGAATATAATTCTACCGGGGGGTATGTTGACCAATTCCCTGGAAAGTGTCCTTGACGATCCCGAAATCACCGCAGTTGTGCAACTGATTGGCGGGCTGGAGCCGGAACGCTCCATTATGCTACGCGTTCTGGAGGCAGGTAAGGATGTCGTCACGGCGAACAAGGCATTGCTGGCGGAGCACGGCGCCGAGCTGTTCGATCGGGCCCGTTCGCTGGGACGGTCCATCGCGTTTGAGGCTTCGGTGGCCGGAGGCATCCCTATTATCGCCGCCATGAGCGAATGCCTCACCGCCAACCAGGTCGAATCGATCCACGGCATTCTTAACGGAACGAGCAACTTCATCCTCGGCCAAATGGAGCAGCACGGTTCGTCCTATGCCCAGAGCGTGGCGGATGCCCAGAAGAGGGGATATGCCGAGGCTGACCCCACACTCGATGTCGACGGCAGCGACGCGGCGCAGAAACTGGCCATTCTGGCCCATCTGGCGTTCGGCGCGCGGGTCAACTGGCGAGATATCCCTCGCGTGGGGATTGACGTGGTCGATTTGGCCGATATCCGTTACGCAGGTGAGTTGGGCTACCGCGTGAAACTGCTGGCCACTGCCGAACTGAGCAGCGAAGGGCTGGGACTGCGGGTATCGCCAACGCTCGTTCGCCAGGGATCGCCCATGGCCGAAGTCCGCGGCGCGTTCAACGCCGTACGAGTGGTGGGCGATGCCGTTGGGCCTGTCTTCTTCCACGGGCAGGGCGCAGGCCAAATGCCCACCGCCTCGGCCGTCGTGGCCGACCTGATCGATACGGTGGTGGGCCGCATGGCAATCACCTTCCGAACCCTGGGGCTGTGGTCTTCCGACGCCGAACCGGTGGTTGCCGTTCGAAAGGCCGATCTGATTCCCGGCCGATACTACCTCCGATTCCGTGTGAACGATCGGCCTGGAGTCCTTGCCGACATCGCCGGAATCCTCGGTTCACACCAAATATCTATCGCCTCGGTCCTTCAGCATGAAGCTTCCGAGGACGACGACCAGTTTGTACCGTTGATCATCATGACCCACTCCGCCGCCGACGGCGCTCTGTGCAAGGCGATGCAAGCAATCGATCGTCTGCCGTGCGTTCAGTCCGGGAGCGTACAAATGCGGGTTCGCGACTGAGAACACCATGAAATACGCAATCATCATTCCCGACGGATGCGCCGACGAGCGGCTCGATTCACTTAACCAGCGTACGCCGCTGGAAGCCGCCGACGTGCCGGCCATGGACGCCGTCGCCGCGGAGGGGGTGGTAGGCCGGGCAAGGAACGTGCCAGACGAACTGCCGCCAGGGTCCGACGTGGCCAATCTCAGCCTGCTCGGCTACAACCCGCGAGAGTACTACACCGGCCGCGCCCCGCTCGAAGCCGCCGCGCAGGGGATCGAACTGGGGCCGAATGATTGGGCCGTGCGATGCAACCTAGTCTCTATCCAGGAGCAGGTAATGCGCAGCTTTACGGCCGACCATATCACAAGCGAGGAGGCGGCCACACTACTCAGTTCGCTCCAGGAGCAGGTTGACCGCGGCCGGTTCGAGTTCCATCCGGGCGTAGGCTACCGGAATATCCTGGTCGTGCGTGGCGAGTCGGAGCCAGTGCCCTTTTCAATGGACACTCGAACGACGCCCCCGCACGATCTTACCGACCAATCCGTACTGGATGACTATCCGCGCGGTCCCGGCAGCGACTTGCTCAATCAACTCATGAGCGACTCGGTGGGTGTCTTCGCCCGGCACGAGATCAATCTCCGGCGGCAAGCGGACGGAAAGCTGCCTGCCACCAACATTTGGCTGTGGGGCTTGGGGCAGATTCCGCGGCTCGTGCCTTTTGCCGACGTGTATGGACGACGGGGCGCCATGATTACGGCCGTCGACCTGCTGCGAGGGCTGGCCAGGCTGCTCGGCTGGCGGCAGATCGACGTTCCCGGGGCAACCGGCTATACCGATACCGACTACCGAGCCAAGGGAGAGCATGCGATCCGCGCGCTCCGCGATCCGGAAATCGATCTGGTTTGCGTCCACGTGGAAGCGACCGACGAGGCATCCCACGAGGGCGACGTTGCCGCGAAGGTCCGCGCTCTGGAGGAGATCAGCCGCCATATCGTCGGGCCGGTGCATGAGGCGATTAAGGCCCAAGGCGAGTACCGAATCCTCGTGTCGCCGGACCATCCCACGTTCATTCGCACAAAGACCCACGAGCACGGGTATGTTCCCTTCGCCATTTCCGGAACGGGCATCGTCTCCGACGCGGCCCGCGTCTACGATGACCCGACGGCGGCGACGTCTCCCCTGACGCTCGAGGAAGGTTGGCGACTGATGGCGTTTTTCCTGGGAAACGCAGGTAGAAGCTAGAAGGCAATTCGCATTTCACCGTAACCGCCATGAACCGACCTGTTCGGTAAAGCGGTGTTTAATAACGACAACCCTTGAGAACCGAGTTCCAGTCCCATGTCCATCATCGTCCAGAAGTTCGGCGGCACCAGCGTTGCCGACAGTTCCAAGATCCTCGCGGCGGCGCGCAAGGCGATTCTTGCCAAAATGGACGGCCACCAAGTGGTCATGGTAGTCAGTGCCATGGGAAAGAACACCGATGCATTGGTCGCCCTGGCCAAGGAAATCTCCAGCGAGCCACCGGCCCGGGAAATGGACATGCTGCTCTCCACCGGCGAGCAGGTGAGCGTGGCCCTGATGGCCATGGCTATCCATGCGCTGGGACATCAGGCCATTAGCCTGACCGGCGCGCAGATTGGCATCATGACCGATAGCACACACACCAAGGCACGCATCCATTCGATTTCCTCGGAACGAATGCGGGAAGCGCTCGACGCGGGCAAGGTCGTCATTGCGGCAGGCTTTCAGGGAATCGACCAGTCGGGCAACATCACCACGCTGGGCCGCGGCGGCAGCGATACCACGGCCGTTGCGCTCGCGGCGGTGCTTCAGGCCGAATCCTGCGAAATCCACACCGACGTCGACGGCGTCTACACCACCGATCCTCGCGTCGTGCCGGAGGCTCGAAGGGTCGACCGGATCAGCTACGACGAAATGCTCGAACTGAGCAGCGTCGGGGCAGGGGTTATGCACAACAGGGCGATTGAGTTCGCCAAGCGGTTCAACGTGCCGGTGCATGTGCGGAGTAGCTTCAGCGATAATCCCGGGACGATGATCGGACGCGACGTTGAGTCACCCAACCAGGCCGTGTGTGGGTGTGCCAAGGTGAAGGAAGAGGCGCGAGTGACCGTGCTCGGCGTGCCGGACCATCCCGGCGTTGCACTAGCCGTTTTCTCGAAGATCGCCGCACGCAGCATTGCCATGGACATGATCGTGCAAAACGTGGCGGCCAACGGACTCGCCGACATCTCGTTTACCGTCTTCCAAGGCGACCTACCGACCACGTTGAAGGCCGTTGACGAGGCCGTGGCCGAAGTCGGGGCCGAGGGCGTCAGCTACGACGAAAACGTGTCGAAGGTCTCCGTGGTCGGGCTCGGCATGGCGAGCCAATCCGGCGTTGCCCAAAGCATGTTTCGCGCGTTGGGCAAGCGGGGCCTGAACATTCAGATGATCAGTACGAGCGAGATCAAGATTTCCGTGCTTGTCAGCCAAGACAATTCGCTCGAAGCCTTGCGCACCGTTCACGAAACATTCGGCCTCGACCAGCGGCCGGAACCCTCCGAAGACCCGTCTGCCGCGAGTACGGCCGCTTGCGAGGAGCGCGACGCCGCCGAGGTGGCCGCTCGGATGGAACGCATGGAAGAAATGATTATCGACGACGTTACGCTGGACGCCACGCAGGCGCGCGTCACCGTGCTTGGAGTACCCGACACGCCGGGCCTTGCCGCCCAAGTGTTCGAACGCATTGCCGCGGCGGGAATCAACGTCGACATGATCGTTCAGAGCACCCAACGCGAGGGCCGTTCCAGCATTACGTTCACGGTGCCTCGCAGCGATTTGAAACGCGCCGTCAAGGTGACCACCGATCTGTCGAAGGAAATCGGCTGTCCGCAGCCCACCTTTGCGCCCGAAGTGGCGAAGCTGTCGGTGTTTGGAATCGGTTTGCGGAGCCATACGGGTGTTGCCCATCGCGTGTTCCAGAGTCTTGCCAAAGCGAAGATCAATATCGCCATGATCAGCACGAGCGAGGTCCGCCTGAACATCGTGGTCGACGCGGTCGATGGCGAAAAGGCCCGCGCCACACTCGAAAACGAGTTCGCCGACGTGCGACTATAGCGGCGACCGTTCCCTGCGCCCGAAGAATCCGACCATCTGCAAGTTCATGATCCAGATCGGCCGGTACGAGGGTTTGAACGCTACATTGGCCTGGGGTGCTGGGACGGAATCTTCATGTGCTGGGCAGGCTGCTGCTTGCGAGGGAATCGCCCGACTCGCAGGCGGCCTCTTCTCGGCGCAAATTCGCCGCGTGAGATCTTGCGGGAATTATCCCCCAATCGTCTCGTTTCGCGACTTTGTTGGATCGTGGTGCGTGAGAGTCTTCCTTGATGTCGGCCTTGCTGTCAAGCTGGATGCCTTTCCATACATTCACAACGCCGCCTGACGTTTTCGGGCATAATTCGCCCCTTTGCGCCCGCTCATTGTTCGCCCCTGCTTGAACCTGTTCGCACGTGAAAGTCACCGGAAGCGGCTTCTTCGGACGGCCATTAGTTCAGGTAGTTGACAGGCCTTCTTGCTTGGGGTATGTTGAGCCATTACTTCGATGGCTTGTTCGCACAGGAGCAGGTGACGTATGGCATCCGTTGGCTGGATCGACTTTTCATCGGAGCATCGCGACAAGGTTCGGGCCGTACTCAGCATACTTAGGCAGCCCGGCGTGGTCGATGAACTGGGCATCGGCATGATCCGCGACTCGTTCTCCGACCGGTTGTTCCCTGGCATTTCGACCATTCAGACCCGGGCGAAGTACTTCACGCTGACCGCCTTGCTGATCGCGGACTACGAGCGGTTGCCAGAAGCGAAAAAGGCTAGTCAGACGCTTGAGGACTACCTCGGCCACTGGGAAAAGTGGTGCCGGATCCAATTGGTCCGAAAGTATGGTGAGCTGGGCGGGGGGCTGGGCATCATCGGCTTTCTGTTCGGTGTGCTGTCGCATGTTGACGTGCAGCGGCGGCCGTCGTCGGTGTACTGGACCGGGCTGCGGACATTCGGGCTGGTGCGGACGCACTTGTCGCTTGCCGAGTTGGGTCGCCAACTGAGCGGCGGGCAATCGCTGAAGGCCATTTTGGAAGAGACGCCCCGGCTGGCGGGCGACGACCCCGACGCCGATATCGAGAGCGGCCCGCGTATCCGGGTGCCCGAGATCGATAGTGAATACTGGCGCGACCTGGCCATTACGCTGACCGTACCGGAGGCCGTGTTCCTGCGCCAGCAGATCGCCGCCTGCGTTCCTGATAGCCTGCTGGGCCAGATCCTGCTCGACGACCGGGCCACGATGCAGTTGATGCGGCTGAAGGCCAGCGCCACCTTTGCTGAGTTCGCGGAATTGCCCTTCATCCGCGGTCTGAGACATCCGGAACTGAAGAAGACCGTCTACCACGCGCGCGACTTCTGGACCATTCTGGAGGGCGCCCACATTCGTTACAACCTGCTGCTGGAGGAGCGGTTCGGAACAAGGGATGGCGTCGAGGAGTGTGAAGGCTATTGGCGCGCATGGCGCGAGCGGCTGTGCAAGTTCGACTGGTTGAGCTGGGATAACGAGTTTGTTTGGCAGTTAGTCCTACAACACGGGAGCAACATGCCGTGCTTCACCAGAAATTTCGTGAACGGCTGGATTGCCCACGCCCGCGCCGGCGCCACCGATGTTCAGGGGTGCAATCGGCTGGTCACTGATCAGGAATGTTGCAACAAGGGAGAGCGTGCCCGGCTACGAAAGAGCCCCAAGGACGTCCAGGTTGACGGCTGGGTGGGGCTTTCCACGTTGGATTACCGCCTGCCGCAGGTGAAGACGATTGTTACCGACATTGTTCGTGGAGAAAACGGGGAGGCGGATCCTGATGTTGGACGTTAAGCGCAACCGGCTCGATTACGGGCAACTGCTGATCCCGCCCGAGGGCTGCGAACTGACCCAGGCCGTGGCGACGACCTATAGCGTCGATCTCGATACGCTTCTATCGATCCCGGTTGCCCTGTTCTACGCCCAGACCCTCGAAGGGGAAATGCAAGGCAAAGACGTGCAGCTCATCCGAGCCATTCAGCAGACGGCCGACATGCTGACTATTTACCACCAGAAAGGACAGCTCAAGGCACCGGCGTCGGCGAAGGAGATTTACGCCTACTTTGAGGACGCACTTGCGCCCATTCTGCCGGACGGTCCGTTTACGTCCTTCCACCCGAAAACCTGGGTACTGCGGTACCGGCACAAGGAATCGCCGGACGACGTCACCTACCGGTTGATCGTGCTCAGCCGGAACCTCACGTTCGACCGGTGCTGGGACGTGGCCGCCTTCCTGGAGGGAAGACCCGAGGCCGAGGCGCTTTCATGGAACCAACCGCTGGTCGACTTTCATGCCTGGCTGGATCAACAGCGGCCTCTGCCCAACGGGCCGAGGTTTCTTGGCGAACTGGCACGGGTCAACTTCGCGGTGCCGGAATTCTTCGACGACTACGGCTTTCATCCGGTCGGTATTCCCGGGTACGAAACCAACCCTGCCGCCGAGCACCGGGCGCAGCGGCTGCTGTGTCTCTCGCCATTTCTGCACAAGCAGGCGATCGAGGCGCTTTGGGGCAATGTTGACAAATGGTTGGTGGTTCTCAGCCGGCGTGCTGAGTTGGAGCGACTTTCCCCGAAACTGCTCGAGCGTTTCGATGCCTACTGCCTATCGGACGTTATCGTCGACGGCGAGCGCCTCGCCGCCTTGGAGGAAGGGGACGGCGAACCCCGGGAGCAGAACCTGCACGCCAAGGTGTTTTTGTTCGACGATGAGGCGAGCACCACTTGGTTTGTCGGTTCGGCCAACGCCACGAAGGCGGCCTTCGAGCGCAATATCGAGTTCCTGCTGGAACTGAACACGACCGACCGCGATGCCCGACTGGGCACAGTGTACAAGCAGTTGCTGGGCGCTGATGGACCCGGCGACATGTTCATTCGCTTCGAGCCATCGGAGGGTGATAAGGAGCCCGAAGAGGCCGCAAAGCGGCGCGCGGCGATTCGCCGAATTGAATACGCCATTCTGCAGTCGCCCATGGAAGGCCGGGCTGAACGGTCGGAAAACCAACAGACTTACGATCTCGTCATTTCGATCGACCTTCGCGGTCCATCACAGCCCTCAGGCTTGACTGCAAAGGTTCGGCCACTGGTGCCTCGCATGCACGATCAGCCGTTGCGATTCGGTGCCGCCAATGAGTTCCGCTGCGGAAACATCAGCGAGACACACCTAAGCCGGTTCCTGCATTTCAGTGTTCTCGACGGCAAAGACACCGTACGACAGTTTCTGGTGCGCATTGAGATCGAGGGGATGCCGGAAGGCCGCCTGGACGATATCTTCAAGAGCATCATCAACAGCCGCGAGAAGTTCCTGGCGTACCTGCGGTTCCTCCTTACCGATGAGCCATCGAAGGACATAGTGACGGGAGATGGCAACGGCAACGGGAACAGCGACGGGCTAGGCAAGTCGATGGGGCTCGAGATGCCCATCTTCGAGCAGTTGCTGATCACCGCCTCTCGCAATCCGCGCCGGCTCATCGAGGTTGATCGGGTCATCACGAGCCTTCGCGACGCGAAGGACAAGAGTGTCGTTCCGGATAGCTTTTTGGCCCTCTGGGAGGTGTTCAAGGCCGCCATTCTCCATGTGGAGGACGACAATGCGTAACCAAGAGCAACTGTCCCGGTACGTCGATGACGCTCTGGATGGCCTAAAGGACTTTCAGCATTCGACGGTCGATGCGGTGTACGCCGAGCTATTCGAGAACGGCCGGCGGTGCATGTTGGTAGCCGATGAGGTGGGCCTGGGCAAGACGATCGTGGCGAAGGGCATCATCGCGAGGAAAGTGAAGGAGCGGCTAGAGGCCGGTAATCGCACGCCGCTGCGGGTGACCTACATCTGCTCCAACCAGGTCATCGCCCGGGAGAATATCTGCAAACTGAACCTGTTCCCCTCGTCGGTCCACATGAAACCACCGGTATCGCGGCTGGCACTGCTCGCGCGCGATGAAGACGAGGTGGTCGAAGAGGGCAAGATGCGGCAGGTGCTACTGGAGTTGAACTCGCTCACGCCGGCCACGTCGTTCGAGGTGCAGCGGTCGACCGGCATCCGCGAGGAACGCGCCATCATCTATGCGCTGCTGTGCCGCGACCGCAAACTGTACAACCGGTACAAGGGCTTGCGATGGTTGTTGCGCGGCGGTGTTGTGAAGGTGGAACGGTTCCACGCCTACCTGGAGCGAGAGTATCATCGTGAATACAGACCGGGCCTGGCGAGCCGTTACATTCGAGAGTTGAAACGCACCCGGTTGCCCCTAGCCGAAAATCGGGCAATCTATGACAATCTTCGAGTGAAGAAGCGATGGTCCGTTTATGAAGTTGTCGTTCGTTATTCCGAGATGCTTGACGGGCACACCGAGCCGTCCTTGCATCGCGGCTGCCTGGCTCTCATTGGCTATTTGCGCCGTACCCTGATCCGCTGCTGCCTGCGCTACGTCAACGCCCACCTGTACATTCTCGACGAATTCCAGCGATTCCGCGACCTTATCGACCTCGACAACGAAGACGAGCGGGCCATCATCGCGCGGGAAGTCATGTTGACGAGGCAACATGCTCGAGTATTGCTGCTGTCGGCGACGCCCTTCAAGGCGTTTACCGACCATGACGACGTCCACCGCGGCGACGACCACTATCGCGATTTCCGGTCCGTGCTGCGATTCCTTCTCCAAGAACGCGGCGATTTGCTGGAACGGTACGACCTGCATCGCAAAGCGCTGTATAAGCAACTGCTCGATTTGCGGAAAGGTGATGGCGATCTCAACCCGGAGCACCGGGACGCGGTTCAAACCTTACTGCGGTCGGTCATGTGCCGTACCGAACGGAACAGCGTTGCGGAAGACCCGTCGATCATGATCGAGGACCAGGGGCGGGAGCCCGTAGCCGTGAAGCTTGGCGACATCGAAAACTACCGAAAGACCGATCAGGTATTTCGGGCGCTGAACGAGAAGAAGCTTGTGGCGGGCAATCCGATGGAGTACTGCAAATCGGCGCCCTATCCCTTGTCGTATCTCGACCGCTACAAGGTAAAGAAAACCCTAAAGCTGCACCGGGACGATCCCGATATTGAGGCGTGCCTCCGATCGGTGCCCGAGGCTTGGCTAAAGCTGGGGGCCGTGGGCCGTTACGACTTCGTAGTAGGTTTGCAAAAGGACCCGGACGTACCGTCGAACGCTCGCCTGTCGCTGCTGGTCGAGAAGGCTATCGGCCAGCGGGGGGCCGAACTGCTATGGGTGCCGCCGAGTTTGCCCTATTACCAGCTTGGAGGGCCGTTTGCGGCCATGCCCCACTTCTCAAAGACCTTGCTGTTTTCCGCCTGGGTGATGGTGCCGCGCGTGATCGCCACGCTGCTGTCGTACGAAGTGGAACGCCGGACGATTGGCAATCCTGCCACGCGGGAATCCACTGAGACAGTTCCACGTCGGTATTTCACCCCGGAAGGGAAGCGTCGCCACCCGATCCCGCAGCTTCGTTTTTCCCGCGCCGGGCGCGACGACGACGCGCAATTGCGGAACATGAGCAACTTCAGTCTCCTCTACCCGAGCCTGACACTCGCAAGCATGGTCGACCCGGCGGGTACCATGCATAAGGGTGCGACTCTGTCGCAGCTTAGGCAAGAGACTACCCGGGCGATCCAAGCGCAGATCGAGCGGGCGCAGCTCCATCAGTACGCTACCAAGAATGGCGACGGCGAGCGCTGGTACTGGGCCGCGCCCGTTCTGCTGGATCGGGCAAACACGCGACTGCGGGGTGTACTGCGAGACTGGTTCTGGGACGACGGCGCGGAAGACGACCCCTGGGCGCGTCTTACGTTTTTCCGTGGGGCTACCGAGAACGCGTCGGCAAAGGAGCGCCACTTCGCAAGTCTGCAAGAGTGCTTTAAACACCCGGAAAGCGCCGGCCTCGGGCCGCTGCCGAAAGATTTGCCGGAAGTCTTGGCAGATCTGGCCCTCGGCTCGCCGGCCGTGCTCACGTTGCGCAGTTTGCGCCGCGTGTTTCCCGGCCACAACGACGCGAGATCCATGGCCCGCGCGTTCGACGCCGCCGATGAGTTCCTCAACCTGTTCAATAAGCCCGAATCCATCGCTGCCGTCCGGCTGAGCGTTAATGACAAGAGCTATTGGCGGATGGTAGCCCGCTATTGCATCGCCGGATGCCTGCAAGCCGTATTGGATGAGTTTTTCCACCTGCTCAAGGGGCAGAACGTCGATGCCGCAGACGCCATCGATCAGTTGCTTGCGTCGGTGAACCTCGATACGGCGTCGATCAACGTCGACGATCTCGATTCCTTCTTGAGCAAAGATGGACAGCCCAAGAAAATGCGATGCCATTACGCCGTCGAATTCGGCAGCCAACGTATCGAGACGGACGAGGGCGGGCAACGCGCCAAGAATCTGCGTGAGGTATTCAATTCGCCGTTCCGGCCGTTCGTGTTGGCCACAACCTCCATCGGACAGGAAGGGCTCGACTTCCACGCCTACTGCCGCCGCATCGTCCACTGGAACCTGCCGGGCAATCCGATCGACCTCGAGCAGCGCGAGGGCCGGATCAACCGATACAAGGGTCTGGTCATCCGCCAATTCTTGGCGGAGAAGTACCGTAAGCAATTGGGAAATGTGTCGGGCGATATGTGGCAGCGACTGTTCGATTTGGCGGACAAGGAGGAACGTCAAGCTCGCGGCAAGTGTGAGTTGGTCCCCTATTGGCACGTCGAAACCGACAGTATCAAAATCGAGCGCATCATTCCGTTGTACCCCTATAGCCGCGATCAGGGGCGACTTGCCACAATCTTGAAGACGTTGGCCGTGTATCGCTTGGCGTTCGGCCAGCCCAGACAGGCGGAACTAGTCGAACACCTGCTGAAACGCGACTTCAAGGACGGAGAGTTGAGAGAGATTCTCAGCAAGCTGATGATCAATCTCAGTCCGATTAGCTATGAGCCTCAAGGGGCCACAGTCTGCTGAAGCATTCTGACACAGAGGGCAATAACACGCTGGCATTTCCGCGTTACGGAGAGTTCAGGCAGCAATGACCTACGGCACACGAACCTGGCGAATTGCCGAGGTAGCCCCGCCGGGTGGTATCGGACCGACGAGGA
>CAZASB010000131.1:0-8481 GCA_964487655.1 uncultured Planctomycetaceae bacterium
CCTACACGGTATGCAAGATGGTGCCCGAGCAGCGGGTGAAGACCTGCACCTACACGGTATGCAAGATGGTGCCCGAGCAGCGAGTTCGGACATGCACCTACAAGGTATGCAAGATGGTCTCCGAGCAACGAGTTCGGACCTGCACCTACAAGACGTGCCGCATGGTGTCTGAGCAGCGGGTGAAGACTTGCACCTACAAGGTGTGCAAGATGGTCACCGAGTGCCGCCAGAAGCAGGTTCCCTACAAGGTATGCCGCATGGTGCCGGAGCAGCGAGTCCGAAAGGTATGCTACACCGTCATGAAGCCGGTTCAGTATACCAAGACGGTGTGCTGCACGCAGGTTGTCCCCAAGCGGGTTGCCTACACGGCCACCCGTTGCGTGCCGCGAGTTGTTTGCCGCCAAGTTCCGGTGCAGGTATGCTGCCCGGTTCCGGTGTGCAGCGAACCGACCGCTTGCGAAGCCCCCAAGGCGTGTGAGCCGGCAGGCTGCTGCCAATAGGCCGCCAAAACGAGTAAGACCCTTCCGAGCACTTCGGGAGGTTGGGTCTGGTCTTCGACGACGGCCCGGTCAGAAATGACCGGGCCGTCTTTTTTCTTGCGCGACTGGACGGCTTCCCAAATCGGGCTCTTCCGTTTCTGAGTGCAAACCAGCCGAACGACGGAGTTCTGCCCGATACAAGCGGACGGCACGACGGAGCATGCCTGCTACTTTGCCGTGGTTTGCACCCAGAAAGAGCCCCAAATCGCTATTGCCTGCCAGGGCGGCTTCCACCTATACTGCCGCCCAGGAAATACGATTGGGGAAGGTCTGCGCGTGTGCAGGCATCTGAATAAATGGTTTAAGGAGGAACCGCAATGACCCAGAAGACTACTGTCGCCAAGTTTGTATTGCCCCGTCGGAGAGTCGGTATCATTCTCGCCGGAATTGCCGTTCTGGTGGCCTGTACCGCGATTCGATACAATTGGGGGCCCGAGCAGGCGAACGCTGAACCCCCCGCGCGAACTCGTGCCGCGATTCCGCCCGCCCGCCCGGTGCGCCAGCCGATTGCGACCGCCCAGCGACCGGCTGCACCGGCAAGCTTGACCGTCGCCGCGCCGGCGACAGCGGCTGGCACGGTGGCCGAGGTAAACGGCCAGCCGATCACCCGCCAGCAATTGGGACAGGACTGCCTGCTGCAATATGGGGAAGCCGTTCTGGAAAGCCTGATGAACAAGCGGCTGATCGCCGAAGAATGTCAGCGTCGCGGCGTGACGATTTCCGAGGCCGACGTTACGGCGGAAATCGAGCGCATGGCCAGTCGCTTCAAGTTGCCAGTAGATCAGTGGATGAAGCTTCTGGAAGAGGAACGAGGCATCAAGCCGGCCGAATACGCCAACGACATCATCTGGCCCACCCTGGCGCTCAGGGCATTGGCAGGCGAGCGGCTGAGCATCACGCCCGAGGAACTCCGCCGAACGTATGAAACACAGTACGGTGAGGCGATTCAGGCCCGGCTCATCGCGGTCAGCAATCGAGAGAAGGCGGAACAGCTTCGCGCGGAAGCGGTCGGCGATCCTGGTCAGTTCGGCCGCCTTGCCAAGGACCACAGTGAAGACCTGCCCAGCGCAGCCTCGATGGGGATGATCCAACCCATCCGCAAGCACGGCAGCTACCAGGAGATCGAGCAGGCGGCTTTCAACATGGAGCCCGGCGACATCTCGCCCGTAATCCATGCCGGGGGCCAGTACATCATTCTCAAGAAAGAGGCCGTTCTTCCGGCACGACCGGTGAAATTCGAACAGGTCGCACCGCAACTGGAGGAACTGATTCGCGACAGCAAGCTGCGCGAGGTTTCCCAGGAGGTGTTCCGAGATTTGCAGAAGAAAACGGAAGTGGTCAACGTCCTGAACGACCCGGCGTTGCTGCAGCAAATGCCCGGCGTCGCCGCCATATTCAATGGACGGCAGATCAGTGTTCAGGAACTGGGTGAGGAATGCGCTGCTCGGCATGGTCGAGAGGTGCTCGAACGATCCATCAGCCGCGTGCTGATCGAGCAAGCTTGCAAGAAGCAGCAAGTGACCGTTACCGAGGCCGATCTAGACACGGAAATCGCCCAAGCAGCCCTGCGAATGCTCCCACCGAAGGAAGACGGCACACCCGACGTGGAAGCGTGGCTGAAGTCCGTCACGGAGGAACAGGGAATTTCGGTGGAGGTGTACCGACGCGATTCCGTTTGGCCTTCGGCGGCTCTGAAAAAGCTTGTCGGCGGCACGGTCAAGGTTACGGAAGAGGACTTGAAAAAGGGGTTCGAGGCGAATTTCGGTCCCCGAGTTCGTTGTCTGGCAATCGTTCTGGGAAACTTCCGTCGCGCTCAGGAAGTTTGGGAAATGGCCCGTCGCAACAACACGCGTGAATACTTTGGTGATCTGGCCGAGCAGTACTCAACCGAGGCAAGCAGCAAGGCGTTACGCGGCGAGGTACCGCCTGTTCGCCAACATGGCGGGCAACCGCTGCTGGAAAAAGAGGCATTCTCGCTGAAAGAGGGCGAGTTGTCGGGCATTGTCCAGGTAGGTGAACAGTTCATTATCCTCCGCTGCGAGGGTTATACCAAACCGATCGACGTCGATCTGGCGGCAGTACGCGACGAACTCCACGCCGACTTGCTCGAAAAGAAGCAGAGGCTGGCCATGGGTCAGTACTTTGAACGGCTCAAGGAGAACGCCACGGTCATCAACTATCTGGCCGGAAAGACGCAAGCACCGACCAAGCCATTGCCGACTTCACAACCGTAAACATCCGCCAGTGCGGTATTATTGATTCCTACATAGTCAATGAGCGGTTCACAGCCGTTTTACCGGGGAAGCCGGGCTTCGCCCTCGTCCATTGGCTATGCAAGCCCCAATAGGTTGGGGTCATTTCCCCTTCTCTTGCTGGTCGCGCGCGTAGAACTTGGCTAGGTTGATGCCGCCGCGGAGTTCTTCCTCCAGGAGCCGGATGCGGCTTTCCAGCCGATCTACCTTGCGTTCAAGCGCCGGCAGGATGTGCTTCTGGCGGTCTTCGGGCTTGGGCCGCGGTACGGTCGGGTAGCCCAGATGCCGCTCCAGGGCCGAGAATAGGAAGAGGGGATCCTTCCGCCGGTTGGCCAGGGCAATTCGCCCTTCCTTCTCGCCAAAGAGGATCGGTTTCTCCGCCTTCCCCCGTCGCTGCCGATACAGCTCGCTGCGAACGTAGAGCATGTCGGCGAAGTCGATCAGTCCCACCTGTCGGCGGACCGTGAGAATCCACTCTCGCCACTCGTCATCGAAAATCGGATCGCCTGCAATGGCTTCAAGTCCGTAATCGTACCCCAGCCGGTTACGGCAAAGGGTCTCGAACTGGTACAGGAACACCCCCTGCCGGGAAACGCCTTTTGCGCGGTATTCGGCCTCGCGCTGGAGGATGTCGAGGGTAATGCGGAAATCAAGCCGCCCGTCCTCGCGCTCGGCCTCGCTTACGACGAAGGTTTGAAACGGGGTGAAGTAGTGGGGCAAGCGGCGCATGGCGGTGGCGAAACCGCCGGTGTGCTTCAGCTCCACCGTCATGAAGTCGATGGCATACGGCAGTTGCGTTGTGGCCAGGATCTCTTGTCGAACGGCCACGAGCAGGTCCTGGGTCGACATGGCCTCCTGCATTCGTTCTCGCACGACGCGGAAGAAGTAGGCTTGTTCGACGTATTCCTCGGTGGGAAGCATGTATTGATTACAGTGTCCAACCTTCGCGATAGGCGCGCTTCAAGTAGGCGTCAGCCTCGGGACAGTTGGTTGCCTTGAGGTTCTCCGCGTCCCAGGTCAGTTTCTTGCCAACGCGCAGCGCCACGTTCGACAGCAGGGCGGCCTCGGTCAACGGACCGGAATAGCTGAAATCGCACGTCGTGGGACCACCCGTCTTACACGCCTCGGTCCACTCGCGATGATGGCCGATGGAATTCGGAATGAACGGCTCAGGCCGATGGAAGTCGGCGAACTTTTCCTCGGGCAGCAGTTGGTGCCTGCCGTAGTCGGCAATGAGCATCCCCTTCTCGCCGACGAACAGAACGGCACTACCCCACTGCGGTACGTTCTTTTCCTTAACCAGGGCCGGATACGGCCCGCCGTTGTACCAGTTGAGCTTCACCGGCGGCTTCTCGCCGCGTGCAGGATACTCGTGCCGGCTGATGGTCCAACGCGAGGCGCTTTCCGGATGCACTGGACCGGTCGACTCGACCGTGAGCGGGTACTTCAAATCCAGCGCCCAGAACGCGAGGTCGCAGTAGTGGCAGAAGAAATCGCCCAACTGACCATTGCCAAACGTCCACCAAGACCGCCACGCGAATGGGCAGTAGGCGGAATGATACGGCCGATATGGCGCGGGACCGAGCCAAAGATCCCAGTCCAGTCCTTCGGGCACGGCAGGCTCATCGGTCGGCGCGTCGGGCTGCGTGGTGGCGGCCGGATCGGGCACCGCCGGGCCCTTGAAGTTCGCGCCCAGCCACACATGCACTTCGGCCACTTGACCAATCGCACCCGACTGAACCAACTCGACCGCCCGCCGATAGTTGTCGCCTGCGTGGATTTGCGTGCCCATTTGAGTAACCAGTTTGTTCTCGACGGCCGCGTCGGTCATGGCGCGGGCTTCAAACACACTATGCGTGAGCGGTTTCTCGCAATAGCAGTGCTTGCCCATCTTCATGGCCATCACCCCCGGAGCGGCATGGGTGTGGTCAGGCGTGCCGATGACCACTGCGTCAATCTGCTTTTCCAACTCGGAAAGCATCTTCCGGAAGTCCTTGTATTTTTTTGCCAGCGGGAACTTGCCGAACGTCCCGGAGGCTCGGCTGTCGTCGACGTCGCACAAGGCAATGAAGTTCTCGTGGGCACAACCCATAACATCGGCGCCGCCACGCCCGCCCACGCCAATGCCGACAAGGTTCAGCTTCTCGCTGGGCGACTTTGCCGGCTCCTCGCCGCTTACCTTGCACGTAGTCCAAAGGGCAATTCCGGCCAGCGAGCCGTTGCGCAGCACTTGGCGTCGGGTCAGTTTTGACATAATTAAGTCTCCTTGCGGTGAGGTGTTGGGGGCAGGCATCGTCAACAGACTAACCTTATGGTATCCTGCCAACCACCATAATGCAATCTCCGGGAACCCCATGACAACCGCCGACACCCTCTCCGCCGCCCTCGCACGCCATGCAATCGACCTGCCCCAACCGCAGGTGGCGCTGCTGGAGCGATATGTCCAGTTGCTTTGGCAGTGGAACGCAAAGCTCAACCTTACACGCCACACCGACTATGAGAAGTTCGTCAGCCGCGACATGGTCGACAGCCTTGCGTTCGTCCAGTTTCTCAAGGCTGGCGAACGGGTGCTTGATGTAGGCACCGGTGGTGGGGTGCCTGGCATCGTGCTAGCGATTGTTCGCGACGACCTCCGAGTAGAACTGTGCGAATCGATTGGGAAGAAAGCACGCGCCGTGACCGATATCGTCGCCCAACTCGGTCTCCCCATTCCGGTTCATCACAACCGGGCGGAAGAGTTGCTCGCCAAGCGACGTTATGACACGCTGGTCGTCCGCGCCGTTGCCAAGCTGCGTAAGCTACTGGAATGGTTCGCTCCGTACTGGAACCGATTCGGCAGACTGCTGATCCTCAAGGGCCCAGGCTGGGTCGAGGAGCGAGGCGAAGCCCGGCATCACGGGCTATTGAAAGACCTCGCCCTGCGAAAACTGGCAAGCTACCCCCTGCCAGGCACGGAATCAGAAAGCGTTTTGCTGCAAGTCGAGAGGAAGCTGGAAGATGGGAACTAGGAGATGGAAGACCGGAGATGGGAGAGCAGGGCGTGGCCATATCCGATCTCAAATCTCAAATTCTTGACACTTGACACTTCGGCTTTCTTCCGCTGCGGAGATTGTCATGCCTGATACGGCGAGAAGAGGATGGTTCGACTGGTACTTCAAGTCGAGTCTACTGGCGCGGATTCTGATTGGCCTTGTTGCCGGCGCTGCCGTGGGCCTGATGATTGGGCCGGCAGTCGAGGCCATCCAGCCGCTGGGCACGGTGTTTGTCCGGCTGCTGCAAATGATCGTCATACCACTGATCATCTCCACGCTCGTGGTCGGCGCCGCTGGAATCAGTCCGGCGAGACTGGGCAGGGTCGGGCTAAAAACGGTCGGCTTCTTCCTGCTCACTACTGCGTGCGCCGTGGCCATCGGACTGGGCATGGCCAACGCGCTCCGGCCAGGGGCAGGCATGGCACTCGGCGCCGACGGCGAGCATGTGGCCGAAGTCGCTCCGCCCAGCCTGCTCGCCACTTTCATCGAGATCATCCCGACCAATCCGTTTCATGCCGTCACCCACGGGCATATGCTGCCCATCATCTTCTTCTCTATTCTATTCGGCATCGGCCTTTCCTACTTGCAAGTGTCGGAGGATGAACGCATTTGCAACGCGGCGGGCGTTCTGTTTCAAATGTTCATTGCGACTGCCGAGATCATGTACCTGATAGTTGGCTGGGTGTTGCAGTATGCGCCCATTGGTGTCTTTGCGCTCATTGCGGTCGTTTTTGGCACGCAGGGAGCGACCGCCTTCGGGCCCTTGGCAACGGTGACACTTGCGGTTTACCTCGGCCTCACGGCGCAACTGGTCGTGGTGTACGGCGGGCTTCTCGCAATCAACAAGTTGAACTTCGTGAAGTTCCTCGCCGGCGCGCGCGAGGCGATGATCACTGCCTTTGTCTCCCGATCCAGTGGCGGAACCCTGCCGGTTACCATGCGGAACGCGGAAGAGAACTTGGGCATCAGCCGGAGCGTCCATGGCTTCGTGCTGCCGCTCGGGGCGACCATCAATATGAACGGTACGGCCATCTATCAGGGCGTATGCGTCTTGTTCATCAGCTTCGCCATCAACATGCCGCTTTCGCTCGCCTCGCAGGTGACCATCATCATCACGGCCGTTCTGGCGTCGATCGGCACGGCCGGGGTACCCGGCTCGGGTACGATCATGCTACTGATCGTCCTGGATTCGGTGGGCCTTTCCGTTCGGGCTGGCACTCCCGTGGCGCTCGCCTATGCCATGGTACTCGGCATCGACGCACTGTTGGACATGGGCAGAACAAGCTTGAACGTCACCGGCGACCTGCTCGCCGCCACGCTCGTAGCCAAATCGGAGGCCGAACTCGACCTGTCAAAGTGGTAGGTGGGGTTTCACTTTGGCCATGTCCGATCCCTTTCCCGATATGGAGTGCGGCGGCTCGACACCGCTTTTTTCCCTTCTTCCCTAATTCGTATTGACTAGCTGGTGGAAGGCCGGTACTGTTCTTCCGTCCAATTTGCCCGGATTCCTCCGGGTCCACAATCACGGCTTTCCTTGGTGAGGGTTACGGATGACCGCCAATAACCAGTCAGGTACTAATCATTTCTCCGGCGTACCAATTCTCGACCTCAAGCGTCAACCGGCCGAGCTGCGCGAGCAGATCATCACGAGTCTGACGCGAGTTTGCGACGGTGGAGGCTTTGTGCTTGGGCCCGATGTAACGGAGCTTGAAAGAGGGATCGCGAACTACTGCCGGGTCGAACATGCCGTCGGGTGCGCGTCGGGAAGCGATGCACTACTGCTAGCACTGATGGCGTTCGACATCGGCGCGGGCGACGAGGTGATTGTACCTAGCTTTACCTTCTTCGCTACGGCAAGCGCGGTGACCCGCCTTGGGGCCAAACCAGTCTTCGTGGACATTCGCCCGGAAACATTCAACCTCGATCCGGCCGACGTCCGGCGTAAGCTCTCGACCGCCACGCGTGCGATCCTGCCTGTCCATTTGTTCGGTCAGTGTGCCGACATGGACGCCCTCGGTAAGCTTGCCGACGAGTGGGACTTGCCAATCATTGAAGACGCCGCGCAGGCGATTGGGGCGGAGAGCAACGGCCGACGAGCCGGATCGATGGGGCAAATTGGCTGCTTTAGCTTCTACCCGACAAAGAACCTTGGCGGCGCCGGCGACGGTGGGATGCTCACCACGCGCAATGCCGACCTAGCTGCCCGGCTTCGGTTGCTTCGCGGACACGGCATGGAGCCGCGGTACTACCACAAGGTGATTGGCATCAACAGCCGACTCGATTCGTTTCAGGCGGCCGTGCTCAACTGCAAGCTTCCACACCTCGAGTCGTGGACGCTGGAGCGGCAAACGATTGCCGAGCGTTACGCCGAGTGCTTTGTCGCCGAAGGACTGGAGCACAGGGTGCTCCTACCTCACGCCATGCATGGTAATCGCCATGCGTGGAACCAGTATGTCATTCGCGTTCCCGACGGCCGTCGCGACGCCCTGCGCGACTACCTGAAGGAAGCTCGCATCGGCACGGAGATTTACTATCCGTTGGGTTTACACGAGCAGGAATGTCTTCGGTACCTCGACTACGCGCCGACCGACCTGCCGCAAACCTATCGTGCCAGCCGCGAGGTGCTTGCCCTGCCCATGTTTCCGGGCCTTACCGCCG
>CAZASB010000131.1:8581-12851 GCA_964487655.1 uncultured Planctomycetaceae bacterium
GGCGTCTGGTAGCGGATGCTCTTGCCGTCGGCCACGCGAGCCCGAATACCGCTGCTACTCAGCTCGACGCCGGGCATGTCGAACTGGTGCCGAACGAAATGGGCGACCCGCTCCGGGCTAGATATCTCTAGCAAGCGGTCAAAATCGGGTTCCGGGACACCCGTGCGGCACGCGGCGGCAATGGTGGCAAGCTCGCACACGCGTCCGGCCCGTCGCCAGTGGGGCAGGTCGTTGAGCATGTCGGCGCCGAGGAGGAACACCAGCTCGCGATCGGGCTCGGCGGCGCGCAACACTTCGAGCGTATCGACCGTATAGCTCGTACCACCACGGCGAGCTTCCAGGTCCGATACGCAAAAGGCTGGGTTGCCCGCCGTGGCGAGTTCCAGCATCTGCACGCGCAACGTGATGCCCGTTTGCTGCCGTTGCTGCTTGTGCGGCGCCCCTGCCGCCGGCAGGAACCAAACCTCATCGAGGCCAAGTTGCTCGCGCGCACACTCGGCCAGCAGGAGATGTCCGTAGTGAACCGGGTCGAAGCTACCGCCCAGCAGACCTAATCGCATTGAGATCCTCACCTTGCATGGATGCCACCGGAGTGGGATATTCATCAATGTAGCCAAAACACGTCGCCGCACACAGCACCCCGCCGACGGAGGGCAGCACCCCCGCATTTCACAACGTCGTCTGGTTTTGCCGCATGAAGCGGCCGGTCCAGCCGAGATTGTGAGATGGTCGGCACCCTGACCCATTAAACCTCGCACGCCATGCCCCATCAACAGCGGCTTTTCGATACCGAACCCGAGCCCTGGGAACTCGATGCCCAGGCTTCCCGGCTCGTGGCGACGATCGTATTTCCCACCGGCGCGAAGCAGCCGTTCGACTATGCCGTGCCCGACCGTCTGCGCGACTCGCTCGAAACCGGATGCCGCGTCGAGGTTCCCTTCGGACGCGGCAACCGGCCCCAGGTTGGCTACTGCATCGAACTGGCCGAACGCTCAGTTGCCGGTCGCCAGTTGAAGACTGTGACCGAGCAGGTCGATGCATGCTCGCTACTGCGGCCAGCCATGCTGCGGCTTACCCGATGGATTGCGGACTGCTACCTGTGCGACTGGGGGCAGGTGCTCGAAGCCGTACTGCCGGCCGGCGTGCGCAGCCAGGCGGGCACGCGACTGACAACTCTGCTGACCGTGCCGCCGGACGTTGTTGCCAAGCTGAAGGAGTTGAAGCTGCCGACGAAGCAGGCCGTTGTGCTGAAGGTACTGGCCGAATCGGACGGGCCGCTCGCGCCGAATGAACTGGCTCGCCTGGCCCGATGCACCCAGTCGCCCATTACGGCATTGCGACACAAGGGGCTCATCGCCGCTCGCACCGGGCGCGTGCGCCAGCACAAGCCGGAGGCCGTCACGACGCGCGTCGAGCCGTCGGCCGTCATCCCCAATCCGGACCAGCAGGCGGCGCTCGACGCTATCCTGGCCTCGCTCCACTCGCGGGCGCATCAGACCATCCTGGTACATGGGGTCACCGGTAGCGGCAAGACGGAGGTGTACATCCGCGCAATCGAGGAGGTAGTCAGCTACGGGCGGCAGGCCATTGTTCTGGTGCCGGAAATCAGCCTGACGCCGCAAACGGTCGAGCGGTTCCGCGAGCGACTGGGCCGCGTGGCCGTACTGCACAGCCACCTGACCGACGCCGAGCGGCAGTGGCACTGGCAGCAGATAGCCGACGGCGAGGTGCCGGTGGTGGTTGGCGCTCGCAGCGCCGTGTTTGCGCCCACGCCGCACCTTGGGCTCATCGTGCTCGACGAGGAGCAGGAGGGCTCGTTCAAGCAGGATTCCATACCCCGCTACCACGCGCGCGACGTGGCGCTGAGGCGAGCGCAAATGGAAAATATCCCCCTGGTGCTCGGCTCGGCCACGCCATCGCTGGAAAGCTGGCACCGGGCAAGACAGGGCCAGTATCGGCTGGTCGAACTGCCTCGGCGCGTGATGGACCGACCGTTGCCCGAGGTCGGCCTGATCGACCTGCGAGCCCGGCTTGCAAACCGAAGCGACCGGGGCGCCATCAGCCGGCAACTGTACCAGGCGATGCGCGTGGCGCTCGACGACGGCGGGCAGGTGATCCTGCTGCTGAATCGGCGGGGCTTCTCGACGCACATCCAGTGCGAGGCATGCGGCCACGTAGTGCGATGCCCGGAGTGCGACATTGCACTGACGCATCACCGCGCGCGGGAAATCGCGTTGTGCCACTACTGCGATTACGAGATTCCCGCCCCGGCCGTCTGCCCGGAGTGCAGCTTCACCGGCATCCGATACAGTGGCCTGGGCACGCAGCGGCTGGAGGCCGAGGTCCGTGCCCGGTTTCCCGGCGTCGCCTGCCTGCGAATGGATACCGACACCATGCAAGGACGCGGCGCTCATGACCGCGCGTTTGCCGCCTTCCGCGCCGGCGAGATCAAAGTCCTGCTTGGCACCCAGATGATCGCCAAGGGACTCGACTTCCCGAACGTTACGCTGGTGGGCGTGATCAATTCCGACGTTGCGCTGCACCTGCCCGACTTCCGCGCCGCGGAACGCACGTTCCAACTCGTCACGCAGGTAGCGGGACGCACGGGCCGCGGGCCCAAGGGCGGGCGCGTGCTCGTACAGACCTTCAGTCCGGACCATTCGGCCGTGCAAGCCGCCTCGCGGCACGACTACGCGGCGTTCGCCCAGGCGGAAATTCCCATGCGCGAGATCTTGCACTATCCACCCTTCGGCCGCATGATCCGGCTGGTGATTCGCGGTCCACGCGAGCAGCAGACGCTCGATTTCGCCACAACCATGGGCGAACGCTTGCAGGCGTCACTCGGCCGCGACACGCCGACTGCGCGCGTGCTCGGTCCCGCGCCGGCGCCGTTCCCGCGGCTGCGCGGCAAGTACCGGTTTCAAATTCAGCTCCAGATCCAAGGCGCCACGGCCGAGCCGCTCCGCGCGGCCGTCCGCGATTGCCAGCAGAACCTCCCCGCTCCCGACGATATCCAGTGGATTGCCGATGTTGACCCGTGGGATATGCTGTAGCGTGGGCGTTCCGCAAGCACCCTGAAGCCCTCTCATTTATTCCTTCGCGAGCCCTTGGGACGCAAGGGCGACGCAGTAAAGACGCCGCGTGGTGCGGATGAACAGTTGGCCGTGGGCGGCGATGACCGAGGAGCGAACGACCTCGCCCTGGGCAGGTTTGTCCATCGGAATCGTGCTGAGCAGTTCTCCGCTGTTGGCGTCGACCACCGCAACCTCACCGGTGAAATCGATCAGGTAGATCTTCTCGTCGGCGGCCAGGGGGGATGCCTCGTACTTGCCCTTGCCGGGCGTGGCGAGCTGCCACTTCACTTCGCCGGTGCGAGCGTCAAGCCGGGAGAGGTTCTTCTGCAAGTCGTTGAGCACGAAGAAATCGCCGTCGTGGAAGGCCGGCGTGGGTACGTCGGCGGTAATCTTGGACGCCCGATCGGTTTGCCAGGCCAGCGCATCGTTGTCGAGCAACCCGTTTCGTCCGGCAGCAACTGCGTAGACAGGGCTCCGCTTCGGAGCACATGCGAGGACCACTTCACCACCGCCAACTGGCGAGGGTACCAGGCGCCAGTGGGGAATGCGCGTTGGGTTCCAATCGCCCCATCGCCACAGTTCCTTGCCGGTTTCCGGGGCGTGGCCGGTAATTGCATCGCCGCCCGTAACAAGCAGTTCCTCTCGTCCCTCGTGGACGAACGGGATGGGCGTGGAGAACGCCTCGCGCGATTCGGCCACGGCGTCGCTCGGCCTTGCGTGCCGCCAGAGGGTCTTACCCGTCTTCGGCTCCAGGGCCAGCAGATACGATTCGTTCTCGCGATCTTCGAACCCGCGTCCTTCCACCGCCACGTCGCGCTGCAAAACCTGAATATAAAGTGTTCCTCTCCAGATGGTGGGGCTGCTGCTGAAGCTCCACAGGAACGCGAACGTTCCGTAGTCTTCATGAAGGTCACGAGCCCAGAGCTGCTTACCGTCGAGGTCATAGCCGAGCAGCCGTCCGTTGCCGAAGAAGAAGACGACCACCTCGCCGTCGGTCACTGGAGAGTTGGAGGCGAGATTGCTCCGATAATCACGCCGGGGCTCGCCGGGAACATCGTGCCTCCACAGGCAACTACCGTCGCCACGGTCGTGGCAGCGAGCCTCCAGCACGCCCCGCTCTTCATCAATGCTGGAAAGAAAGACGCGATCCTCCCAGACAATCGGCGTTGACGCCGCCGCGCCCGGCAGCGGCGCGC
>CAZASB010000132.1:0-12725 GCA_964487655.1 uncultured Planctomycetaceae bacterium
ACCAACGATCTATGCGACCTTGACCCACCCTACGTAGATGAATAATCCGGGCTAAAGGCGGTACCCAATCCACACCCCCAAAAGGTTGACCATTTGGGGCACCGTGAACCAGGTAGCGTACGGCACGTCGATCCCCAGCAAAGGTACGCGATTCCCTGCCCCTTCCGCAGGGGTCCATTCCAATTGAGACGACACCGGTGAACCTTGACCGCCATCTGAAGCGTAGTTACTATGGAACAAGTGGAGTCTTGCCCCATATTTCGCTCGCTACGGAGGCCAAGCTGATGACAAACACGACCTGTACCCCTAGCACGCATTCCACGCCGCTCAACCGTCCTCCAAAGCGGATGTCTTTCCGATTCTGGCCCATGGCATTGGCCGCCCTGCTGGCGATCGAACTGGAAGCACCTCTGAACGTGGCTCAAGGCCAGGACGCCGCCAAGGACGAAGAGAAGATTCCCGAGCCGCAGGACCTCGTACTGACAACGGGTGACGGAGTTGAGCTTGCCGTAACATACTATCCGCCAATCAAGCCTGGCAAGGATGTCGTTCCGGTCGTCCTGCTGCACCAGTTCAAGGGGAGTCGGCGAGACTACGTGGAGTTAGCCAAGACACTCCAGAACGCGGGACACGCGGTCATCCTGCCCGACCTTCGTGGACACGGCCGCAGTACTTCCGTGGTCGGCTCAACACAACGGCTCGAAGCCGACCGACTCACTCCGGCCCAATTGCAGCGCATGGTGCTGGATGACATGGAGTACGTCAACCGATTCCTCTGGGATCGCAACAATGACGGCGACTTCAACGTGAACAAGCTGTGCATTGTAGGGTCCGAGATGGGTGCCTCGGTGGCGTTGCTCTACGCCGCCCGCGACTGGAGCGCTCGCCCCTACGGTGCGCTGCAACTCGGGCAATTCGTCAAGGCATTGGTGCTCATTTCACCCGAATGGTCGTTCAAGGGCCTGACCGTGCAACAGGCAATGCGTCACCCGGCGGTTCGTAGCGAGATATCCGTGCTGGTCGTCTCTGGCAGTAGGCAGCCGGCGGCCGTTCGGGAAGCGAAACGCATTTACGACATGCTCAAGCCACACCATCCCGAACCGGCGCCGAATCGGGTGGCTGAAGACAAGGACCTCTTCTACGCCGAACTAGACACGGCCCTGCAAGGCACCGACATGCTGGGCCAGAACCTCAAACTGGAGCAGTTCATCGCCCAGTTCATCAATCTGCGCCTTGTAAAGGCCCCCAACGCCCGAACTTTCGAGTGGCAGGAACGCCGTCGCCCGCACCAGTAAAAGGCCCCCAACGCCCGAACTTTCGAGTGGCAGGAACGCCGTTGTTCGCACCAGTAATCGCAGGTGCCGGGCTACGGCTCGGTGATCGGCACCAACGGACGCTCAATCACTTGCAAGTTTGTCGGTTGCGCCGGTGTCCGCGGTGGAATCCGCAGAATCTGCCCGATTGGCAGTACGTCGGGGGTGGCCAGTACATCGCTGTTCCACTGGTAGATGTCCAGATACCGGTCGGTCGCTCCGAGGTAACGGGTTGCTAGACTGCTCAGCGTATCGCCGTCGACGACCGTATGGGTCCGCGGCGCCGCGTTCGCGTCGGCCTCCGAAGGCCGATGAAGCTCGGGCATTTTCACGCCAGCGGCGGTTCCCCAACTGGTCTGATCCTCGGCATTGGCAGTCGGCCGCCTCGGTGGTGTCGCGGGAACCGCCTCTGAACCACACGCCGGCGCCGTCGGCTCCGGCGTGTCCGGCGTGTCCGGCGCAAGGATCGTTGGCGCTCGGGCACCGTTCGAACTTGGCGCAAGCAGGGGGAAGAAGAGGTCCGGCTTGCGCGATGGCGCGAGCCGGGTCATCACCGATTCCGACTCGATGCGTAGATCCAGTGTTTGATTATTAGGCGCCGCCACCCCGCCTGGATCGCTCCAGAAGAGAAAGGCAAGGCAAACCGCAGTCACCAGCACGCTGAAAGCGGCTGCGACTTTCACGCCGGGGTCCATCGCGCTCGTCCCAAAAGGTTGCGTTTTCGGCCCGCCGTGGCACTGAGAACTGCTCCTGCATCAGCCAAGCATCGGCAAGGGAAGCCCGCAGACCAAAGGGAATCGTCATAAAACAACGACGGCATCCCGCCGGTGTTGCGGTTCTAACGGTCGGCGAAACCTGCACGCGTCGAAATGTGGCGAGCAAGGTCCACCCAATGGGCTACTTCTTCTCGCTACCAATCATCCAGAAGAGGAAGGGCGAGGCAATGAACACGGAGCTGTAAGTTCCTACAACCACGCCCACCACGAGGGCGAACGCGAATGCGTGAATCCCCTGCCCGCCGCCCACATACAGAATGACCACCACAATCAAGGTCGTCAGCGAGGTCAGCAAGGTTCGGGAGAGGGTTTGGTTGATACTCGCATTAATCATGGCAGCCGTCAGTTGCGGTGCCTTGCCCCGCACCTCGCGAATGCGGTCGAACACAACAATCGTGTCGTTCAGCGAGTATCCAATAATGGTCAGAAGCGCCGCCAAGACCGTCAGACCAATCTTGAACTCTTCGATCAGAAGAAAGCCAAGCGCATTCGCCACATAGGCGCTCAAGGCAATCACTCCCAATGTAATCAGCACGTCGTGAACCAGCGCCACCACGGCAGCCAGGCCGAAGACAACTCGCTGGAATCGAAGCCAGATATAACCGACAATACACGCCAGGCTGAGTAGCAGGGCAAAAATGGCCCGCACTTGGGTATCGCCGGCAACCTTACCGCCAATGGTATTTGAAGACGGGAAGAACGGCCGCGCGCGGAACTGCTTGTCCACCGCGGCAAGGATCGGTTCTGCCTCGGCCACCGACAGCCCCAGTTCCAAGTTCCATCGGTCGAACGCATGGCTGTCGCCCGGTTCGTACTGCGAATTGCTAAGTCGAAGCGGAACAGCGTCGGGATCGTGAGCGTGCTGGCCAATCTGACCGCGAACCGCAGTCTCCAGGGTTTCGTGGGCAATCGGATGGATAAAACTAAGCACCGCCGACGTCCCTCCGGCGAACTCGACCCCGGCAGAGGCCTCCGCGGCCACGTCCGTGCTCGCCGTATCTGCCGGCTCGGCTTCCGCCGCAATTTCGGTTTCCTTGGCCGGTTCATCCGCTCCGGTCAGCGAGGATGCCAGATGCAGCCACAAACCATCCGCGGAGGCAAGCAACCGATCGTTGGGCAAATCGGGCCGACGGCTACTGTCGGGCGTCTCAGACGACTCCGTGGACTCGCTAGCCGGCTCGGTGGGTTTGGTAGGCTCGGTGGGTTCACTGGTAGGCTCGGTGGGTTCACTGGTGGGCTCGGTGGGTTCAACGGTGGGCTCGGTGGGCACCGTGGGTTCACTGGCGGGCTCGGCCGGCTCCGTAGGTTCAACGGCGGGCTCGGTCGGCACCGTGGGTTCGCTGGCGGGCTCGGTCGGCTCCGTAGGTTCAACGGCGGGCTCGGTGGGTGCCATGGGTTCACTGGAGGGGTCGGTGGGCGTCATGCCATCAGCCGGTTCGGAAGGCACAGTCGATTCGGTCGCGGCAGGCACAGCCGGTTCGGAAGGCTTTGTTTCGGCGGCTCGGCCGGCCGGTTGAGCCGGCGCGGGCACTCCCTTCGGTGTCTCAATCACTTTGATTTCGGCAACCGTCATCGTATTGGTTGCAAGCGTCTGGCCGAATGTCTCGCGAATGTGCCGCTCCACCATATCCGTCGCGTACTTCGCAACCCGGCCCGTCTCCGGATCGACAATGTCCTGCTGCGACGTATTGATCATGAACCGCAGCCCCTCAACCTCGCCTCCGAACCGCACGTTGCTGACGGCCAAATCGGGCAACTCGGCAAGTGCCTCTCGAACGTCGGCGGTGCGCTGCGGCTCAACGAACACGGCCTCCACGGAGACGCCGCCGGTGAAGTCGATGTCGAGCAACCCCTCACCTCGTAAATACACGCCAAACAGCCCGAGTAGGATCACCGCCACGGAAAAACCGCTGGTGATGCGACGCATGCCCAGGAAATCGATGTTCGTACCGCCAAGAATTCGCATCATCTTCAGCTCGCTGATCCAGCGTCGCTTCTCGGCAACGTCGAACACAACCCGGGCACAGAAGATGGCCGTGAACATGCTGAGCACTACGCCTAAAATCAACGTCACGGCAAAACCGCGAATTTGGTCGGTCCCTACCACGTACAGGATGACGGCCGTAATGAGCGTGGTCAGGTTGGCGTCGACAATGGTCGTCGTCGCCCGGCTAAAGCCGTTCCGAATGGCCATGCGAAGCGCCGCGCCGCGGCCCAGTTCCTCGCGAATACGCTCGTAAATGAGCACATTGGCGTCAACCGCCATGCCGACGGTGAGCACCAGGCCGGCAATTCCCGGCAAGGTAAATGCGGCTCGAATGGTAATCATGATCGCTAGAACCAGCAAAACGTTCGCCAACAGGGCACCGCACGCCACCACGCCGGCAAAACCGTAGTACACCGCCATGAACACAAGCACCAGGATCATGGCCACGGCAATGGAAATACTACCACGGCGGATCGTATCGTTTCCGAGCGTCGGGCCGATCAGCATTTCGCTGATGGGCTGTTCGGTCAGCGCGGCAGGCAAGCTGCCGGCCTGGAGCACGCTCACCAGCGCGTCCACCTCTTCCTTGGTGAACTGTCCTTCGATCACCCCCTGATTGAAGATCGTGCTGTTGATGTTCGGCGCGGAATACAAGTATCCATCGAGGATAATCCCCAACTGCCGCTTGAATCCGCTCGGATCCGGTAGATTGTTCCCCGTCAGTCGCCCAAACAGCTTACCGCCGCGCGAGTTGAACGTGAAATGGACACATGGCTTGCCCCGCTCGTCAACGTCTCGCTGGGCGCGCACCAAGTATCCGCCGGTAACATCGAACGGGTCGTTCACCATGAGCACTTCGAGCACTTGCTCGCCGCGCACCGTGCGAATACGCGTCTTCGCTCCCCCGCGCTGGGCGAAACTCTCCCGCTCGCTTTCATGCACCGGCACCCACCAGGCCAGTCGATTACCATCCTGGTCGACCACGTTGCGTGCGTCGGGATTGGCATCGGCCAGTTTGAACAGTGCGCCGTGGTCCCGTTCGTTCGCAACAATCCGAAATTCCAGGGTACCCACCCGCTGAAGAATGTCCTTCAGGCGGCGCAGCTCGGCCTCGTCGGCCTCGGGAACGATGATCTCAATTTGCTCCGCGCCAAACGTGCGAACGGTCACCTCTCTCTGGCCACCGGGATTCACCCGCCGGATTACCGCGGCAACGAGTTTGTCCATGTCCACGGACGTGTCGGTCTTCTTCTCCTGATCGACTTCGTACACAAGGATGACTCCGCCGCGCAAGTCAATTCCAAGCTTGGGCGGCCAACCGAAAATGGTCACGACCAGGCCGAGGCCAATCGTCAACATGACCACACTCATCTTCCACCCGTAGTCGGGCATCCGAAGACGACGAGCCAGATAGTTGCCGAGCATCAGGGAGAACGCCCCGACCGCCACGATCACGAGTAACTGCGCGTAAACCGGAAGTCCCATCTGAAAGTATCCTGCTGTGGTTGTGTCGAAAATACCATGTCGCCAACGGCGGGTTGCCGGGCGGGAATCACGCTTTTGCGGACAGGCCCCTTCCTTCTTGCCACCCGAACCAGCCGGGCGGCATGGACCAATGATCTCACTTTCCCCTAGCTTCGTCGGGCTCGTCGCGGATCACCCGGGCAATGGCGCCCATGGTAACGCGAATTCGCGTGTTGTTGCCCTCGTCGACCCGGAGCGTAATCTCGTCGCTCTCCCGTTGAACATTCGCAACAACTCCGTATACGCCGCCAATTGTTACTACTCGGTCATTTTTCTTCACCGCTTCGAGCATTGCCTGCCGCTTCTGCTGCTCCGCTCGCTGCGGACGGATCAGGAGCATGTAGAAGACCACGCCTATGGGCAGCCAAATGGTAACAATTGAGAGCCACCCAAACCCGCCCGGGCCATCCTGGGCAAAAAGGACAATTTGGGACAATTCTTCTATCATCATCTCGCCTTCAGTAGAGTCCTAGATTCAGACGTACGCGCGACGGTTCGCACAGAAGCCACTCATTAGGCCAGGTATCGCACTACCCCATGAGTGTTACGCACCCAAAGGCCACGCGTACAAGAGGCGACCGCCCTTCGTCCCGACCAAGCCACTCAAAACACATCGTAGCCCAGTATCATAGCGGGCCAGTCAGTCCGTGGCAACCCAAGCGTTCGCCAGAGTGGCCAAAGACAAACAGCGGTTCTACCAACCTACCGCGTCCTTTCAGGACGGCCCCCCGCGGTCACCGTTGTTTTCACCCGCCAACTTTGCCGGCTTCCGTTCCATTCCGTCCTGATCCGCGCTCCAGGCCTCGCGAGTTTCCATGTCCATGGCCGTGAGCCAGCCTTCGCCGTAGACCCAAGTGTCGATACACACAAGATGCCCCAAGTCGAGAACCCCGGTGCCGTCCTTCTGCGCGGTGTGCCCGACCACTACGGTCTTGCCGGAGCAATGTGGCCCCGGTACACGGCTACGCAACGACTCCCAAAGGAGCACCTCGTCGCACTGCTTGATAAGCGGCTGATCAGCCAGGTAGTTCGCGTGAACAAAGAAGTGTTCGGCCGTTTCAAAGAATCGCCGGCAACTCCGCAAGAAATCGAGATGTTCGGCAGGTACGTTGCGCAGTTTCCCACCGTAGGAATCGATGGTAGCCCCCCCGCCGAACGCCAGCCAGTCGATGAACCACTCGTCATGACCTTCGCACACCTGCAAGAACAACTGATCGTGATTCCCCAGAAGCGGGACCAGTTGGCATCGGCCGGCCAGTTCAATAAGCATATCAAGCACGCCGCGGCTGTCAGGCCCGCGGTCCACATAGTCACCCAGCGTCACGACCGTGTCGCAAGCGCGGGGCGCAATGGCATCGAGAACGGCTCGCAGAGCCGCCGAGTAGCCGTGGATGTCGCCGACTGCAATGAGGCGTGGCGATATTATCGTATCACTATCCATAATGCGGGGGTTCCTCCGGAAAGATACTGCACCGCCGCATGGTAGACGGAAGCGAGGTCCGGTTCAAGCTGGGCGAGGCCCCAATCTCCCCCTTGATTCTCGGCATTGCGATACAATACAATGGAATATTGGTTGGTAACGCTGAGTATTGTCGAACGGCTGCACGTGCGTTGGGCACTTGGTTCGTGATGTCGAAAGGGAGCGAGGGTAGCGATGCGGTTCCTTGGACGTCTCGCTCTTGCTATCGGCGCTGCGCTTCTCGTCGCCGTGATGGTCGTCCGCTTCGGCTTTCCCGGTGGTAGAGCCGACGATGGGCTGTTGGTCGTGGCCGTTACCATCCCTCCGCAAGCTGAACTGGTGGAGCGGATTGCCGGTGATCGCGTTCGAGTGGAAATCGCCGTGCCCCCCGGGCAGGATCCGCACGCATTCTCGCCCTCGCCACGGCAGGTGTTGGAGCTTAGCCGCGCGGCAGTCTACTTCCGCATCGGAATGCCACTGGAGGATCAACTGCTGCCGCGGCTTGGTGGCGGGTCGATGCGAACCGTCGATACGACCGCCGACATCCACCGGCGCGCCTATGCCGATGGCGAGGGGTCCGCTTGCGACGGCGATCATCAGGGGCATTCACACGAAGGCCACGGACACGACTGCAAGGCGCACGCGGGCCTTCCAGACCCCCACGCGTGGCTTGCGCCCGCGCTGCTCGCAATCCAAGCGGGACGAATGTCCGAAGCCCTTTGTGAAATCGATCCGGCCGGAGCGGAGTCGTACCGAGCAAACCTTCAGAAGCTCGAGAAGCGTCTCGACGAGGTCGATGCGGAAATCGCCGCGATGCTCGCGCCGTATCGCGGGCAAGCGTTCTACGTGTTCCATCCGTCGTTCGGCTATTTTGCCGATGCCTATGGCCTGCGACAGGTGCCCGTCGAACTGGAGGGAAAATCGCCCAGCCCGCGACAACTCAGGACGCTTATCGCACAAGCCAGGACTGATGGCGTAAAAGTCATCTTCGTACAGCCGCAATTCGACCAACGCAGCGCGGAGTCGATTGCCTCGGCCATTGGCGGATCGGTTGTGGTAATCGATCCGCTTCGGAAAAACGTGGTCGATAACCTGATGGACATCGCCACACAGCTTCAACGCGGGTTTGCACGATAGGACAGAGGGGGGGCGGATCGTGGCGGAGCAACCGGTAATCGACGTTCGCAACGTGAGCTTCGCCTATGCCTCGGCGATGGTGCTGGAAGATGTCTCGTTTCAGATTGAGCCCCGAGAGCTGATTTGCATTGTCGGACCGAACGGAGGAGGCAAGACCACGTTGGTCAGGTTACTCCTGGGCCTGCTACACCCAAGCCGCGGCGAAATTCGACTACTCGGCACGTCGCCCGAACGCGCTCGAATGCGCGTCGGCTATATGCCGCAGCACGCAAACCACGACCCAAGCTTCCCCGTCACGGTCATGGACATCGTGCTGATGGGCCGCCTGGGCCGCGGCGGCATTCGGAAGACTCTTGGCTGGTACGACCGGGCCGACCGCCTCGCCGCACTCGATGCCCTCGACATGGTCGATATGAGCGCCGCCGCCAAGGACACCTATTCCACTCTGTCCGGCGGTCAGCGTCAGCGGGTGCTCATCGCCAGGGCATTGTGCTGCCGGCCGGAACTCCTGCTGTTGGACGAGCCCACGGCAAACGTCGACGCCCTGGGCGAAAGCCGCCTGCTCGACATCCTCAAACGGCTCAGCCGCCAGATGACCATCGTCACCGTCTCACACGATCTCGGGCTAGTGTCGAACCTGGTCGAACGCGTCGTCTGCGTGAACCACCGCGTGATGGTCCACCCGACCGGCAACATCACCGGCCAGATTTTCGAAGACCTGTATGGGGCGAAGCGGCGAGTGGTCAAGCACGATGAAATGACGTCTGGAGAGCAGGACGATGACTGAATTTCTCGAAGCGCTGTTCGACCCAAAGACTCCGTTGATATGGCACGCGCTGCTGGCCGGCCTGCTGGCCAGCGTGGCCTTTGGCATTGTGGGTTGCTACGTGGTTACTCGGAGGATCAGCTACATCGCCGCGGCCGTCTCGCATTGCGTGCTGGGCGGCATCGGCGCGGCCCTGTACCTGCAAACGGTGGTCGGCTTGGCTTGGTGCGATCCGCTCTACGGCGCCATCGCGGCCGCCTTGCTGGCGGCGATTGCCATCGGACTCATCAGCTTGTACGCACGACAACGCGAAGATACGGTCATCAGCGCCGTCTGGACCATTGGAATGGCCGTGGGCCTGCTCTTTCTGTACAAGACCCCCGGCTACAACGAGCCCATGGTGTACCTGTTCGGCAATATCCTGTACCTCACGGAGCACGATCTGTGGCTCATGGCCGGGCTCGATCTTCTGATTGTGGTCCTGGCGTTGGGGCTCTACAATAAGTTTCTTGCGATATGCTTCGACGAGGAGTTTGCCCGGCTGCGCGGCGTGCGTGCCGAGGCGTTGTACATTCTGCTGCTGTGCCTGACGGCGTTGTGCGTCGTGTTGATGGTCCGCGTGGTGGGCATCGTCATGGTCATTGGACTGCTGACACTCCCAGCCGCCATCGCCGGCCAGTTTACCCGCCAGCTCTGGCAGATGATGCTAGTGGCCGTGCTGATATGCATGTTTTTCGTAACGGCCGGGCTTGCCCTTAGCTTCGTCCTCGATTTGCCCACCGGCTCGGTGATCGTGTCGCTGGCGGCGATCGGCTATCTGTTGGCCACCCTCGCAACCCGTCTGCGATTGCGGCGCGCGGAAATAGGATGACGCTCCCATGACGATTCCCTGCCCAACACCAAACGCTTCTCGTCCCGCCCCGCCCGGACGCATTGCCGGGATTGACTTCGGAACGGTACGCATTGGCGTTGCGCTGACTGACCCGGAACGAACCCTCGCCAGCCCGTTCGAAAGCTACAACTGCCGCGGCCCGAAGCTCGACGCCAATTGGTTCCGCCGCCTGGCAAACGAGGAGGACGTGCGACTGTTCGTCGTCGGGTTGCCACTGCACCTCGATGGGCACGAGAGCCCGAAGTCGAGTCAGGCACGGCAGTTCGGCGCCTGGCTGCGCGAGGCAACCGGCATTCCAGTCGAATTCCATGACGAACGGTTCTCAAGTGTGGAGGCTGAGCGTATGCTCCTCGACGCCAAGCTAACCAGTCGGCGCCGCAAGAGCCGACGCGACATGCTCGCGGCCCAAATCATCCTCACGGCGTATCTCGAATCGATCGGTCCACTCGGTGCCGATTAGGCAAGGTTTTCGGAAACTTCCTTCAATGCCGACGGTACGGGTTGCCGATGCTCTTGCAAGAGAGCGCGGTCTTGAGGGTTAGTCTGGCGTCAAAGCTTTCCCAGATTCCCGCAACCGACGTCCAATCCCAAACTCGCACTCCGCCATGCGTTAATAAGTGACCCAACCGCAGGCGCCGCCGTGCCTGCGCGATGCACCTTCAGGGGGGAGACATGATGGTCCGCCGTATGTTGCTTGTACTTGTCTGCGCCGCCGTGGCGTGGGGATTTCTGTTCCTGTCCGATGCTCAGGCTCAGCAGGCCTATGGACAGCAGTGGGGCAAATCCTACAGCACACAGGACTGGAACCGGATGTACCACTATCCGTACGTTTGGTATCCGCAGAACTTCTGGGGCGAGGATTACTATCGCAGCAGCGAGGACATGTATTACCGCTATCCGCAAGAAATGCGCATCCCGGTATACAACAAGCAGTGGCACAACTACTATCCGGAAACCGTACTGTCCGACTACCGTCGCCGATTCGAAAAGTACGAGCCTCGCCGCTACCACAAAGGCCATCATTTCCAGCTTGACGTGTTCTGATCCGGCTCCATCAATAACGCCGCCGCGCAACGGCAAGTAAACGATTCTCCCTTGCCAGCGCGCGGGGCGCCATGGTGGGCTTCAGCCGACCGGTTGTTAGCCGTCAGTATTGGCTGGCGGCCCCCCGGCACCGCAATCGCACCATTGGTTCCGGTTCGTAATCAATGACGGTGGTTTGGCCGTCGTCGCCGACGTGCCGACTGTGGGTCCGTGCAAGCTTGAACTCCATCCCGCGGCTCGCGTTACGATAACCGCTGTTCTGTCCGCGCCGTGTTGGTTTACGCATCGGCAAGAAAAAACACCCGTTGCCACCGGCCCGGTATTTCGAGCCATCGGTGGCAACAAGTGTTCTCTGGTGCTGGCAATGTCGCTACGAATGCCGACGAGCGTTCAAGTTGTTCTCGCGCGGTCAGAATTCCACCAAGAGTGCGACTCGCGAGCATGGAGTTCCTCGTGTCTGATTGCCATACGGGGCGTCTGATTGCTATACTGGCTTGCTCGGCTGTGATTTTGCCACTGACCCCTTGCCCTGGAGAAGAGACATGCGACTATCTCAATTTCCCCGAAATGCACTGGCTTCCCGAATTGCGATGATGCTAGCTGTCGCGATTGCATTGGGGTTGACGGCTGATCAGGCTGCCGCCGAGGAGCCTAACACGGTAACGCCAGAGGAACTCAACGACGGGTGGATCTTACTGTTCGACGGGGAAACGCTGTACGGCTGGAAGGCAGCCTCCGATGCCGACTGGCGCGTTGCCGGTGGGGCGATTTGCGCTACGACCGGGGGGGTAGGCTTGCTCCACACGACAAGCCAGTGGGGCAACTTCGAGTTGAAGGCCGATTTTCGATGTGAAATAGGTGGGAACAGCGGTATCTTCGTGCGTACTGCGCCCAAGCCACCCCTGACGCCCGGCCGCTACTATGAGTTCAACATTGCCGACGGTGATGCAGAACCGTTTCCGACAGGAAGCCTAGTCCATCACAAGAAAGCCGAATCGACGCCGGCTGTCGATGGCTGGCGCACCATGCACATTACGGCCGACAACGGGCGGTTGGTCGCCCGAATCAACGGCCAGCAAGTGGTCGAATACGAGGACTCAAAACCGCTTGGGCGCGGGTACATCGGGCTACAGTTTCGCCAGGGCACCGTTGCGTTCCGCAATATCAAGCTGCGGCCCCTTGGCATGAAGTCACTGTTCAACGGCAAGGACCTTGCCGGCTGGAAACTGCACGAGGAGAAGACCGTTGCGTCGGTTACGCCGGAGGGCTGGCTTCATCTGAAGGATGGCCCCGGTACGTTGGAGTCGGAGGGCCAGTGGGCTGACTTCACCTTGCAAATGGAGGTTTTCGTCAACGGCAAGGAGCTGAACTCCGGCGTATTCTTCCGGTCCATCCCGGGCGAACATTGGAACGGCTACGAAAGCCAGATCCACAACGGCTACACGGACGGCGACCGTATGAAACCGAACAACTCGGGTACGGGAGGCATCTTCCGTCGCCAGGATGCCCGCAAGGTCGTGGCCAACGACTTCGAGTGGTTCTGGAAGACCATCCACGCGGACAATTCGCACATGGCCGTTTGGGTGAACGGCTACCAGGTGAACGACTGGACAGACCGACGCGCGCCGAATGCAAATCCACGTCGGGGGCTCCGCCTCGACGCCGGTACTCTGCAAATTCAGGGGCACGATCCGGAAACAGACCTTTCGTTCCGGAACATCGGTATTGCCGAACTACCCGACCGGTAGATGTCCGTTTCGTAAGTTCACGAACGGGTAACCGTTCACAGGGGGACTGTCCCAATTTTCGCGGCACAAAGGGCGTTCT
>CAZASB010000133.1:0-12653 GCA_964487655.1 uncultured Planctomycetaceae bacterium
CTCGGCCTTGTCCTCGGGCACGCCCACGCCGTCGCGCATGATCTCGTGGACCTTCTCGAACTCCTCGTAGGCCAGCTTATCGTCGCCAAACCGGCCTGCCTTCTTGTTGAACGGCGCCTTCTTGCCGATTCGGTACGAGTTGTTCATCACATGCCCGAGCAAGCAAGAGTAGTGGGCGATTTCCATGCTGGCGTTGGACATTTTCGGATCGCCGGCGCGGCACGCGGCGACGAAGGCTCCGAACGGTCCGCCGGGCGTGATTTCAGCCTCCTCGCCCTCGACCTTTTGCTCTTTGCCACTGGGCGAAATGTAAGTGTTTCCGAGGATCTTACCGCCATCCTCAAAATAGAAGTCGTTCTTCACCTCGTGCTGATAGCCCTTGTAATTCACATTTCGCACGTTGAAGAACACCTTCTGCCCGTTGGGATACTCGGCGATGGCGAACATCGTGTTGGGCGTTTCGCCCTGGTCGTCCCAGGCGAAGCGGCCGCCCAAGGCCATGGCGCGAACCGGGGCGGTCACGCTGGGATCGAGCCCCCAGAACGCCACGTCGAGCTGGTGCGTGCCTTGGTTATTGAGATCACCATTGCCGGTGGGCCAGAACCAATGCCAGTTGTAATGCACCAAGTTGCCGTGATAGTCGATGATGGCCGGACCGCGCCACAAGTTCCAGTCGAGCCATTCGGGCGGCGCCTCGACTGGTTTGTGGCCGATGCCGGCTCGCGGCTTGCAGCAGAAGCCGTGGGCGACGGCCAGCTTGCCGTACTTGCCGGAGTGGATGGCCTTGATCATGTTGGCCCGCCCCTGGTCCGATCGCTGCTGCGTGCCGTGCTGAATGACCACGCCATATTTCTTCGCGGCTTCGAGGGCCACGCGGCCTTCGTAAATGTCGTGACTAGCCGGTTTTTCGACGTAACAGTGCTTGCCCGCCTGCGCGCACAAGATCACGGCCAGCGAATGCCAGTGGTTCGGGGTGGCGACCGAAACGGCGTCGAGATTCTTGTCTTCCAGTGCCTTGCGAAGATCAGTCGTAGTGTTCGTCGCGTCCTTCAAGCGTCGTTGGTCGGCGTCGATGATCCACGTAACCTCGACATTGTCCATGCTCTTGTAAGAGCCAAGGTGGCCTCGCCCGCGGCCGCCTGCGCCACAAATGGCGACGCGCAGCCGCTCATTCGCGCCGAGCACCCGAGCTCCGGCCCGGTCGGTCGAAATAGTAAACGTTGCAGCCGCGCTTGCAGCCAACGCGCGTTTGAGGAAGGTACGTCGACGGATGGTCGGCATGGAGGTGTCCTTTCATGAGGAAGGTGGGAAAGCGGAAAACGTGAAACGGATGCATACCACGATTGTAACCGAATTGTCCGCGGAAAACAAATCCTGAACGGCATTCTGTAGACGGGTTGCGCAACTTACTCAGCACCTCGGCGAACCGGCAGTCCGCAGGCGAGGCCAGACAGCAACAGCAGCAGCAGCCGGCTTCTGGCTTGGGAGACGGCGGTTAGGATCAAACTACCAGCGGTGAACTCGATCTTGATCATGACGCCTTGGCCAGACCACACACCAAAGCCATGCCGCTCTCGATGCGGCCCGCGCGGCAGTTTACCAGAAGTACGCCGCGTCGTCAAAAGAGCAAAACAAGCGTACGTCCGCGCACGTCGCGCTGCCATCGGCCCCGAATGGCCATTTTGTTGCCGCCGACCGAAAATGCTTTTCAGGCTGTCCGTGTCGCGCAACCCCTTATGACACAAAGCCTTATAGCTACCCCCCCCGAGGGTCCATCAATAAGAGAAGTTTGGATTTCGGTGCTTGACGCGCTCGAAACGCACGATTAGTCTTGTTGTGCTGGCTGCCGTTGCCAACACGGCGGTTTGGTCAGCCGCGCGAAAACCGCAGGATTATGACCGCGTTGAGTATAACGTCGGGCGCGTCGCCGGTTGTGGACGAGCCCATCGGCGCGCGATCGTCGTTGGGCCTGACGCTGTGGCACATGAGTTACGACGCGGACCACATTCGCCGCTTCCACGAGTTCTTGCGAGAACGCGACATTGGTCCGCCGATTACCGACGCGGCTACCAATACGATGCTTATGGAAAGCCCGCCCGCCGAATTGTTGCAAAGGCTGCTCGCGGAATGACGGCGTCGCGCGACGGATTCCCCGCTCCGGCGCCGTGGCGCGAATGCCCCGGCGCCGCGAGGTGATCGAAACCAGCCATACCAACCCCTGGGAGTACGAGTCATGAAACGCTTCATGCACATGTTCGCCACGGCAATGTTGATTATTGCGGCAACCTGCGCACAGATGCTTTGCGCCGACGAGTCGCCGAAGTCTGACCGTAGTAAGGCACCGGGCGTGGTAGTCGCGTATTCGCCAGCGTCGTCCGGCATCTATATCGGATCGCCGGGCATCGTCATTCTGCCGGATGGAACCTATCTGGCCAAGCACGACGAGTTCGGCCCGAAGAGTACCGAGAGGATGAACGCCATTACGCACGTATATCGGTCGGTCGACCGGGGGCAATCGTGGGAGCACGTCGCGCGGGTGGAAGACGCGTTCTGGGTCAATATCTTCCATCACCAGGGCGCGGTCTACATGATGGGCAGCAGCGCCGGGCATCGGCACGGGCAGTGCATTATTCGCAAGTCGCCTGACGGCGGACGCACGTGGACCGAGGCCAAGGATGAGAATACAGGCCTGCTGTTTTCCAACCTTTCCTACCACACGGCACCCATGCCCATGGTTATTCATAACGGGCGTATTTGGCGAGCCATGGAAGACGAACAAGGGGGAAACCGTTGGGGGCAGTGGTTCCGCGCGTTTGTGATGTCGGCCCCGGTCGACGCGGATCTGCTCAAGGCGTCGAACTGGACGGCGTCGGACCGCCTCGCGCGTGATCCAAGCTGGCTGGACGGGCGATTCAACGGTTGGCTCGAAGGGAATGCCGTCCTGACTCCCGACGGCCGAATGGTAGACATCTTGCGAGTTGCCGGCGTTCCCGAAAAAGCCGCTGTCGTGCAGATTAGCCAGGACGGCAAGAAGGCTGCGTTCGACCCGGAGACTGGATTTGTCGACTTTCCCGGCGGCGGGCACAAGTTCACCATTCGCTACGACGCGGAGTCAAAAGCCTATTGGTCGCTAAGCAATCCGAACTTCGGCGGATCGGTGCGCAATACGCTGGCCTTGCTGCGGTCAAAGGATCTGGTGAACTGGGAAACTCGCTGCATCCTGCTGTACCATCCGGATCCAAGCCATCACGGCTTCCAGTATCCCGACTGGGTCATCGACGGCGACGACATGATCGCGGCTATCCGGACTGCGTATGACGACGGCGTGGGCGGCGCGCACAACTTCCATGACGCGAACTATCTGACCTTCCATCGCTTCAAGGGCTTTCGCAATCTGACCCTGGTCGATTCGGTTGCGCGGCCAGATTGTGGTGATTGAGGAGCAACGGAAGCATGGGGCCGCCCCGATAGTGACTTCTGGTTCCGTCCTGGCGTCATTGTATTACTGGTCGAAGGATAGTAGAATGCGAATGGTCAAATTGGGTCAACCAAAGAGGAGACAGATGACCATGCTGCGTGCCATTTTCCTGTTTGCCTTGGCTTCCGGGTTGCACTCGGCCGGTAGCCTTGTTGCGGCCGATCAGCCGGGACTGGTCCAATCAAAGTTCATCTTTGAGACGGCGTCGTTTCCGAGCTGTCACGCGTCGACCATCGCCGAAGGACGCGACGGGCTGGTCGCGGCCTGGTTCGGCGGTCCGCGAGAAGGGCATCCGGAGGTCGGTATTTGGGTGTCGCGGCAAGTCGATGGTAAGTGGTCCGCGCCAACCGAGGTGGCCAACGGCGTGCAGTACGAGCGAACGGACGGTTCGGTTCACCGCTATCCATGTTGGAATCCGGTGCTGTTCCAGCCAAAGGCTGGGCCGTTGATGCTATTCTATAAGGTCGGCCCCAAGCCGAGTGCATGGTGGGGCATGATGACCACCAGCGACGACGGCGGGCAAACTTGGTCGCACCCGTGCCGCCTGCCCGAACAGATCGACGGCCCGGTGAAGAACAAGCCCGTACAACTGCCCGATGGGTCCATCCTGGCCGGGTCCAGCACGGAGCATGACGGCTGGCGCGCGCATTTCGAGCGAACGGCCGACTTGGGCCGTACTTGGCAGCGGACCGGCCCGATCAACGACGGCAAGGAGATCGGCGCCATCCAACCGAGCATTCTCTTGCTGGGCGGCGAGAAGCTCATGGCTCTGGGCCGCACGCGGCAAGGGAAAGTGTTCCGAATCATCTCCGACGATCTGGGTTGCACGTGGGGCCCGATGACGCTTACAGCGCTGCCTAATCCGAACGCCGGAACTGACGCCGTGACGCTGGCCGACGGCCGCCACCTGCTGGTCTACAACCACGCGCCCCGCGGCCGCTCGCCGCTGAACGTGGCCGCTTCGAACGATAGCGAAACATGGCAGGCGGCCCTGGTGCTGGAAGACGAGCCGGGCGAGTACAGCTATCCGGCCATCATCCAGACGTCCGACGGTCTCGTACACATCACCTACACGTGGCGGCGGCAGCGGATCAAGCACGCGGTGGTCAATCCGGGTAAGATTGTTCTGCGCGATTTGCCGTAAGGGCTCGAAGGAATCCATGGCCATTTGTGGACTGGAGATACCACCTGGGAGCTAGGGTTTTGCGCACTTTCCCCGCCTGCCTGTTGAACCCCTACCACCTGCCATGCTAGACTTGGGCTTGCCGTATGGGCGACAATCACCACTGTTTTAGAGGAGGCTACGAGAGATGAGACTACGTACGATCTGCTGTGCGGCCGTGATTCTGTCTGGTTTTTGGACGTTGTGTTGCTCCGCCGCGGAGCACAACGTGCCGCCCGAGGGATTCGCCGCCCTGTTCAACGGCCAAGACCTGGCCGGCTGGTGGGGCGTGAAGACGGAAGACCCGCGCAACTATATTGCCCTGCCGCCGGAGGAATTGGCCGCGAAAAAGGCCGCCAGCATGGAAGACGTCAACCAGCATTGGTGCGTCGACGCCGGCGAGCTGGTCAACAATGGAACGGGGCTCTACCTGACGACTGACAAGTTCTACGGCGATTTCGAACTGTGGGCCTCCTATAAGATGGTGCCTGGCGCCGATAGTGGTATTTACCTTCGAGGCGTTCCGCAGGTGTCGATCTGGGACTCGAGCGACGAAACCAAGTTCAAGCATGGCGCGGATAAAGGTAGCGGCGGTCTGTGGAACAATCCGGCCGGAACGCCCGGCAAGGATCCGCTGGTGAAGGCCGACAATCCAATCGGCGAGTGGGATACGGTGCGCGTCGTTATGACTGGCGAGCGAGTGAGCGTGTGGCTCAACGGCCAGCTCGTGGTCGACCATGCACGCCTTTACAACTATTACGATAAGAAACTGCCCGAAGCCGAGCGTCGGCCCCTGGTGAAAGTAGGCCCGATTCAGCTACAGACGCATGGCAAGGAAATGCGCTGGCGCGACATTTTTATCCGCGAGATCGGAAGCGACGAAGCCAACGTCATCCTCGCGTCCCACGGCGACGAGGGCTACCAGTCGGTATTCAACGGCAAAGACCTAACGGGCTGGGCCGGTGATACGGCGAACTACATGGTCGAAGAAGGCGCGATCACCTGCCAGCCGGGCAAGGGCGGCACGATCTTTACCGAGGAAGAATATGGCGACTTCGTATCTCGCCTCGAGTTCAAACTACCGCCGGGCGGCAACAACGGGTTGGCCATTCGCTATCCGGGCGAAGGCCACGGAACGTGGAACAGCTTCTGCGAATTGCAGGTGCTCGACGACGGCCATCCCAAGTACAACGATCCCAATTGCCCGGGGTTCTACGACCTCAATCCGAAACAGGCCCACGCCTCAGTCTACGCCCGCGTTCCGGCGCACCGAGGCTACCTGCGGCCGACCGGCGAGTGGAACTTCCAAGAGTCGACGATTGTCGGCACGACGGCCAAGGTCGAGTTAAACGGATACGTGATTCTTGAGGTCGATGTTGCCAAGGTCGATCCGGCCACGTTCATGTACCCCGTGGAACATTTCACCGGCGCGAACAACGTGAAGGGCCACTTTGGTTTTAACGGGCATAGCGACCCGGTGCAGTTCCGCGCCATCCGCATGAAGAAGCTGGATTGAGCGAGAGCGGTCCGGTTGGATCCCATGGGCCATGGTCCGTGGCTATCGTGAACGAAGAACATATCTTTGGTGGGTCCGCGCAAGCCGCACTCGGCCGGATTTGCGGCCCGTGCCGTGGAAGTGAGCCGGTAGTAGCGACCGATGCTTCGCCAAGAATGCGGCTTGCTTGACCCACCCTACCTTTCCGCTGGGACAAGTCCGCCAGCGGCCCTTTCCCCTTCTTGCCACGGGAGCGCATGATGTCAATAGTTTTCCGATGCCTGATCACCACCATCGTCTTGTCCCTGCTCATGACCCCGGCGGACCATCCCGCGTGGGCCTGCTACGCCATTCTCGTGGGCTGCAAAGCGTCGGCCGATGGCTCGGTACTCCTGTCGCACCTTGAGCAGAACGGCGGGCGACGGATTCTCAACTTCCGCCAGATACCGAGACTGCGGCATGCGCCCGGTGACGAGGTCGTGCTCCGCCGCGGCGGCCGGCTTCCGCAGGTGGAGCAAACGTGGTCCTTCCTCTGGAGCCAGAACCCGGGCATCGAGTATAGCGACGGATATCTGAACGAGTGGGGTGTGGCCGTTGTCAGCGACGGCTGCCGTACGTGCGAAGACGACTACGACACGCTCGTAAAGAAAGGTGAAATCCGCGACGGCGGCATCGGCTACATGCTCCGCCGCCTTGTGGCCGAGCGGGCGCGGACCGCCCGCGAAGGCGTGCTCCTGGCAGGCCAACTCGTTGAGCGGTTCGGCTATGCCGATTCCGGGCGAACGTATGCCATTGCCGATCCCCGCGAGGCGTGGCTGTTCGCCGCCGTTCGCGGGCGGCGTTGGGTCGCCCAGCGCGTGCCGGATGATATGATCGTCGCCTTGCCGAACGTCCATATCATCGCCGAGATTGACTTGGTCGATTCCGACAACTTCCTCGCATCACCCGATCTGATCTCCTACGCCGTCACGCGCGGTTGGCACGATCCCAACGCAGGCGAGCCGTTCAACTTCCGCAAGGTGTACAACATTAATCGGGCCGATCCGTCCGACCCACGCCGCTGGCGTGGCCGGCAGTTGGCCGCCGGGTGCGAGGAGCCATGGTCGCCCGCTTCGCCGCCGCCGGTGGGTATCCGACCGAAAGAAAAACTGACGGTCGCGGCCCTTGCCCGCCTGCTCCGCTTTACCGGCTCGCCTGGCACGCTCAGCACGCCAACCACGCAGGAGGGCGCCGTCTTCCAGCTCCGCGCCGACATGCCTCCGGCCATCGGCTGCGTCTACTGGCGCACGACGGCCGAGCCCTCGACGAGCGTGCTCACGCCCTGGTATGTGGGCATTTCTCACACGCCGGAGAGCTACTATCGACCGGCCGAGGTTCGCCAGCAGCTTTCCTTGGCCTATCAGTTCGATTCACCGGCCGGCACGTTCGACTTCAACGTCGATTCCGCTTGGTGGAAGTTCAGACGACTGCAAGACGCGGTCCATGCGGACGACGCTCGGCGCATTCCGATTGTGTGGTTGGCCTGGGAAGCCTTCGAGCGCGACGCATTGGCCGTTCAGCTTCAAATCGAGGCCCGCGCCATGCAACTCTGGGAGACGGACCAGCAGGCTGCCATTACCTTGTTGACAGACCACTGTGCGCGCCTCGCCGCCAACGCCTGCCGTCATGCCGACCGCATGGCCGACGATTTGTCCGGGAAGATGGGTGAGAAGTAAGACAAATGACCTTGGAGAGTTGTGTTTCGTGCGTTGGCTGCTCCGTTGGAGAAGCGGACGATCTGATCGAACAGATAACAGATAGAAGAGGATCAGCATGCAATACTGATCGACGTGCAACTGGTTGGTCTACCTAACGATCTCCCACCTCGAACGGCACACTGGCGGTTCGACCGGTGGCAATGTGGGTGGCGCGAAGCGTCCACGTGCCGGCCGGATCGTTCAGGGCGGTGTCGAACGAAAATGATACGCTCGGCTGCCGGGTGAGCAGGTTGCGGGAGTAGTGCTTGATGATGTTGCCGTTCGGGCCGAGTAGTTCAACACGCACGCAGTGTAAACCGGCCGGCTTGTTAGCACCGGTTTGGATCGTGATGTCGAACACGGCCGTTGCGCCGAGCGCGACCTTGGCAGTCGATGGTGTGATTCCCAGGGCGCTAACTTCGTGGGGAAGCAGCGCGAATATCTTCGGATCGCCTGGCACGAGTTTGGTCTCGACCGTTTGCGCATGGCCAAGCGACTTCTTCGCTCGAACGTCGTAGAGCCAAGCCGATTTGGGGAAGTGGATTGTCACGTCTTGCGCCTCGACGCCGGCGGCTCGCTGGTCCCGCACGATCGAGACATAATGGATTCCGTCGTTTTCCTCGTCGGCGAAGCGGACAATCTCGCAAGCATCGACGTCCATTCCGTCGGCCGTCACGCGAACTTGCGGCCGAATGCCGGCCAAATCCAGCAGTCGCGAGGCCACCTGGCAAACTGCCTGGGTATTCCCCCCGTTGTGCAGGCTGTCGTACTGTTCGATGGCCGTGTTGAGCACGACGGCCCAGCCCTTGCCTACCTGATGGACGAGTACGGCGGGCGAATCCCCGGCTATGGCCCAAGGCTTGGCTTCGGCCGGCGCGAGGTTCTTGGCGAACGCGGGCAGCGGCAGCTCTGTTTGGAGTCCTTCGGCCTCGACGCGAATCGGCTCTTCGCCCGCTTTTTCGGGCAGACCGGTTCGAACGACGCCGAACAGCCCGTCCAGCAGTCCGGGCCGGACAAGCTGGCAGTGGTCATTGAGGATGCCGGGCATGGTGTCGGCAATCACCAGTCCGCCGGCTTCAATGAACTTTAGGATGGCCTCGACCTCGGCTGGGCTCACGGCCGTCGAAGCCGGCATGAGCAGGGCCTTGTACTTACCGAGTTCGCCCCGTTCGATCTGCTCGTACGAGAGCATGTCGAACTGAAGGCCCATATCCTCGACCAAGCGTGCGAAGCCCAGTTGGGCTCGCGAGTGGGTCCGCCCAGTGAGCGTGCCGGCATGGACGCTGGCTTGGCTGTAGTGGATGGCGATGCCGTCCTGCTCACGCCGAACATGGAGCAGTAGCTTGCCGATGCCGCCCATGATCTCGGCGTGCGACTGTTGCATCCAGATGAACTGCGGCGCGGCTCGCAAGTCGGGGAACAGCATTGCGGGGCCCGTGTTGTAGCTGGTCCAATACCAGCTACTGTTGAAGCCGTGCAGCAGCAGATCCCAGCCCAGCCGCTTGGCCGCGACCTCGTCGTAGTTGCCCGTGTGGTTGTACCAGGCGCCGACAATAGCGCCAGGCTGCTTCCAGCTACGCAAATACTCGATTTGCGGTGGGCGGCAAGCATACACCTGCACCATGTCGCACGCTCGGCAGAGCTGGTAGAAGTCGTACCCGTGCCAACTGTTCAAGTCGAACACGCCGTCGAACCCGACCCGGGCGTCGGGATCGGCGCGGCGAATGGCCTCGCGACCGGCCGCGTGCGCTTGGGTCAGCACGCGGTCCATGTACATCCGGTGATCGGCCCAGCGCGGCCAATGCTCGGGCTGTTCCTTGATCTGGTCGAACGTGGCCGGCGCGACGTCGTCCCAACGGGCAAACGCGGTTCGCCAGGCCGCGTTCAGTGCGTCGAGCGACCCGTAACGCCTTTCGAGTTCCGCGCGAAACGCGGCCAGGCACGTGGGCGACGTGCATACGTCAACCTGCCCGTGTACCAGGTAGTTCTCGTCACCCAGCGTGTATCCTGGCGGACCGAACGCCGACGCGCCGTCGGCCCGGTCGGCTAGGCCGGCCGTCCAACTCTCGAGGTGCTTCGGATCGGTAAGGCACGGTCGGCGCGGGCCGGGATTCGCTTGGCTGGAACTGATTCGCGTGATGTAGGGGATGCTTCGCAGATTGTACCGGGCCGCGTTGCGGCACGAGGCCGCCGCACGGATGGCGTCGCCACCGGTCATGCCCGTGTTGTCGATCCAATCGACCCCGCCCGCGGCCAGCTCGCGATTGATGAAGTGCCGCACCGCGTGATTTCCGCCGTCGCTCCAGGCGAGGAAGTGGAAATCGTCGACCGTTCGGTCCGGCACGCTGAACTCGGCAACTCGCTGGTCCAGCAACCGATCCGCCTGTCGGAGCCGGACACGCACTTCATGCAGTAGGGTCACCGTCTGGGGCAGCTTGAACTGGAAGGCCGCGGTTGCACCGGTCGGCGCAACGCGGAGCCTGGCCAGCAGGCGGCCCAGCGAATCGGACAGTTCCAACTCGATCACGGCACCGGACGCCTCAGCGCTCAGCTCGACCGTGCCCGACACGGTTCCGCCTGGCGCAACAGCCGGCTCGGTGAGCGTGAGTGATTCGATGTGCGGCGCGTCGGCGCCCAAATCGACGTAGCCGGTTGCCCAGCCGAGAGTCTTGCCATCCTGTTTAATCCACGCGCTTACCAGCCGTGGCCCGGTGGCCGGACCGGGCAGCGGCAGCGCGTGGCGGCTTTCGCCCGCGGACAGATCGAGTTTCCGTTCGGCCTGCTCGCGGAATCCGCGCGCCGGGTCGTGGTCCATCACCTCGATCACCGCGCTGGGCACGGCCTGTTGGGCATCGACAATTACCTCGCCCGGCTTATCGGTAAAACGGATTCGCACGGCCGGTTCGCGTTGGGCCGCCCACAAGACGGCCGAGGCAACCAGGCCATGGAAGTAGTCGTAGTAGCCGAGCACGTTGGGATCCTCGTGACCGAGGCCGGGCGTGAGGGCCAGCCGTCCGCCGGCGTAGTGCAAGACGAGCACGCGGCCCTTGCCGCATCGGTAGGCCGTGGCAATGGGTTGATTCTCGGCGACCATACGATCTAAAGCGGGCAGCGCGGCCAGCGGCACGACGTCGGCCGCCCATTCGGCCGGTTCCAATTGGTCCTTCAGTTCCGCCAGGAACCCCTTGGCCGCGCCCAGCAGGATGAGCCCCGTACCGGCACGGATCCTTTCGAGCAACTCGCCGCGCAGTTGTTCCGGCATCAGCTTGGGCTGGAACCCGGTGAGGATCACACAGTCGTTGGCGGCGCGGAGCTTGTCGGCCATCTCGAAGAGCACGTCGGTCTCGTTCTTGCGCGGATAGCCGTAGACGTCGTAAGAGCCGTACAGGTAGAGCGAGCTGGCGTTCAGCAGGCTGTCGGGCGCCGAGAGGGAAACAGTTTGATACGCCACGTCGAGCCGCTGGGCCAGCTCGACCGTCTCACGCTGTTCCCATCGCGGGCCGACCACCAGTAGGCGAACCGGACCGCCCGGCAGTGGCTTGGCCCACGCAACGTGCGGCGTGACAACCGTGTTGGTCATCTGGTCGAAGGATGTTGGGCGGCGCCGCGCCTCGACCACCTTGGCCAGTTCCGCAACGCGCGATGGCGTAAGCTGAGTTGCGGGAACGGGGCCGGCCAGCCAGTCGGTCTCGGCCAGTCGGGCCAGATCGTCGGCGATGGTCGGTCCCGACTCGGCTAGATACCGCCGGATGGGCGCCGCTTCATGTTGCGGCGTGAAATCCCAGACGCCCAGCGTGATCTTGCGGCCGCCCGGCTTGTTCCGAAACGTCGTGCGCACGTTGTAAGGCCCCAGGCCAACGACGGCCGCGTCGAGTTCGTCCGGCACGTAGACCACGCCGCAAGGACCGGCCGCCGTCTTCACGGTTTGCAGCAACTCGTCGTAGAGCAGCGCCCAACGCTCCTCGCCCATGTCCAGTACAACGCTGGCGGGCGACTCGACGTCGCGTGTGGCCGTGGCTAACCGTCGCTTGCGAGGTTGGTCGAATCCTTGCGGGTAGGCGCTCAGGCTTACTTCCAGCCGCTGAGCCTCGGTTTCCGGGGCGAGTGCTACCTGCACGAGCAGCTTGTCGTCGTGGTTGCGCAACATGAGCCGCAAGTAGACTGGTCCCTTGGGCGTCGTCCATGTGCCCTCCAGCAGTGTATCTGGTCCGAATTGGCGAACTTCGCGGAACTCACCCGGCATGTCGTGGAGACTCATGCCGTCCACCTGGATACCGATGAACGACTGATAGTACCAGTTCGCCCGGGCCGGCGATGACATGCCCAGCGCAATAAGCTTGCCTCCGGCCTGCTCGCGCTGCGGCACGCATTTCCCGGGCAGCGTTCCCTCGGGGATTTCGACCGAGTAGTTCAGTCCGTAGGCAACCAGATTGTTGACGAAGCGAAACTCTTGCTTCAATGTCTTGCCCGAGTCACTTTTCTCCCAACCGCCGCGAGCCATCAGCATCGCATCGCCGTTGTCGGCAACCACCGGACCAGGGATGAAGAAGGCGAAAACTCCTGCAATGAAGGCCGTGTGTCGCATCCCGGTCATGACGTTTCTCCTGATCGCATGTAGGCAATGGAACTCCACAAACGCCACCATCCGGATTTATCCCGGTGGGACGAGGTTTGGCAACTACGGCGAGTTTCCCCTCCGGGCTCGCCCCGGAGGATTCGTGACTGGCCAGCTACAGCCAAGCTTTGCAAAAACTTTCCTGCTTCCCGCCCGCCTTTGCCGCC
>CAZASB010000134.1:0-12469 GCA_964487655.1 uncultured Planctomycetaceae bacterium
GGAAAACACATGAGACACAACCCAGCGCTCCGCGACTCGACCCAACCGTTCAGACAGCCATCAGAGGACTTTTGTCAACCAACGCCAACGAGATGTTTTCGGGAACCGAAGAGGCTTTCCGTGAAAGACTCAACCGAGTGCGAAAGCTGGCGGGAGGCGATGCCGAACTGGTTTTACAGCTTGTCTATTTCTCTAGTCATGCGCGGAACATGAGAGAAGCAATGATTCCTGGGGTGATTATCGAACAGCTCAAGATACCGAAGACGACGATCACCACTGCTGTCTTGCGGTTGCTTGAAGCGAAGGACAAGGCAACGCGGGAGGAAGCAGCGAACTGGCTTGCAGAAGCAGACAAGAGTTCCAGCGGAAAAGGAGCAGATTTCGGCCGTTACACGACACTTTTGCGTGAAGGGCAACCTTCACACCACTTAGGGTTGATTGGCTATATGTATGAAAGGGACCCCCACGCAGCACTGCTGACTCTTGCGAATGTATACGGGAACAAGGTTACACACGCTGCCATCACCGCCAAATTGATGATGTGCTGGAAATCTACATTGACAGTCCCGAACGGAGCTATTTCAAAGTTGTGTTGAATCCGAATGGCGCCATCTGGGACGAGTCGGCAGATCAGGCCATCATCAGCCGCGACTCGATGCCGATCCTGTGGAATCCGGGAACACAAGCCATTGTGAAACAATACGAAGACCGCTGGGAGGCGGAAATTCGCATTCCATGCTCGGATCTTGGCCTGCTCGGCCCCACGCGGCAGTATCCCTGGGGACTTCAAGTGGGCCGTACTCGCATTTCCAACCTCGGTTTCCAGGAGCAGAAACTCTATTCGCTGGCACCCACTGGCGGACCATACAAGGTTCAGTCCAAATGGGCTCGCATGTGGGTGCGGTGATCCGCCTAACGTACGCCAAGGTGGCCGGGCTTACAATGGCCTCCTGGTCTTCTGTTCGGTCTTACGCCGCCTTACAGGATTCCTATCTATAGAGGCATCAGAGTATCACACACCATGCCACACTTTCTGGTCGAAGGCAACCCACCGATCTGTACTTTGATCGGTAGCGGAAGTTGCCATATAGCGCAATGGAACGTGCCAATCGGTTTGAGAAAAGCTTCGTTACCGTCGCGTGAACGCGGCGAGGACGTCGACCAGTTTCTGTAGCGTTTCTGGCTCCGGCACGGGGAGCTTCATGTAGGTTTGGCCCGTGCGCTCGTCACGCTCCAGCAGCCCGGTCGGCGCGCTTGGGACGGCGCGGCCGGGGCCGGACGGCTTCGAATCGCCCTGCGCGGAGCCGGAGGCGAACATGCGGCTCAGGCCGTCGAGCATCGCCATGCCGGCCGTGGCCAGATCGCTCCATAACTGCTCGGGCGCGACCGAAGCGGCAGGCGTTTGAGCCGGCGGCCGTTCCGCCATCGCCGCCGCCGTCGCATCGGTTGACGCCGTAGGCCGTTCGTCCGACGCAACGGAATCGCACGCCTCGTCCGGCTCAATTGACGCGACTGGCGAGGGCGTGCTGGCCGAGAGCGAGTCGGTGGCCGTTTCGACCGATTCCATGAACCGCTTCAGACGCGTGCCACCCAGGAAGACCTCGTCCTGCCCGCCGTCCAGAACACCGGAGAAGACCGACTTCTTGAACTTCAGCAAGTTGAGCATGCCCTCTTCAATCGTGCCCTGGGCGATGAAATGGACCACATGCACCGGCCGGCGCTGGCCCAGTCGGTGGACCCGCCCGATGCGCTGTTCGAGTACGGCTGGGTTCCACGGCTGGTCGAGTATGACCACGGTCGAGGCATGTTGCAGGTTCAGCCCCACGCCGCCGGCATCAGTCGCCAGGAAAAGCCGGCACTTGGGATCCTCGCGGAACCGGCGGACGAGTTCCATGCGATGCTTGCTCGGCACGCCGCCGTGGAACAGCACGTGCTCCCATCCCTGCTTCTCCAGCCGGCGAGCCACGATTTCATGCATGCGAGTCCACTGGCTGAAGATGACCACCTTGCTGTCCGGCTCTTCGAGCGTCTCGCCCAGCAGTTCGATCAGCTCGTCGGCTTTGGTGCCGTGGTCGGTTTCGTGGTCGAGTAGGTAGGTGCTATCGCACGACATGCGCATGTTTTGCAGCGCGATTTGCATGCGGAGCTGATCGGCCTCGCTCAGGAACCCATATCGCCGCCACTTGGCCACCAGCCGGGCGACCGTCTCGCGGTTTTCTTCATGATGCTCGATTTGCTGCTGGGTCATGGGCACGAAGAACTGCTTGTCCATGCGTTCGGGCAGATCGTCGAGCACTTCCTTCTTGGTGCGTCGCACTAGGATGGGCTTGAGCGTCTCGCTTATCTTCGATAGGTTGCGATACCCGACCACGCGACCCGTCTCGTCGACCTCCTGGTGCTTGTCCAGGAAGCGGAACATGGGGCCCAGGCGGAAGCGGTCGACAAACTCGACGATGGAGTGCAGCTCTTCAAGCCGGTTCTCCAGCGGCGTGCCGGTCAGCACGATGGCAAACGGCGATTGAAGCTGCTTGACGCTCTGCGCGGCGCGAGTCTTCCAGTTCTTGATGCGCTGGGCCTCGTCGAGGATGACCAAGTCGGGCTGCCACGCGGCGATGTCTTCGAGATCGCGATGGATCACGTCGTAGTTGACCAGCTTGTAAAAGCTCTCGGCCTTGTAGATTCGGCGCCGTTCGGGCAACAGGCCCTCGACGACCAACGCCTGGCGGCCGGCGAACTTTTCGATCTCCTGCTTCCACTGATGCTTCAGCGACGTGGGCGAGACGATCAGCACGCGTTCGATCCCGGCCACCTTGGCGAGAATCTCCGCCGCGGCGATGGCCTGAATGGTCTTGCCCAGGCCCATGTCATCGGCGATGAGCGTCCGGCCGACCTTCGTGGCGAACAGGGCGCCTTCGCGCTGGTACGGGTAGAGCGGCACCTTGAGCAGCCGCCGCCATGCCGTCGTATTGGCCTGTCCGTACAGACGTTCTACCTCGGTCCGCACGTGCTCCCGATCGCGCAGCTCGGCGATGAACCGCAACGCATCATCGTAGCAACGCACCTCGTGACCGCCTGCCTTCTTCAGAAAAAGATGGAACCCCGCGTGCTGGCCGTCCTTCAGGCGGCCAGATTCGTCGAAGAACCGCTGGGCATACCGCTTCAGTGCCGGCGGACATTCGGTCCCCGCTTGGAAGACGACCTCGCGGCGGGCACCGTATTGCAGGTACACCTGCGAGTATTCCGGATGGAAGCCAAGGGCAAGCTGTGCCTTGGCGCCGCGTTTCTCCTCCAGCCGGGCCAGGGTGAACTCGATGTGCTTGCACGTGCCGAGCGCATTGACGGCGTAGTCGGGGCAGGAGCAGTAGTTCTCACCAAGGGCGCAGCCGCGAATGGCCACGCGATAGCTCTTGCCGGAAGCCGGGTTCGTTACACGATAGTCGGAGAACAGCCGCTCCGACCCGACGTTCTCCAGCGTGAACTGCTGCTCGCGACCGAACTGCCGGCGAAGTTCCACCTGCCACTGGTCGAGCGACATCTCCTCCGGCTTGCGCGTGCGCGAGAGTTTTTTAGCGCGATGGGCCGGCTTGCCGTTCGTCTTCGCGGCAGCCGCTTTGGCCGAGGAGCGGGTGGTGGAACGTTGGGGCTGGCGAGCCATGCGATTCCTTCCGTAAAGTAGGTGTCCATTCGTTGAAAAAGCCAGCGGCGAACAAGCCATTCTCCAAGGGTGAAGAAGGCCGGCTACCGACGCTCAGAAAACTGATGCCTTTCCAGTCTATCCCGTATCCAGAAGCCCGCCAAGCCCCCGGGGCGTCCGTGGAACTTGACATCCAGCGTTTCTTCATCTTCATCGAGTTTCTCCGCGGGCTTGCCCAGCCGGTTTTGTGACTGGCCTGTTACCGTAGCCGCCAATCTTTCTCGCCTGTAAACGATTGACGATTCAAGCCCTGTTGCATAGACTCGACTCCAGGGAATGCAAATGTGTAGTCGTTCACGGGTCGGTAAAGGGACTGGTTCATTTTTCAGCCAGAAGACTAGATTCACGGAAAAAAACGAAAGCCGAAAACATGGACCTGTCCACTTATCGGTTGAAGGGGACGGTTATGCAAATGTTCTATCCCTTGCCAATTTCCAGCCTATCAAAACCGGCAACTTCAGCTACAACCGTACTCGGAGGTAGACCATGATCAATCGCCATATCCTACCTATGTGCCTCGTCGCATTCTTTCTCCCCCTCGGCGCCGCCCTGGCCGCGGAGCGAGCCACCCTCGACCTGAGTGGTACCTGGCAATACCAATCTGCCGAGTCGCTCGACCAGGCGCCCGATCCGAGTGCGTGGCGCGATCGGGCCGTGCCGGGCTATCTCAACGGCCACGACTACCAGCGCGCCTGGTTCCGCCGCGAGTTTTCTGTACCGGCCGTCATGGAGGGCAAGCGGCTGAAACTCCGTTTCGGCGGCGTGAAGTACAACAGCCGCGTCTTGGTAAACGGCAAACGCGTGGGCGGCTGCTTCGGCGGCTACCGACCCTTTGAAGTCGACGTGACCAATGCCGTCCGACTGGACGGGCCCAACGAGCTGTTGGTTGGCTGCCATGATTGGACCGGCATTTTTACGCCTGAACTGCCCGAAGTGGACTTCAGCAAGAAGGCCGATTGGGCGCGGGTTCGCTACATGCCGCGAGACCGCATCCTGTCGCCCATCGGCGGTCTTTACTCGTTGTACGGCATCTGGGACGATGTGTCGCTAGAGGCCCGCTCGGCCGTCTATACAAAAGACCTGTTCATCCGGCCGTCGGTTCGCCAAGGAGAGCTGGTTGTCGAGTACACGCTCGCCAACGAGTCGGACGAAGACGCGGAGGTTGAACTCCTTGCCGCCGTGGAAGACGGCAACCGCGACGTGATTAGCTTCGCGCCTCAGCGCGTTTCCATTCCTGCGGGAAAGACCGCCAAGGCAACGCTCCGCAAGTCGTGGAAGGATCCGCCTCTTTGGTCACACGTCGATCCCCACCTGCTGCATCTTCGCAGCGAGCTTTCCAGCGGCGATCGGCTCCGTACGCGGTTCGGGTTCCGCGAGTTCTGGGTCGAGGGGCATCGGTTCTTTCTCAACGGCGTGCCCATCAACCTGCTGGCAACCTCCTGGTGGCCGCCGCACAGTCCCATGAGCCGCGGGGAAATCGCCGAGCGATGGTCGGCCATCAAGCGTTGCGGGTGCGTGGCCTTCCGCACGCACACCCAGCCGTGGCGAAGCGTCCACTACGACGTGGCCGACGAGTTGGGGCTGTTGATGATCGTCGAAGGCGCGGTATGGAACGACGATGGTGTGTACCGGCTCGACGATCCCGTGTTCTGGGAAAACTACGCAGGCCACCTGCACGCCATGATCGACCGCGACAAGAACCGGCCGTCGGTGGTCATGTGGAGCCTGGAAAACGAATTTCACGGCGGGCGGCTCAACGACGAGCATCCGGCCAAGACCGATTTGATCCGCATGGGAAAGCTGGTCAAGCAGTGGGATCCCACGCGGCCGATGTTCTACGAGTCCGACGGCGATCCGGGCGGTGTGGCCGACTGCATCGGTATTCATTATCCCCACGAGTATCCCGAATACACCTGCTGGCCCAACGAAATCTATTGGCTCGAGCAGCCGAAGCGGTTGCATACGATCTTCCACAACGGCCAGGAGTTGTTCTCATGGAACAAGGAGAAGCCGCTGTACATAGGCGAGTTTCTATGGATTCCGTCGAACAATCCAGATTGGCACACCGTGTTCCTTGGCGACGATGCCTACCGCGACTACCGCCGCGCTCGCAACCGGGCGAAGGCGGAGAGCTGGAAGATGCAGATTCTCGGGTACCGGCGCCTCGGCGTGGCCGGCATTTCCCCATGGACGGTCGTCGAAGGCGGGCCGCTCGACGAGACCAACCTCCTTTACCAAGCGCACCAGTACGCCTATCAGCATGTCGCGGCTTACTGCCACGATTTCGACAGCCGGTTCTATGCAGGCGAGAGCGTGTCGCGCCGGGTCGAGGTGTTCAACGACATTATGGCGCCTTCGCACCTTGAGCTAACCTGGACACTGCAAACGGTGGACGGCAAGGCTATCGATCGCGACAGCCACACTCTGGAACTCGCCCCAGCGGAAAAGCAGATGCTCGACGTATCGCTAGACATGCCCGCGGTCACGACTCGTACCGAGTTAAACTGGACACTTCAGCTCCATCGCAATGGCGAACGGGTGTTCGACGACGTACATCACTACGCCGTGTTCCCGAAGATTGTCTTACCGGCGACGAAAGCGCGGCTGGGGGTGTACGATCCAGGCGGGGCCACGCGCCGCCTTCTCGTGTCGTGCGGCGCGACGGCGGTGGATGTTGCCTCGTTGGCCGACATCGGCGCGGAGGTCGACGTGCTGTTGATCGGCGCCGGGGCGCTCGAAACGCTCGAGCCGGCTCCCCAAGTCCTTGGCGGCAAACGATCGGAACGCGAGGCCCTGTTCGGCTTTGCCGCGCGAGGAGGGCGCGTACTGGTGCTTCGGCAATCGCGCTATCCGGAGGGCCTGCTTGACATGACCCTCGGCGACCATGAATCGACCATGACGTTTGCGCTCCGGGCGAGTCATCCGGTTCTCAACAACGTGAGAGCCGAGGATCTCAAGTTCTGGCGGGGCGATCACCGGGTTACTTCCCACGAGCCGCTTCGACCGGTAAGCGGGCCGGCCGGAGCGATCATCGCTTCCGGCAGTCGGCAGGGACTCAACCACGCGCCGCTATTGGAACGACTGGTCGGCAGTGGCCTGATGGTGTGCTGCCAGCTCCGACTGATCGAGAAGTTCGACGACGAACCGGCCGCCGCGCAAATTCTGGCCAACCTGCTTACATACCTGGACCAGTTCAAGGGCTCGGTGCGCAAGACGGCCCTGTTCGGGGGTTCTCCGGAGTATCGATACGGTCTCCGTGCGTTGGGTTTGGAGTTTACCGATGTTAAAACCGGAGCGTCAGCGGCCGACCTCTCGTCGTACGGGCTTGTGATCTGCCGTGGCGACGTGCCCGGCCACTCGGGCTTGAGCGAGTTCGTTCGAGGGGGTGGAAACCTGCTTGTTCATCGGCCTTCGCCCGATACCTTGGCGAGACTCGGAAAGGCTCTGGAACTCGATTTCGCCTTGCAGCCTTATCGTGGCGAGGTTCAGCGATCGGAGGACCGGCAGTCGCTGCTGGAACACTTCACTCGCGAAGACCTCTACTGGCTGGGCGAGCATGAAGGCATCGCTTGGCATCCCACGCCCCGAGCCGGCGAGATGGCCGATGGCCTGTTGACTAAACGCATGGAAGGCAAGTCGCCCACGCCGTACGAGATCGAAGACTGGCGACTCGAAGGCGGTATTGTCGAACGCCGCGAGCCCGGCGTCATCTTCGCCACCACCGGCACGGCAACGGGCGAAGTCGATTTCTCCGAAACGGGCAGCTACGTGATTGGCGTGCTGGCGTCGGGCACGCCGTGCGAGGGCGTCTATCCCGTCGTGCAAGTATCCGTGGACGACAAGTCCTTGGGCCTTGCCTCGCTTGGGCAGGGCAATTGGCACACGGTGACAGCCTTCGGACGGATTGAAAAGGGACGCCGCAAGGTGACAATCGCCTTCGTCAACGACGGCGCTAACGCCGAGAGGCGCGAAGACCGCAACCTCATGGTCGATAAGGTTCTGGTCGCGCGCGATCGTCGCGGTGACGATGACGTGCTGTTGACCACGCCTGCGGCGGCCGTGGCGATTGAGCGGGGCCGCGGGCGCGTGGTGATCGACATGCTCCGCTGGGACACCGAAGATCGCAACGGGCGGAAGGCCCAGCGCTATGGTGCGTCGCTTTTGACAGCCCTGGGCGCCGACTTCCACGCGCGCGGCGGCGTGACGCTCCAGTGCGAACGCATGACGCCCCAGCCAGGCATGGACCACTTCCACGTGCGCGACGGTCACGTTGCGCAAGCGTGTAATGGATGGGTCGGCACGCCATTGGAGGTCGCCACAAGCGGCAAATACTCCATGGAGATTGTCGCCGCGGGCACGCCCTGCGAAGGCGTCTTCCCACTGGTCGAGGTCCGCATCGACGATCGACCGGTGGGCCAGATCCAGTTGACAGGCGAGGTGTGGCATTCCTACTTCCTCGACGTCGAACTGGCCGAGGGCAAACACGACCTCAAGATCGTATTTCTCAACGACAAGAATATCCCTGGCGTGGAAGATCGTAATCTCTTGCTCGATCGGGTGACGTTTTCGCAGACGAGTAGGCCGTAGGCCAGCGAACACAAGCACTTCCAGACACCCACGGGGTGTTGAAGTAAGGAGGAACCGTGAGGATACTGCTCGTTTCACCGAACACCGAATGGGTCCATATGCCAACATTGCCGCTGGGGCTGGCCATGGTGGCGGCGGCCGCGCGCCGCTCCGGCCACGAAACACATCTCGTCGATCTGCGAACCGCCTCTGAACCGCTCTCGGCGGTTCGGCAGGCGATCGGCGGATTCCAGCCGGAGGTCATCGCGCTATCGATCCGCAACGTCGATGACCAGTCGATGAAGGATACCAGGTTCCTCTTGGAGCCGGTAAGGGACGTAGTGGCCGCGTGTCGCGCCGCCAGTCAGGCCAGGATCGTCGTGGGCGGGGCCGGCTATAGTATTTTTCCCAAGGCCGCTCTGGAATATCTCGCGGCCGACTACGGCGTTTGTGGCGAAGGCGAGATGGTGTTCCTGGCCTTGCTCGAGCGAATTGAGCAGGGCCGGGAGACCGCCGGATTACCTGGCGTTTACGTCCGTGGCGGCCAAATGCCCACGGCTGGGGCCTTCGTCGATGAACTGGACTTGTTGCCTCTTCCGGAGGCCGATCTGTGGGCATCTGCCGATCCACGCGACCTTAAACTCTGGGTTCCGGTGCAAACTCGGCGTGGCTGTCCGCTGGCGTGCAGCTATTGTTCGACACCTGCGTTGGAGGGGACGAATGTCCGAATGCGGTCGCCCTCGCGGATCGTCGAGCATGTGACTCAGATTGCCGAGGCCGGCTTTCGCAATATCTATTTCGTGGACAACACATTCAACCTTCCAACGTCCTATGCCTTGGAATTATGCCACCGGTTGGCCGAGTTACGGCTGGATCTGGAATGGCAGTGCATCCTGTACCCGCATCAGGTTTCCGACGAGCTTGCCGTGGCGATGGCCCGAGCGGGTTGCGTTGAGGTAAGTCTGGGCTTCGAAAGCGGATCGCCGGGTGTGCTCCGCGCGATGAATAAGCGTTTTATGCCCGACGAGGTGCGAGAGATTTCCGATCGGCTGGCAGTTCACGGCATTCGGCGCATAGGGTTCCTGTTGTTTGGCGGCCCCGGTGAAACGAAGGAATCGGTGGACGAAAGTCTTGCCTTTGCCCGGTCGCTGGACTTGGACATGCTCCATATCTCCGTAGGCATCCGTATGTATCCACACACGCCGCTGGCTCGGTTGGCCGTGGAGGAAGGCGTGGTTGCGCCGGACGACGACCTGCTCATCCCCCGCTTCTACATTCGCCCCGGTCTCGAAGACTACATCCGAGAGGCTCAAGGAGCCATGTAACAAACGCTCTGCCCTGAAAGGTAAAGGGAAGAAGGCACGGACTTATCGATGCGCCGAAGGGCCGCGATCTACCAACGCAGGACCGGCATGAGCACAAGAGGGAGAGCGGATCAGTCGCAATCGGTCTTTGCCCGCTTTCGCCAGTCGATAACGCGGGCCACGAGGATGGCCGCGCCCATTCCGAGTAGTAGCCCGAGCAAGCCGCCAAGCAGTTCGCCCGCGGCGGCGGCGTTTCCCCACGCCGCGCCAAGCACGGCCGTGACGATCGGCAGCACGAAAAGACCAATTGGCGCAAGGAGCAAGTGCGAGACGCTCGGTTCGGGCTCCGCATCCCCCGGCTGGCTCAACTCGGGCGAATCGGAAGCGGTGGCCGTAGGGTTCGGCTGGCAGCCTGCACAGCCCGGGCAGCCGGCACGCGCCGGATCGGCTTGCCTATGCCGCGGTTCTGGTGAATCGTCGTTCAACGGGTGCATCGGCGTACTGCTTTACTGGTCGGAGTACACCCGGGTGCTCTCTTCCTTGGTCACGGGCACGTCGCGCATTTCGTCGGTGAGTACCTGAACGCGCACGCGGAGGTCGCCCGGTTGGATGCCTCGCACGCGCACGCGGTACAGTGTATCGGCCTTTGGCGCGAGGCGGGCAAGCGGTTCAAAGGCGACCTGGCGGCCTTCCATGACGTGCTGGGCCGGTCCTTCGGCGGCAACCGGTTGCATTTCCGGCGGCAGGAGCACGTGAACCCGAACATTCGTGGCCGCCTTCGATCCCTGGTTCAGCACGCTGATTTCGTAGACCGTTTCGCCGTTGACTTCAATCGGGTCGACGACGTCGCGCACCTCGAACAGGATGGCGGCAATCCCTTCGATGACCACGGGCTGCTCCGACTCCGCCTCGACGCCTTTCGCCGCCGTTCCGCGAACGCGAAGCGAATGCTCGCCTGCCCGGATCGGCATAGTCACCAATTTGACGACGCCCGTCTCCTGGACCGGCAGTTCATCGAGCCGCCAGTGGACGGCGCGCGTCGCCTCGTCGTAATGGCCCGCGTTGTTGGCGCTGACAAACTCCAGGCCGTCGGGTAAATGGGCCACGAGTTCAACGTCCTTTGCGGCGGCCGTGCCGGGGTTGGAAATACCAACTTCGTACACCGCTTCGCGCTCGAGGAACCGCCGTTGTGGGCCGTCGACGGCCAATTCGAGTTGCGGAGCGATTACGCCGATGTCCAGCCGGTGCTCGGCGCGCAGATTCCCTTCGCCGCGCGCGAGAATCACGTTGGCGACGGGGCCGGCGCGATCGGCCACCAACTCGAGTTCCAGCTTCCGCGACTCGCCCGGCTGGAGCGTGCCGATATCGTATTCCAGGTCGGCGCCGGCCGAATGACGCAGCCCCGCCGGAATCCGTTCCGATAGCACCACACCGGTGGCGACGCCGCTGCCCGGGTTTGACAGCAAGATGGTGAGCGTGAACGTGTCTCCGATGAGCACCTCCGCGGGCCCGGACGACTCGAGGACCAGTTCCGGCTTGGTGGCGACGCCCTTGGCCGAGGCCGCGGCACTGAAATGGACGGTTGCAACGCTGCCAATCTCGCCCTCTTCCGTTGGCGTCACCTGCATTTCAACGGTCGTCTCGCCGCCCGGCTCCAGGGTGCCAAGCGACCAGATCAGTTCGCCGCGCGTTCCCTGACTTGCCCGAGGCGTTGTCGAGGTAAGTTGCGTTCCCTTGGGAACCTGATCCCGCACCTCAACGCCCGTGGCGACAATCGTGCCCGTGTTGCGAACCTTCACCAGGAACGTGGCCGCCTTACCCACTTGCATGGCCGTTGGAGCCGTCTTCTCGATTGTGATCTGCGGCGTTTGAGCGCCTTCGAGATGCTGCCCGCCAGGCTTGCCCGAACCCTCGCCCATCAGCCCTTCGCCGACCGCGCTGGTCGAGGGCATACTCCGCGCGGCCGGCGCGCCCTCGGTAGGCAATTCGACTGGAGAACCACCTTGAGGAATGCCTACGGCAGGCGGTAGTTGTGAGGGAATCGCTTGCGGTTCCGGTTGACTTGGCGCCAAGTTGCCCGGTGGATCACTGGCCAACGACACGCCCAAGCGTGGGCCGACCATGGCTGGGCCGGCGCTCTCCTCTTGCGGAGGACGCAACGCCGGGTATCGATCGCCCTCGCTGCTCGGATACGGCCGGAGTCCCGCGCGTCCGGCATCGGCGATTTCAACCGCTGCCGGCTCCCGTGGCTGTTCATTGTGGGATGCCACCCCGGCGTCATACCGCGCCGGAACGCCCTCGCCCATTGCCTTAGCGGCATCAGCGTCGGGCGCCGGCCGATGGAACGGGTCGGCCGCGGGACTTTCTGGAAGCTCCGTTGGCGGCGCAGTCGACGCGGTCGTTCGACTTCGCAACGGCGACTCCATAAACTGCGTGGACTGCGACGTATCGGTCGCCGCCGCCGCGGCACTGCTTCGCAACGGGTTTGACGCGGTGGCCTGTTCGGCCGCCGAGCCGTCAGCCACCGCGACCGGCAGATCGGCCTCGTCACTACTGCCGCGTTGGGCCTGGGCAATGGCAATCAGGCCCAGCACGACGACTGTAATCAGTGCTGCCACGCGGAGCATTATTCGCTTCATCGGATTGATCCACGACAGAGGGGTCTGTGATTTTGGGGAAGAGGCGGCAATTGGGCGCACCTCGCCAAGCTCCGAAGAGAATAGTGGCGTTTACTACCAAATCTAGACCGTCAAGGGAAGGGCAATGTCTCCATTTTTCCGGATCGGCGGGTAGCAGCGAGCCTGCTCGGCTTTTCCGGGGTACAAGTCGGCGTTGGAGAAATGAGCCAGATCGGTAACCGTTCACAGGGGGACTGTCCCAATTTTCGCGGCACAAAGGGCGTTCT
>CAZASB010000135.1:0-12461 GCA_964487655.1 uncultured Planctomycetaceae bacterium
CTGCCAGAACACAAACCAGAGCATGATTCCCGCGTAAGTCTGCGCCGTACTGGAAAACCAAGGCACGCGGTTGGTCGTGGGATTGGGCTGGGCGGAAGCTACGTACCCGGGCAGATTCGACGCCATGTGAGGCTCCTTTGCAGGCAAAAATGTTGCAGTAGGACTATCGATTCCAATGCCACGAAGCGGCGCAGCATCGGAATCGCAAGCAGCGGCGTTCAATTTAGCGTGGTAGCTGAACGTCGTCAACCATCCTTGCGGTAGATTTCTGGTTTTTTTTCGTAGAATCGAAAAAAGATGCAACTCCAACGACAGCACCGAGAACGCCTCCGAAATCGCTGTATATTATGCACACCTCCCAAGATATTGATTTTCCGCCGTCGCATCCGGGAAGGCGTCTTGACCACAAGGGGGTGCGCAGAGTACCATGGAGTGCCTGCCTTTTTCGTCGGGAGCGGTATGCGCCGACCCCAGCAGGAAGCCTCCGCCCGTAGGATACGGCTCGGTCATGAACCGACACGCATGGAAGCACGTCGGATGCATCTTCCTCGTCGCACTCACGGCGCGACTGGGGGTTGCCGCGCTGTGGCAGCAGAGGACCGAAGGCAGGTTTTACTTCGGCGATAGCGAAACCTACTGGCAGCTTGGCCAAGAAATCGCCCAGGGCGAAGACTACCGATACCAAGCCGACGGATACGACGCCCTGGTCTTCCGAACGCCTGGGTATCCTTTTCTCCTTGCGCCAATCTTCCTCGTTGGCGGCGAGGATCCATCGCTGTTCTGGGCGAGGGCCCAAGGCGCCGTCTTCGGATCGTTGGCCGCGGTGGGCGCGTGGTGGCTGGCATCGGCGTTGCTTGGCGGCCCGGCGGCCCTGGTTGCCGGCCTGATTACGGCGGTCTATCCCGGGGCAGTGGTCACCAGTGCCCTGGTCCTCACCGAGGCGCCGTTTTCAGCCCTGATGCTCTTTCAGCTTCTTGTTTGGGGAGCCGCATGGCGGAGTACCTCGCGAACCCGAGCCGTCTGGCTGGGGCTTGGGGGCGGCGGACTTGCCGGCGCGGCCATTCTGGTGCGTCCCAGTTGGCTTTTGTTCACGCCGGCAGTCGTTGGCCTCGGGTGGGTGGCGGCGTGGCTGCGTGCCCGGCGGTCGGCTGCCACTCCAACCGACTCGCAATCCGTGAAAAATACCGGCGACTCCAACTCCCGTGAACGAACACCAGGCAGTTCACTCGTCCGGGCGTTGCCCGGGAACGAACCGGCAGTTGGCGTTGCGGTCCTGGCGGCCATGCTGGTCGTTCTTGCCCCGTGGTGGGTCCGCAACTGGCACGTCACGGGACGATTCATTCCCACCACGCTCCAGGTTGGCGCCAGTCTGTACGATGGGCTCAGTCCGATTGCCACTGGCGCGAGCGATATGAAGTTCGTCGCCGCCTTTATCGCCGCTGAGCGTGAGCACGACGCACTTGCCACCGATTCGTTCGAGGTGCGGCTCGACCGCCGTATGCGGCGCGAAGCCGTCGAGTGGACCACGCGGCATCCCGGGCGAGCGGCGCAACTGGCCCTGGTCAAGATCGGTCGGATGTGGAACATCTGGCCGAACGAGCTGAGTTTCTCCACATGGCCCGTCCGGCTGGTCGTGGCCGGCACGTACGTTCCCATCATGATTCTGGCTCTTGTCGGGGCATGGCGAACGTTTCGCCTTGGCTTGCCGTATATGCTGTGCTGGCTCCCGGCCGTGTACTTTACCCTTCTTCATGCGGTGTTCGTCAGTTCGATTCGCTACCGCGAACCGCCATTGCTGGCGTTGATCGTTTTGGCGGTCGCGGCAGTCTTCGACCCGGTATCGGCGGCACAATCAAGACGGGAGGGTCATTAACCATTTTCGTCCGGTTGGTGAATCTCTGCTGGTTCTGCTTCAAGTGGGGCGGGCTGATTGGTTTGGTCGGCGCGGCGGTGGTCGCGTTTCATCTCTACCAGACTCGTCACGACGAAGTCCGATTGCGGATTGAGACCACGATGGCCGCCCATTACCCGGGCTTGCAGGTTCGCGTGGGTTCCGCCCAGATCGTCGAGGGAGAAGGAATCCGTGTTCGGCGATTACAAATTGTCGAGCCAGGCGCCGAGGGCCCTCACGCCGAACTGCTCGCCATCGACGAGATGACGCTGGTCTGTCAGGCCGACCTGCGTCATCTCCTCGCCGGTGACGTGAAGGTGAAACGCGTCGTGGTGCGACGGCCCGTGCTTCGAGTAACCCGACGCCCGGACGGCTCGTACAGCACCGCAAAGCTCCTTCCGTTCCCCCGACTGAGCGACGATTCTCCAGAAGTTCAAATCGAAAGCGGCACGATTGAGCTGTTCGACCCCATGCGCAATCCGTCGAGCACGCTTACCCTGCGAGACGTGAACCTGGTCTTCCGTCCGCCCGAGGTCGATCCGGGCTCCGGCGCCATGGTGCGTTGGCTGGAGGGTACCCTTGGCGGCGACCATTTCCAACGCATGGCGATCAAAGGACCGGTCCACGCCCAGAACACTGCCTGGGAGTTGAGTGGGGTCATCGAGGGGCTCACCCTCTCGCCGCAACTTCGCGATGCCCTTCCGGAGCCAATCGCCACGCACCTGCACACCGTCGACGACGTGCGAGGCCAGGTGAGTCTGGCGTTCCGCATCAGCCGCGATCCGAGCCATGAGCCCTCGGACCGGGTTACCGTATCAGGCGCCTTGAGCCATGGACGAATTGACGACCGGCGGCTGCCATGTCCGCTGACCGACGTTCGAGCAACATTCCGGTTGGATGACAACGGCTTCACCCTCGACGACCTGACCGCGCGGGCGAACGAGGCATCCTTGCGGCTTTCCGGCCGCGGGGGGCTCACCGGCCGCGCGCCTGCACACGTTACCGCCGAAGTTCGCCAGTTGGAACTCAACCAATCCCTGATCGAGGTTCTGCCGGAGTCGTTGCGGAAGCAGTGGCAGCGGTACCGGCCGTCGGGTCAGGTTGACGTCGACGTAGAAATGGCGTACGACGGGCGCGCGTGGTCTCCGACCGTCCAGGCTCGGCTGCTCAACGTATCATTCACGCACATTCGCTTCCCTTACCGCCTGGAGCAAGCGGTGGGAACCCTGCAATTGGCGAACGACCGGCTCCAGGTGAACATTCAAGCGTGCAGCGGAACGGAACCAGTACGGGTGGACGCGGAACTCGTCCAAGTGTTAAGCAAGCCCTACGGATGGGCCCGCATCCAGGGCAATGCAATTCCCCTAGACGAAAAGCTCCTGATGGCCCTGCCGGACGGCAGCCAGGAAGTCGTCCGCTCGCTTCAACCACGGGGAACCATTCGAGTGGACTACCGCATTTGGCGTGAACGGCCGGAAGAGCCCATGCACAAGCACCTGCTTGTGGAGTTGAACCGCTGTGCATTGCGATTTGACAAGTTCCCCTACCCGGTGCGTGATATTCGCGGAACCATGGAGATGAACGACGATCGTTGGCAGTTCCGCGACTTCGAGGGATACAACGAAACAGGCCGTGTATATTGTGAAGGGCACTTGGAATCGCGATCGGAAGGGCGCGAGTTGCAGCTTGCAATCCAGGCAGTGAACATCCCGCTCGAAAGCGAATTGCGCGATGCGCTCACGCCGAACATGCGAAGCCTGTGGGAAAACCTTCGGCCGCGCGGCATCGTCGACCTTTCCGCCGAGATTCGTTATCTGTCGGAGAAAAAGCATCTGAGCGTCTCCACGAGAATTCGCCCCCAAGCCGAGACCACGGCCATCGATCCGATCCGTTTTCCCTACCGCATGGAGAAACTCCAGGGCGAGATCGTCTATCGCAACGGCCACGTCTCCTTCGACCACCTGGAGGCCGAGCATGGCGGCGTTCAAATCGCAACGGCCGGCGACTGCGAGATATTGCCCGATGGCCGATGGCTGCTGCGACTGAGCGGTCTGTCAGTGGACCGGCTCCGTTTCGACCGCGACCTGATTCAAGCCCTGCCCGGCGAGCTAAGGAAGTCGCTCGTCGGATTAAACCCGACTGGGCTGTTCAACCTTCGCGGCTCGCTTGATCTGGAAGGCGGAGTTCAGGCTGACGAACGAGTGCAATCCGCGTGGGACTTACGCATCGGCTTCCACCAGGCAAGCATCGAGTGCGGCGTGAAACTGGACAACCTGCACGGCGGCCTTAGCTTGGTGGGCCGATTCGATGGAACCCGCATGACCTCGCAAGGCGAACTCGACATCGACTCGCTCACCTACAAGGACTTCCAATTCACGCAGGTGACCGGACCCCTATGGATCGATGACGGTCAGGTACTGCTCGGCTCTTGGGTCGAGCGGCGTCGCACGGCCGACGAGCGCAGCTCCGTCCGTGCGCGACCGGTTTCCGCCGTCCTCTTCGACGGGGTTCTCCACGGCGATGCCTGGATAACGCTCGGCCCCGTTCCGCGTTGGGGTCTGCATGGCACGCTCAACCGAGCCGACCTCGCTGAGTGCGCCCAGGAAGTGCTCATCGGTCAGAAGAGCCTCCAGGGCAAGGTGTACGCCACCGTGGACCTGCGAGGCGCGGGGCCGAGCACCAATGCCATGATCGGCCACGGCGCGATTCGCCTTGACAACGCCGACGTGTATGAACTGCCCCTGATGATCGCCCTGTTGAAAATCCTCAGCGTGCGCACGCCCGACCGAAATGCGTTCAGCAAGAGCGATATTCGGTTTCGCATTGAAGGGCAGCACATCTACTTCGATCAGATCGACTTCGGCGGCGACGCCATCAGCCTGCTGGGTAAGGGTGAAATGGATTTCCAGCAGAATGTGCGTATGACATTCCATGCCATCGTTGGCCGCGGAGAATTGGGTCTGCCCATGCTCAAGCAGATAGTTGGCGGCGCGAGCCAGCAAATCATGCTCATTCACGTTGGTGGCACCATGCAAAACCCAGAAACGCAACGCGAGGCATTCCCCGTTGTGAACAAGGCCCTCCAACAGTTACAGACCGATATGAATAGTAAACCCGAACCGACCAGTTGGTTCCCGAAAGACCTGCTGCAATGGCGCTGACGTATCGGGGTATCAGGCCCCCCAGCGTTTCTCATTTCTGGGCGGCATGCTACAATTGAGTTGTTCCGAATTGGCTCCCTGGCGCCAAGGATGACAACACCGCGCACGGCAGCGTGAGCCCCCGAAACTCCAGCGAATGCGGCCAACCACGGAGGCCGATTCGCAACCGGAAGGAGATTGCTCATGAGCATTGGTCCTCTAGGCGGGCTCGCAGCCAGTGCGGCCGGCTCGCCGCTGGCCCAGAGCCACGGGTCCGAGGTCGACCGGACAAGGCAGGATACCGCCGCCCAACAGCGAAAGGCGTTGAGCGTTCAGAAGGCGGAAGACGCCGCCGGAATTAGCCAGACCGACGGCGAAGACCACGAAACCGAAGATCGGGACGCCGACGGCCGACGCCTCTGGGAAGAGACGCCCAAGCCGGACGACGAAAAAACTGAGGCCAGCGTGCCTACCGAATCCCGCATCAAAGACCCTACCGGAGAAGCCGGCAATCTGCTCGACCTGTCGGGATAGGGGGAAGCTGGGAGCTGGAAGATCGGAGCTGGGAGCTGGAAGATCGAAGCCGGGAGTCAGGATTAGGCGAGTTCACTCGCAAAGTTTTGGGCAGTTTCTTCTTGCCGGCTGAAGCCGAGCCTCCAACGGGGCACATTTCGCTTCTGAAGACGGAAGCGCCCGAATTCCCGGTCCGGATCGCCTTGTCATGAAACCGCTGCTTGTCTAAAATACCCCTACCATGCAGTTCACCAAGATGCACGGCGCTGGCAACGATTATGTGTACATCGATTGTTTCCGGCAGCCCACGCCCGAAAATCCCTCTCAACTTGCCCGGCAGATGTCTGACCGACACTTCGGCATTGGCGCCGACGGACTGATTCTGATTGTCCCAAGCAACTGCGCCGCCGCGCGCATGCGCATGTTCAATGCCGACGGCTCCGAGGCCGAAATGTGTGGCAACGGCGTCCGTTGTGTGGCGAAGTATGTGTACGATCATGGAATCTGCCGCCAGGAAACGTTGACCATCGAGACCGGTGCCGGCGTGCTTAACCTGGAACTCGATGTCGCCGAAGATCGCGTATGTCGAGTCCGGGTCGATATGGGCGAGCCGATTCTGCTGCCAGACCGCATTCCCACCACGCTCCCGGTAAACCCCCTCGCCGATTACCCCGCCGTGGTCGACGTCGACCTGCCGTTGCCGAATGAAACGTTGCGGGTCACCTGCGTGTCGATGGGCAACCCGCACTGTGTTACCTTCGTGGACAAATTGACCGACCGATGGGTGCTTACCGTTGGACCGCAAGTAGAACACGACAGCCATTTCCCCAATCGCGTGAACGCCGAGTTTGTCGAAGTCATTTCGCCCGCCGAGGTGCGAATGCGGGTGTGGGAGCGTGGCTCCGGCGAGACTCTGGCATGCGGCACGGGCGCGTGCGCCGCATGCGTGGCCGGCGTGTTGGCCGACCGCACGGCCCGGAAGATTCTCACCCACCTGCCCGGCGGCGACTTGGAGCTACACTGGTCCGACGATAACCACGTGTATCTGACCGGTCCGGCAGTCGAAGTGTTTTCCGGAGAATGGGCGGAACCGCGTTAGCAGAGGAACAGGACTTCGAGTGGGCAGTTCGTTGGTTCACGGTCTTGCGCCGCCTTTGACTGCATAGAACCCCAAGCACGGAAGCGAACGGATGAAGATCGACGCTCCTTGGATTCAACGAATGGGCGGGCTATTGGGCTCGGCAGCCATTCGTGCATGGATGGGTACGCTCGACTGCAAAGTGGCGTTCTACGACCCCACGGTCGATCCGGCCTTTGCGGAATGCCGTGGACAGAAGATCTACATCTTCTGGCACGAGTATATCCTGTTCCCGCTCTTTCTTCGCGGGCACTGCAACTTTGCCATGCTCCTGTCGCGTCATCGGGACGCTGAAATACTCTCCCACGCGGCCCATCACCTAGGGTTTGAGTTTGTGCGGGGCTCGACGAATCGGGGCGGGGTAACGGCTATCCGAGAACTTCTTCGAAAGAGCGGGAAGATGCACCTGGCCATTACGCCCGATGGGCCCCGCGGTCCTCGGCGGCGTCTGGCGCCGGGGCCAGTGTTTCTGGCATCGAAGCTTGGGCTGCCGTTGGTTGTGATGGGGTTCGGCCATGATCGCCCGTGGCGCGCGCGAAGCTGGGACCGTTTTACCGTGCCGCGTCTGTTCTCCCGCGCCCGCGCCGTGATCAGCGGCGAGATTATCGTCCCGTCCAACCTAGATCGGCAAGGACTGGAGCATTTTCGCGTCAAGGTCGAGGCACTCCTGAACGCTCTCACCTTGGAAGCCGAGGCCTGGGCCGCCTCGGGCACCGCGAAGCTCGGCCAGCGCCGTCTCGACCGCCGCGGCGCCTCGCTCCGTTCCGAGCGAGACAACGTACCCATCACACTGACCGGCCCACACTGGGCACGGCACGAAACGGCTGGCTCATACGGCATGCCGCAGGGTTGCCAGACCACCAGCCTCAAAGGCTGACGCTTCAGCCGCATCCCGCCTGCCATACTTCACACGACTTGAATCTGCCTCAACACGTCCAAGCCAATGTAACGCTCAAACCCTCGCTCCGACCGATCGCGGCAACGCGCCAGTCCATTGCCCGACTGCAAGGCATGGATTGCCGACTCAACTCCCGAGTGAGAAGATAGGCGTCCGCAGGCAGTGCGCATGGGCTTTACCGCCGACGGGATGTCGGCTATACTTCGTTGTCCCAGCTTTTGGGTCAAGTGTTATTGCGTTTTGCGCGTTGTACGCCAGGAAAGTTGTTTGTTGAAGTTCACGCTTTCGCGTGCGAACGAAATATGTGCGATAACCAGTGCTGAAGCGTAAACTCCAACGGTTGTCTCTTTGGTTCATGCCGTGCCTAGCGTCTCCCGCAGCTTCAAACCGCGTATCACCCGAGCCGCACCGATGGTGAGACGCCAACCCCAAGGAGGAGCAAACGTGACTGCGCGAAAGTCCCTTGAAGCATGGAAGCAGGATCTGCGAGCAACCTTTCCGATCTTTGGCGCGATGCGGCGCCGTGTTGCGCTGCGCGTGCTCGACCAGAATCGTAATGATCCAGTGGTCATTGCACTCCTGGCCGAGACATCGACTCTGTCCGACCCAAGGATTGCCGACGGCGCGAGCGAGGTTCTTGCCCGATCGGAGACGCGCCCGCTTATCAATTCGATAGATGGAAGTGTTCTCCTCTTGGTTCCTGCCGGAAAGTTCTTGGCCGGTGGTCAGGCCGATAACGAAGGCAACGGGCCGTTCGAGGTTGATCTTCCGGCGTATTATCTAGCGATTACGCCCGTAACCAACGCGCAATACAAGCGATTCATCGATGCCACGAGCCATCAGCCGCCGAACCAAGAGGGCGCGGCCGATCGGGTGTGGGAAGGCAGAAGCTTCCTGTCCGACAAGGCCGATCATCCGGTGGTTTCCGTCACCTGGGACGACGCAAATGCCTATTGCCAGTGGGCCGGTTTGCGACTGCCGACGGAGTTGGAGTGGGAGAAGGCCGCACGGGGTACCGATGGGCGGGAATATCCATGGGGAAATGAATGGGATGTCGGCAAGTGCCGCAATTGGAAGAACTGCGGCGCCGGGACAACTTGCAGCGTGTGGTCGTATCCGCAGGGACGCAGCCCATGGGGACATCTCCAATTGGCTGGCAATGCATGGGAATGGTGCGCCGACTGGTATGACAGTGGCGCGTACGCGCGTTACAAACAAGGGGACACCACGGCACCTGCCAGCGGCATCTCTCACGTGGTGCGCGGCGGATCATGGCACTTCCACGAACGAGGCCACTTCCGCTGCGCCTACCGGCTCCATAACCGCGAGGGGATGCGAGATTATCAGTTCCTCTACGGTTTTCGCGTTGCACGCCACGCATAGCTTTGGCGCCTAATCCTTTGTTGCGCTTTGCTTCGTCTTGAAAAGTAAGCTATCTTTTCTAATAGGCAGATTTCTCTTCCTAAAACTTATTGCTTCCTGTTGTATGCCATGACGACGGAAAGGCGGTATTCGGCTCCACGCGGGAGGCCGGCCGCAGTAGTCGTAAGCCCGCTCGCGAAGGCACGTTTACGGATGGATGTGGCCCCCGCAAGCATGTTCCGGGGATGCTCAGCTTGCTAGGTCATCAACGCAAATTGCCTCGCCACGCTAGAAGGACGGGAACGGCAGTTGTCGAAATGGCACTCATCTCGCCGGTTCTCTTCCTCTTTGTCTTCGGCCTTCTCGAATTGGGTCGAATCTATTGGATCCAGCGTTCGCTTCGCAGCGCGTGCCAGGACGGCGTACGTTACGGAACAGTCCGAGGCGTCGAAGTCGACGACGTCATCGACCTCGTTCGTCGTCGGCTGATGGGTTCGGTCGATCCGGATGATTGCGACATCATCGTACGCGACGCGTCAATTTACGACACCAGCGGCCCCTATCCGCACCAAGAGCACGTGGATGACGGGTTCGTCGCGTTGCCGGAATTCGGCGGTGACAACCCTCTTTCTCTGCAAGCCCCTGGAAGCATGATTGTCGTTCGCGCGGAAGTCGCGTACGAAGATATCACGTATCTGCCGCTTGGGACGCTGTCTCGCATCATGTCGGTTGTGAGTGGGGCACCGCCCCAAGCAGTCTTTGAAGGATTGACGTTCAGTTGTTACACCTTTGCAAGGCACGAGTGACAAATAGAGGGAGAAGCAACCATGTTCAACACAACGCCGACCAAACCGAAGCAAAAACGGAGATGCGAGCGCAAGGGCGCGGCAACCGTCGAGTTTGCCATCATCGCCCCGATCCTGGTCGTATTCCTGCTCGGCATGATCGAGACGTCCAAATTGTGTGAAATGTCCACGACGCTCCGTACCTCACTCCGGCAGGGTGCCCGACTGGCCGGCATGGACCGCGACGGGATTCTTGGTTCCGGTCAAACGACCAACCAGAAGATCACTGCCGACGTCCAGAATTTTCTGAGTGCCTGCGGCCTACCGGGCGAGGACACGGTCGTCAGCATCACCAACCCCGTAACGGGCGAGGAAATGGATCTCGATGCGCCCGATTCGGAGTTCGATCTGTTCACCCTAACTGCCACCATTCCCTTCAACACACAGTGGGTCGAGGGGAAGCCCATGGGAATGACCCGAAGCTACGTATTTCGCAATGCGCGGGGCACCACCATCATCCAGTAATGCAATTTCACTAACTCGGAGTACACCGCCATGTCCAACACCCCCAAATCGACAAACCAACCAATGCGGCAGGCGTTGCGCCCATGTCGCCGACGAGGTTCCGTCCTCGTCCTGTTCCTGATACTCTTTCCGGTCATCCTGGCATTCACGGCCTTGGCCGTTGACACTGGCATGATCGTCGACCAGCGGACGAAGATGCAAAACGCGGTTGATGCCGCCGCATTGGCGGCCGCAGGTCAGATCGTGGCCGTCGTTGACGCCGCGGGACAGGAGGGTTCCGCCCCGGTTGACATCAATTCCCTTGCCGTCGAGAGCGCGCGGGCCATGGCCGCCGAAGTGGGCGCGAGGAACGGCGTCTACGTCGACCAGAATCTCGATGTTCGGTTCGGCAAGAGCGTCTATAACGACGCGACCGCCGATTGGGTAGTCGAGTGGGACACCGCCCCGTACAACGTGGTGCAGGTGATCGCTCGTCGCGACTCGACCAACCCGGTGCCCGTCAACGAAAACGAACCGGATGGGAGGCCGCTCAATTTGCCCTTTGCCGCCGCAATCGGCCATGGACAGCAGGAAATCCGCGTTTCGGCCACGGCGTTCATTGAATCGCGTGATATCGTGGTCGTGATGGACTTCTCCGGCTCGATGAACTACGACAGCCGGTACATGCTGAATCCGCTCAGTCGCCTCGGGAAGCTGGCCATCGACGAGAACAAGTGGAACATATACGATGCGCTGGGCCGGCCAGCTCAGGACGTTCTGCCCTGGGAACCCGAGTATGTCACCATTGAAGGCCAAGCGGCCAGTCCGGACGACGCTCAAATTACGGTCAAGCTGGAATACTTGGGAAACGGATACGAAAAAGTGTCCATCACGTCGAGCAAGGACCTTTCGAACGTGGTCATCTACTTCAACAGCGACAAGTGGTACAAATGGGAGAGAAACGGCGACAGCCGTATCCTCGCCGGCGGGATCGGCCAAAGGACTGGCACGTTTGGCAGCCCCTGGTCCGGGCGGATCCAAAGAGTCTATGTCAAGGCGGGCAACAACGAGTCGGGCGACGGCCCCGGGTGGGGCGAGCGATTCGACCTTGGCAATACCAGCATTGCCTCGCATCTCGGCCTCAACACCGTGCCTTACCCGGCAAGCTGGAGTGGCTCCTGGACCGATTTTGTCAACGATACCCGGAACAACAGCGAATTGACCAGGTCTTCCTACAGCCTAAATTACCGCTGCAAGTTCGGCGGGAAGACATTTGTTGAGTATATTCTTAAGAATAAGCGATCTCATTCACAGAACCCCGACCTTTACAAGACCCCGCACTATCCGTTCCACGCCGTGAAAAACGGCTGTTCACTGCTACTGGATTTCCTTGCAGGCCTGGATTTTGGCGATGCGGTGGGTTTGGTGTCGTACGATGGAGGAAGCTCTGGATGCCGTCCCGCCGCGGAAGGCCACCGTGTCGAGGCAACCCTAGCCGCCGACGACGCGGAAGATGGCATTGCGGTCGATCTATCGGCCGAGCCCATTTCCAAGAATTACACTGACCTGGACAAGATCCAGCGGCACAAGCAAGCGGCCCATTACATGGCGTTCACGAACATCGCCGGTGGAATCGCGGAAGCAAATACGTTGTTGGATGAGCAGGCTCGCCATGGTTCTCGCAAGACGATCCTTCTGATGACCGACGGCGTGGCGAATTGCTATCCTTCGGGCATCTCTGCTCCGGAGGGGTTTTCCTGGGAGACTTACACCACCAACTACGACGGCCAAGGCGGCGTGTATAGCACGTCTGATTTGGCCAAGGCGGCTGCATTCCATGCCCTGGTCGAAGCGGTCAAGGACGGTTGTACCGTCCATACGATGAGCGTTGGCACCGATGCCGATCGCGATCTGATGAAGGCCATGGCCTTCGCCGGTGGCGGCATCCATATTGACGTACCCGGCGGCTCCACTGTTGCCCAGATGGAAGCGCAACTCTTGGCGGCCTTCAGCCGGATCGCAGCAAAGGTTCCGCCGCCAAGGCTAATCGAACCGGCACAGTAGCCGCGCGCGTTCTACGCACTCATTATTGTCAATACGAACTCACAAGGTAACGGTAGGCATCGCCCGCCGCCGATGCACGAGGCGACTCTCCCGAGAGGATGAGACACGATGAAAGGTTTCAAACTCACGTCATGTTCGTCATCCTCCTTTCCCACGCTTCGTGGCG
>CAZASB010000136.1:0-12222 GCA_964487655.1 uncultured Planctomycetaceae bacterium
GCCGGGTGGCTGGCCGGTCTGGAACCTCCGCCCGCAGGCTGCACCACGCTGAACTTCACGGCATCGCACGATGGGGTGGGCGTGCGACCGCTGGAGGGCATCATGCCGCCGGAGCGATTTGACCGGTTCATTACCGCGATCAAGGCACGCGGCGGCCACGTGAGTATGAAACGCAATGCAGATGGAACCGACAGCCCTTATGAACTGAACATCAGCTACTTCTCCGCCCTGGCCGACCCTGACCAACGAGACCCGGCAATGCAGGTTCGCCGCTTCCTCGCTGGTCAGGCCGTCATGCTCAGCTTGCGGGGAATCCCGGCCGTCTACTTCCATAGCCTTGTGGGCACGCCGAACGACGCGGAAGGCGTCGCGGCAACGGGCCGTGCCCGGTCGATCAACCGGCGGAAGTTCACCCGCGAGCAGCTTGACGCCATGCTGGCCCCCGGGTCGGTCCAGGCCCAGTCGCTCGAAGGCTACCGCGCCATGCTGGCCGCCCGAATCGAGCAGCCGGCGTTTCACCCCGACGGCGATCAGCAAGTGGTCGAAATGGCCGACCCGGCGCTGTTGGGTTTTGTGCGCACCAGCTCGGATGGCAGGCAGCGCATCCTGGTGCTGTTGAACGCCTCCGATCGGTCGCGGAGCATCGAGGTTGGACGCATCGTCGGCGCCATCCCACGGCGCAACCTGCTCGGCGGAAAAGGGGTCAGGAGCCTTTTCCCGGAACGGCCCGAAGGGTGCTGCGCAGAAAAGGCTCCTGACCCCTTTTCCGCGCCTGACCCGTTCCCGCTTGCTCCATTTCAGGTGGCGTGGGTGGAGTTGACACAGGTGCCTGAATTGGAAACGCTTGCCGATAGGTAGGTGATAGTGTACCATTGGGGATGATGCCCGCTCCATGGACAAGGGGTGATGGAAGCTATGACTGAAGACGAATTGCTAGATCGCATTATTGTGACCCCGGAGATTTTCGGTGGGAAACCGGTTATTCGCGGGCTGCGAATCGCCGTCGAGCACGTGCTTGGAATGCTGGCGGCGGGAGACTCGCCCGAAAAGCTTCTCCGGGAATATCCGATACTAGAGCCGGCCGACATCCAGGCGTGTTTGGCCTACGCACATCGATCCCTCTCCGGTGAACAGGTCCAAGAGCGGATTAGAAGTAGGAGGTTATTCGGGTGAGATTCATTGTAACGATTGACCGCGACGAAGACGGTGCATGGGTCGTGGAATGTCCCTCGATCCCCGGCTGTGTCAGTCAAGGGACGACTCGTGACGAGGCTCTGGCGAACGTCAAGGATGCCATCAAGGCTTGCCTTGAGGTGCGATCGGAACGTGGAATGCCACTAACCGTGGAGACGCGAGAAGTCGAGGTAATCGCATAATGCCCCGATTGCCCCGACTAAGCGGACGTGAAGCACTGAGGGTCTTCGAGTTGTTCGGTTGGGAGAAAGCGCGGCAAAGTGGCAGCCATATCATTCTTATTCGGGAGGGGCACCCGGCAACGTTATCCATTCCCGACCACAAGGAAGTGGCTACCGGGACGCTACGGAGCCTGATACGTTCCGCGGGCATTACGATTGAGGAGTTTATTGACGCGGCTGGATAGCGCCGTGCCAATCGACGTCGCGAGACGTTTGAGCGGGCGATGGGACGCCATCTGACATGATCTCCATTCCCCCGATTCCCGACCTACTCGAAACCCTACACCACTTGGTTCGCCAGATTCCGACAGGTTGGGTGACGACGTTTGGCGATCTGGCCGCTGGGCTGGGCGACCCGATTGCCGCGCGTTGGGTAGGAAGCGTTGTGGCCGAGAGCATCCCATCCGGTGAGATGCCGTGGCATCGGATCGTTCGTATCGACGGTTCGTTCAGTCGCCTGCCCGAACCGGTGTCGCGACTGCGATTACGTTTGCTCGCCCAGGAAGGCATCGAGCGATCTGGCGACAAGGTCGATCTGGCACGCCACGGTTTTCGCTCCTTCCATTCGGAACGGCCCCTGACAACCCTGCGGAGTTTTCAGTGGTTCCTTGCCTCGCAGGTGAGACGTAGTCCACGGAAGCGCATTCCCGACTTCGTGGCCGGCGTGGATGTCGCCTATCCCAACCCGACATGTGGGCAGGCGGCGTACGCGCTGGTGGAAACCGCGTCGGGGCAGCTTGTCTGGTCGCATAGCGTCCGTCGCCGAATCGACTTTCCCTACATCACAAGCTTCTTGAGCTTTCGCGAGTTGCCCCTGCTGCTTCCGTTGCTTGATGACGTACGGGCCGCTGGCAAGTTGGCCACGGTGGTTATGGTCGATGGCAGCGGCGTGTTGCATCCGACCGGCGCCGGTATCGCCTCGCATCTCGGGGTCGTTGTTTCGGCGCCGACCATCGGCGTGACGAAGAAGCTGCTGCACGGTCAGGTCGAGATCGGAGGCATGAAGCCCGGCGAGTCGCGGCCCATACTGGTCGACGGCCGACCGAGCGGCGTGGCCCTGCGCCCGGAGTCGGGCACTCGACGCCCGGTGTTCGTTTCGCCGGGCCACCGTGTCGACTTGACCTATGCGGAGCGATTGACCCGCATGTTGATGTTCGAGCGGCGTCTTCCGGCACCCGTCTATTGGGCCGATCGGCTTAGCCGCGAGTGACGCGGCGACAAGAGACGAGAAAACTTTCACTGCCGTCTCAGCAGTGTTTCCTTTTCCGGCTTCTTGCCGCCTTGGATCGAAACACAAAACGGCAAGCCGAACTTGATCAGGCCAAGGCCGAAATTCGTCAACTCAAGGCGGAACGCTTCGGAAAACAATCCGAGAAGCAATCGGCTACCGATCGCTCCAATGATCTCGACGATCCCCAGGGTCAGGCGACTCCCAAAAAGAAACGCGGGCAACAGCCGGGCCGCCCAGCGCCGAAGCGAAGAGACTACTCGCACTTGCCGGCACGCGAGGAACTGATCGATCTGGCCGAAGACGCCAAAGTCTGTGCTTACTGCGGCAAGCCATGGGCAGATCTCGGATACGGCGATGATTGCGAACAAATCGAAATCGAAACCATCGTCTAGTGTCTGTCCGAAAAAGCATCTTTCGACGGCTTTCTTCGGTCGAATGGGTTCAAACGGGGGGCGAAGAATGAGCAACCGCGAGGTGGGTAATTATGTCAGTAGGCGAGAGACGACGTTGTCAACCTAAAGAAAGTCTCCCAGGTTAGCAGGAAGAGTGCTCTATAGTGGGACTCTCAAACGTCACGATCGAAAAACATCGTGGAAGGAGACGATCCGGGGACAATCTCCGCGTAATCTCACGCGGCGGAGTTGCGCCGAGAAGTGGCCGCCGCCGAGTCGGGCGCTTCCCTCGCAATCAGCAGCTTGCCCAACACGTGAAGATACCGCCCCAACACGCCCAAGCCTGTACCGAGTAGTGCGACACGAAACCGGCTCCATCCTCGAAAATCAACACCAGGCGGCCAAACTGTACCTCTTGACCTGCCTTGCCTCGCTTGTACAACTGTGTGTGCGGCTCGAAGATAAGGAGTCCGCCCGCACCGTCTCGGCGGCACTCGGTTCCAGTCGGTGGTCTTCGCCGTTTATGTTCCTTGAAGTTGGGATGTTCCGACGTGGCTTTTTGCAAACATCGCCACGACTTGGAATACATGTGTTTCATTCTTCGAGGAACATTTTCGCATCTTCATCCGTAATTTCAAGTCCAAAACGCCTTTTCGGACAGACACTAGCAAGCTCCTTGGCAGGCGTGCCCAAAGCGGCAACCTGAATAGGCCAGATTTCGCGGGGTGAATCCAGCCATGGAAAGCTCCGCGGACCGTGCCCTGGCTCAGGATTACGCTCCCGCCCGCACGCGCACGCGGCGTCCTTCAATGGTGACACGGCCCTCGGCCAGCAGGTGGAGCGCGGCGGGATAGGCCTCGCATTCGGCCTGAAAGACGCGGGCGGCAAGCGTGTCGGGCGTGTCGTCGTCCAGTACGGGGACGGTCTGCTGCAAGATGACCGGGCCGTGGTCGTATTCGTTATCCGCGAAGTGGACCGTGCAGCCGCTGAGCTTCACGCCATACTCCAACGCGGCCTCGTGGACTCGGCGGCCGTACATGCCCCTGCCGCAGAAGGCCGGAATGAGCGCCGGGTGGATGTTCGTGACTCGGTTGATGTAATCGTCGGGAATGGTGAGCCGTTTGAGGAACCCACCCATGACCACGACCTTTGCCCCAGCCTCGCGGCATCGGTCGAAGATGGCCTGGCTATAGGCGTTCTCATTGGGAAACTCGCGGGGCTGAAGCACCTCGGCGGGAATCCCAGCCGAAGCGGCGATCTCAAGGCCGCGCGAGCCGGGTACGCTGGAGATGACCAGTCGGATATCGACCGGCAGCGTACCTGCGCCGATCTTCTCGATCAGGTTGCGTAGCGTCGTGCCGCCACCGGAGATGAGTACAGCGATGAGAAGCGGTTGAGCGTTGGACATGGCCTTATTGTTTCCCTACGTACAACTCGATCGCTTCGCCGGCGGCCTTGGCTTCGATCGGATCGACGCCGGCCAGCGGTTTAGATTGGAGTTCAGTTGCCAGCGTTTCGCCACGGATATAGTCGGAAAACTGTTTGGCGGCGGCGGCAAGCTCGGCCGATTTCGCGACCAGCCCAACGCGAATGCGGTCGGTATACTCCAGTTTCATTTCCTTGCGACGGTCCTGGATAGCGCGGACCAGTTCGCGAGCAAGGCCCTCGGCAATCAACTCGGGCGTCAGCTCCGTGGCAAGCACCACAACGCACTGTTTGCCCTGAGCCGCCGTCCAACCCTCCTTTGCCTGCAAACGTACCTGGATGTCGTCCGAGTCGAGCTGAACCGGGCCGTCGGCAAGTTTCAAGGTTATGTGGCCTTGTTCATCCATTTCAGCTAGCAGGGCAGCCCCATCGGCCTCAGCAAGCGCCTTCTTCAGTCCTGGCAAACGTTTGCCCAGGCGTGGACCGAGGCGTTTCAGGTCGGGCAGCACGGTGTAGGTGATATACTGCTCGGCCTGCTCGGTAACCTTGACCGCCTTGACATTCAGTTCCTCACAAATGAGCGCCCGATGCCGCTCCAGCCACGTCTGATGCTTCCGATTGGCCAGCACGACCTCGACCCGGCCGAGCGGCTGCCGGACCTTGAGCTTCGCGCCCATGCGGGCGCTACGGCCCAAGGAAGAGATTTCGCGGGCCAGGGCCATCTGTTCCGAAAGGTCGGTGTCGATAGTGGCCTCGTCTGCAACCGGATAGTCGCACAGGTGGACGCTTTCCACCGCCCGGTCGCCGAATGTTGCCCGGGCAAGGTTCCGCCACATGGCCTCGGTCAAGAATGGGACGAACGGGGCCGCCAGCTTCACAATGGTCAGCAGACATTCGTAAAGAGTCCAGTAGGCGTCGCTCTTGGCGGCCGACGCCCCGGAACTCCAGAATCGGTCGCGGCTGCGGCGAACGTACCAGTTCGACATCGCATCGACCAGCTCGGTCAATTGCGCGCATGCGCCGTAGTTGTCATACGCGTCCATGTGCCGAACCACTTCACGGACCGTCCGGTTCAGTTCGCTCAGTATCCACCGGTCCAGTTGGCCGCGTTTATCGGCCGCGCGGTAGGTCTTGCCGCGCGCGAGCACGTTCGCGTCAAGCTGCCCCGCCGGGCCGTCGATCTCGGCGGCCGGGTCGAATCCGTCGATGTTCGAGTAAATGACGAAGAAGCTGTAGCAGTTCCACAGCGTGAGCAGGAACTCGGGAATCGTGTCGCGAATCGCCTGCTCGCTGTACCGAATGGACGTCCACGGCGGCTGGTTGCCAAAAAAGTACCATCGCAGGGCATCGGCCCCGTACTTGTCGAATATCTCGCGCGGCTCGCGGTAGTTCCGCTTACTCTTCGACATCTTCGCGCCGTCCTCGCCCAGCATGAGCCCCAGCACAATGCAGTTGCGGTACGGGTGCGGGTAGTCAACCGGCCGGGTGCCGCGATCGGCATCGTCGGCCGTTTCCTCGCCGAACAGCAGCGTGCTGATGGCTAGAAGGCTATAGAACCAGCCGCGGGTCTGATCGAGCGCCTCGCTGATGAAGTCGGCCGGGAACTGGCTGGCAAATCGCTCGCGCGAACCGGGCTTGTTGGGATATCCCCACTGGGCAAACGGCATGGCGCCCGAATCAAACCAGCAGTCGATCACCTCGCTCACTCGCCTCATGCGGGCTCCAGACGCTTTGGGCGAATCGTAGGTAACCGCGTCGATGTATGGCTTGTGGACCTTCAGATCGTCGGGCAGGTCGGGTTTGGCCTGCTTTGCCTGCTGCCATGCCTCGGTGCCTGCAATACCCGGCTTGGCCAGCAGTTCGTTGTAGTCGGCCACGGCCTCCATGTAGCCGGTCTCCTCGCACACCCAAATCGGGAGCGGCGTGCCCCAGTAGCGTTCGCGCGAAAGGGCCCAATCGACGTTCGATTCTAGGAAGTTGCCGAACCGCCCGTCGCGAATATGGTCTGGCAGCCAGTTGATCTTCGCGTTGTTGGCCAGCATCTGGTCGCGCAGGGCCGTCGTGCGGATGAACCAGCTTCGCCGCGGGTATTGGATGAGCGGATCCTCCTCTGCCCGCCAGCAGAACGGATACTCGTGTAAGTACTGCTCCAAGTGGAACAGCGCGCCGCGGGCGCGCAACTCGCGGCATAGGTCCTTGTCGGCTTCCTTGACCCAGCGGCCCTTGTAGTCGGGCGTCTCGTCGGTGAACGTTCCATCGGGCGCCACGGAGCAGTTCAATTCGGGCCCCTCGCCTTCGACAAAGCGAGCCTGCTCGGCAATGAGCACGTCGTAGTCCACCTCGCCAAACGCAGGCGCCTGGTGGACCACGCCGGTTCCCGTGTCGATGGTGACGAACTCGGCCGCGACAACGCGCCAGGCAACGTGCTGCTTGCCCCCTAGCTTCAGCGTCCCCTGACGCTGGCCGTCGCGCTGGTGAAAGAACGAGAACGGCGGCTGATATCGCAGGCCGATGAGCGACTCGCCCGGCAGGGTGACCTCGACCGTGAGTTCCCGCTTCGCCTTTCCGGCCACTTCCTCGACCAGCGCGGCGGCCAGCAAGATGCGCCGCGGCTCGCCCTCGACGCGGCAGACGGCGTATTCCAGGTCGGGCCGAACAGCCACGAACTGGTTGCTCGGCAGAGTCCAGGGTGTGGTGGTCCAGACCAGCAAGTCGACGTCGGCCAATTCGCTCTTGGCGGAATCGAGCAGGGGGAATCGTACGTACACGCTCGGGTCGGCCACCTCGCGATAGCCTTGGCCCACCTCGCCGCTTGAAAGGGCCGTGCCGCCTTGGGCCCACCACCAGACGATCTTGTGCCCCTGGTACAGCAATCCGCGATCGAACAGCGTCTTCAGCGCCCACCAGACGCTTTCCACGTAGCTGCGATGGTAGGTGACGTACGCCTCGTCCAGGTGAATCCAGAAGCCGAGCCGATCGGTAAGCTGTTCCCACTGCCGTGTGTAGCGGAATACGCTTTCCATGCACCGGTGGATGAATGGTTCGACGCCGAACCGCTCGATCTCATCCTTGCTGTGGATGCCGAGATCCTTACACACCTCAACCTCGACCGGCAAGCCGTGCGTATCCCACCCACCTTTACGCTCGCAACGGTGGCCACGCATTGTCTTGTAGCGGGGAAACAGATCCTTGATCGCGCGTGTGAGGCAGTGGCCCGGGTGGGGTAGGCCATTGGCGGTCGGCGGGCCTTCGTAGAAGACGAACGGCTTGGCGCCCTGGCGGGCAGCCAGCGATTTCTCGTAGATTTGCCGTTCCTTCCAGAATCCGAGGATATCCTCTTCGAGGCGGGGGAAGGAAACCGAACTCTCCACACGTTCAAACATGGCGATAACGACTTGCGGTAAGCATACAGTTGTAAAACAACCAATAGACCGCGCACGCCACGTCTTTGCAACCGGTCAATCCGGACGTGTCCGGCAAGATACTCTGGCAACCGCAAGGACATGATATTGCGCGGCTTACGACGTGTCCGACGCAAGTTTCCCCCCCGGGCTCGCGGCCTGTTGACCTATTGTTGACGCGTCTCTCCGAGACGCTAGATCTTGGAGGCTTCCGGCGGAAGCCCCCAAGATATTCCGCCTCGGAGATGCGGAACGACACTAAATCAACAGGCCGCTCGCCTTGGGAAAATCAGTGACTGGCCGGCTACAAGCGGACTCGTTTTCGCAATCGGCGCCCGCTCGCACGCCCAACTCATTCCACGCGTTCGGCGGCAACGATTCCCAGCACAATTGCTCGCAACTTCGGCTCGGCCTCGGCGGCAATGGCAAGAATCTCCTCGACGGCGACGGGCGCGAGGGCATCGGGCAGGCACATGTCCGTGACGATGGAAAGTCCCAGGCAGCGCATGCCGGCGTGCCTCGCCACAAGGATTTCCGGAACGGTCGACATGCCCACGACGTCGGCGCCGATCATGCGAAGGAAGCGGTATTCCGCCCGGGTTTCCAGGTTTGGCCCGGTCACGGCCACGTACACGCCCTTGTGCGCCACGAAGTTATTGCGCCGAGCAATTTCCAGGGTCCGTTGGATCAGCGTCCGGTCGTACGGCTCCGACATGTCGGGAAACCGTGGGCCAAGGCTATCGTCGTTCACACCAACGAGTGGGTTGCCACTCATTAGGTTGATATGGTCTTCGATGGCCATGATATCGCCGCGGTCGAATTGCGGGTTGATGCCGCCGCATGCGTTCGATACGATCAGCAACTCGGCGCCCATGGCCCGCATCACCCGTACGGGAAAGGTGATTTGCGAGTATGAATAGCCTTCATAAGCATGGAACCGGCCTTCCATGGCCAGCACCGACACGCCCTCCAGCTTGCCGCAAACGAATTGGCCGGCGTGACTGACGGCGGTTGATGCCGGGAAATGGGGTATCGACTCGTAGTCGAGCGTGGCCTCGGTTTCGATTTGCTTTGCGATGCCGCCGAGTCCGGTGCCCAGGATGATCCCAATACGAGGGTTTCCACGCCAATGGCTCCGAACGACATCGACCGCCTGATCGATGTGAAGTACTAATTCTCGCATGGATGTTGTTTTTCTGGTGCTAGGGAACCTTTTTGTCGGTGGCGTTGTCATCGAAGTCATCTTCATCGTCGTCTTCGTCTTCGTCTTCGTCCTCGTCCTCGTCGAAGTCCTCGTCGAAGTCTTCTTCAAATTCGTCCTCGAAATCATCGTCGAATTCGTCGTCGAAATCGTCGTCGTCGAAATCGTCCAAGTCTTCATCCTCTTGGCAGCAAGGCGCCTGCCCTGCCGTTTCGGAAAAGTCGCCTCCCCAATACCAAATCTCGCGGTCGTACCCGACGCCAACTTGTTCCAACTCAATGGAAACTCCCATGACACACTCCTTCAAGAGCAACCCCGTTATTTCCGTACCCAATCCGTCCACGATACCGTTGACGCAGAACTTCCCGCTTCGAATCCAACGGAAGGAGGAATGTCCTCGTCAACTCACGTGAACGACCACCTGCCAGTGTATCAAACCTTTCGGCCGTCCGGCAGGAAGTCAACACATGCCAACTTTGGTAGTAAACATCGGCAAACCTGTCAAGCACCGTGAACTGCGATCTGAACGATCTTGGTAACCGTTCACAGGGGGACTGTCCCAATTTTCGCGGCGCAAAGGGCGTTCTTTCCCGATGATCCATCGTTTCCGCCGCGAAAATGGGACTGTCCCCTTCGCATTTAACGGCGAAAACTGCCTGCGACGCCCCGTGAACGGTTACCGAATCTTGTTCCCCGGCGCCGAGAGATTGGTCCCTCTAGCCTCCACCGCCGCGACCCAACCACCCACGGCAACTAGCCGCCATCCACCACAACAGGGGGATGCGTCACGTTATGTACGCATTCACTCGAGCGGGGTAGCATGATTATGGAGGATTCATTCTCCATGGGAGGGAGATTTTATCCGAAGCGGTTATGGTAGGAAAGGTCGATTTGGCCCTCCCGCCAGATTGCTCGACGCGGCGGCCTCGTTGTTACACACGGTGGCCTTCCTCACGACTTCAACTTGTGTAAAACAACGATCGCCGCGGCCTGGGGTAGCCACCCAAGGTCGACTTCCGTAGAATGGCGAGCTGGTGCAAGCAGCCCCCCACAATGGAGTTAAACGACTTTGGCAGACGCACATCGTATTCGGATTGTGGGCATCGGAGAAGATGGTCTGGAGGGCCTGACCGCCGTCGCTCGAAAGCTCATTGCCGACGCCAACCTGCTCGTTGGCGAGACTCAGACACTCAACCGGATTCCGCCCGACAACGCGGAACGTTTGGCCGTGGGCAGCCGACTGGATGAGGTCGTCACGCGACTGCAAACGGTAGCCTCCCAGAAGGTCGTTGTGCTGGCCGAAGGCGATCCGCTCTTCTACGGCGTGGCCCGCTACCTGTGCGACCAACTTGGCAAGGACCGGTTCGAAGTCGTTCCTCACGTCAGTAGTATGCAGTTAGCATTCGCCCGGGTTAAGGAGAGCTGGGAAGAAGCCTTCCTGACGAACTTGGCCAGTCACGATATCGCGGCCGTGGTCGAACAGATACGCGTGGCGGAGAAGGTCGGCCTATTCACCACGGAGAATTGCCCGCCAAGCGCCGTCGCCAAGGCGTTGCTCTCGCAAGAGATTGATTACTTCACGGCCTACGTGTGCGAAAACCTGAACTCGCCCGACGAGCGCGTGACCCAGGGCGAACTGGCCGAACTGGTCGATCAGCAGTTTGATCCGCTGAACGTGATGATCCTGGTTCGCAAGCCGGCCGTCCCCGATCGTCCGAGCGAGGCCATCGGCCTCCGCCTGTTCGGCAATCCCGACAAGATGTTCGGCCAGACCCAACCGAAACACGAGTTGGTCACCCCGGCCGAAGTGCGCGCCATGGCGCTGGCGGAAATGGACCTTGGCCCGCGGAGCATTATCTGGGACGTCGGGGCAGGCAGCGGCTCCGTTGCCATCGAGGCAGCGCAAATCGCCTGTGATGGGACGGTGTATGCCATCGAGCAAGACGTGGAGGACCGGGAACTCATCGTCGAGAACGTGAAACGATTCGGCGTGAAGAACCTGGTGGCCATCCTCGGCCAAGCGCCGGAAGCCTATGCTGATTTACCCGATCCAGACGCCGTCTTCGTTGGCGGAACGGGACGAGGCGTGGGCAGGCTCGTCGCAACGGCTTTTGAACGCCTGCGGTCGGGCGGGCGACTAGTCGCCACCATGCGGAGCGTCAATAACGTGTCCGATATCCAGCAGGCGTTCATTGCCGAGGGCGTGCATATCAAGCTGTGGATGATCAACCTCGCCCGCGGCACCTACCAGTTGGACCGTGTGCGGTTTGAACCCCTTGTTCCCACCTTCCTCATGGCCGTTGTCAAGCCGTAGGCGCACGATGGATCAACTTGACTGTATTGCCGTCGGCGCCCATCCCGACGACGTGGAGATTGGCTGCGGCGGCACCGTGGCCAAGCTGGCCGCCCAAGGCTATCGGGTGGGAATTGTCGACCTGACCGACGGCGAACCGACGCCCAACTCGCCCGGCCCGGAAGTACGGCTGGCCGAGGCCCAGGAGGCGGCCCGCACGCTGGGCGCCGAAATCCGCCTGACACTCACGCTGCCGAACCGGCGGCTGTTCGACTGCTTCGAAACGCGAGTCGCCCTGGCAAAAGTCTTCCGCCAATTTCGCCCTCGGCTGGTGCTGGGCCTGGGCGGCCAAACACCGATGGCCTCGCCCGACCACTACCAGGCCAGTCTCATTACCGACGCCGCCGTATTCTACGCACGGCTGACGAAGTGGGACGAGCAGTTCGACCACTTGCCAGTGCATACGATCGAGCGGCGCCTCGAATACTTTCTGGCATTTCGATCCCTCGCGCCCCCGGCAAGCCATCCGCTGGTGGTCGACATCGCCGACACGCTCGACGCGAAGCTGGCGGCCATCGCCTGCTACCACACCCAGTTCCCTCCCGAAAGACAGGGCATGCTCGAGCGCTTCCGAGTATTCGCCCAACAGCAGGGTATGGCCGCGGGATTCCAGGCCGGTGAGGTTCTGTCCAGCCCATCGCCCTGGGGTACCCACGACCTGATGGGCCTCCTGTTCGGCCCCTGATCTGGCCAGCTACAAACGGACCCATTTCAGCCATTGCTTCCCGCCCGCCTCTGCCGCCAAGCGGCGGCAGAGGCGGGCGGGAAGCAAGAGAGTTTTTTGAGAAGCTACGGCTGTAGCTG
>CAZASB010000137.1:0-12192 GCA_964487655.1 uncultured Planctomycetaceae bacterium
CGCCGCAGAGGCTGCCGACCGTCCGCGCCAGCGGAAGGAGGCTGCAGGCGTCAAGTATTGCGTAATCCAGCCAGCATAGCGGCCCGAGTTCAATGCTGCAAGGGGTGTCGGAGAGGGTACCCGGTGGGCCGTACCAGCAGGAATCGCCAAAAGGATACCCTCACGCCAGGGGGATATGCTATTGCTAGCGAACAGGCTCCAGCAGCGTTTCTTGCGTCCTCTACGCTAGCCCGGATTATTCATGATAGGTAGGGTGGGTCAAACAAGCCGCTTCTTTGGTGGGTCATCGGTCGCTATTGTCGGCGTCTTCCCAGGCGGGCGGCCATAAATCAGCTCGGTTGCGGCTTGTGCGGACCCACCAACGATCTACGCGAACTTGACCCACCCTATGTAGATGAATAATCCGGGCTAGGCCTGTCGCCCCCCACGCACGCTGCCTGCGAAGCTGGCAGGTTCAGTCTTGAAGATGGAACTCGAAGTCGTTGCCGCCTTTGGTGGCCACAACGGCGTTCAGGCCCGAGGTAGCGGGCGAGAAGTACCTCGCTGGAATCAGCGGATCGCCGGGAATCGCGTAGTCCTCGGGCATCAGGGCGGCCGGCGAACCCGGCGGCGGTTGTTTTGCTGGTCCACGGGCGATGATCGTCACGCGATGCTTGCCCGGCAGCGCACCGTCGCCGGGCCGGTACGTGCCCAGGCTGAACCGTCCCTCGCTATCGGTGGTTGCATTGGCAATCCGGCCTTGGTCTTCGGGTGCGAAGACAACTTCGGCGTTGGGCAACGGTTTTCCTTTGTACGTGACTACGCCACGCGTGCGAATCGGCTGCGACCCGTCGTTCGCTCCGCAACCGCCCAGACAAACCGCCAGAAGTGCCGCCACTAAGCCGTTCCGCGCCGTGATTAGTAACCGTTGCATTACGTTGCCTCCGAAAAATGTCACCACGTTCATCCACCGAACCGGAAAACAGGCATCCGCCACCCTCGCGTCGAGGAAGAATCGTCCCCTGCGATAGGCGACGTTTCCACAACAACGCCTATTGGGGCAAGCCCACAACCTCGTTGCCGGCCCGACTACCGAGGGCGTTGTAGGTCTTCATGTGGATATTCTCGCTGAGGAACGTTACCGAGCCGTCGCACATGACAAATGTACTACCGCCGGGATGGTGGCTTTGAAAACCGCGGCCGCGCCAACTGGGCGAGCCGTAGGGCGGATTGGCCTTCGCATAGGCGATATTGAAGTTGATTGGCAAACTTGTGCCATGCACATTGCCGGTACTAGTGGTCCACACCAGGCTGTTGGAGCGAGCGACCCCGGAAGTGTGCCCCATGAGAATTGTATTGGTCGTTCCGTCGCGAATGCCGGAGAACCGTACCGGTTTGGTGTCTCCCTTGTAGTTGAATATCCCGCGGTGGTACCGCCCGCCGCCGTATCCGATACCCGGCTCGGGACAGTTGGTTGTGGGAGTGTTGCTACCCTCATTACAGCCGCCACAGCCGTACATTGCGCGAGAAGTCGCTGCGCCGGTATACCCCATGGTCTCACCCGTAATGTGCCCGTCGCCGAAACTGCCGACGTAATGCGTCACCTGCCCCGTGACCGAGCCACTCTTCAATGCCGATCCACCCTTGCAGGAGGTGTTTGGAATCGATCGGTCGTTCAGCAAGGTTTCTCCGGAGTCGCTCGGGCAATGGAGCACGGGAACCTTCGCGGAATAGACCGGTTGCATGGCCTCGCACCCCACGCTGTCGCGGAAATTGCACTGATCGTGCAACGACTGTTGTTCCAGTTGCGGCAGGATTAGAGGTAGAAAGCCCCAGCCGTGTGGATCGGCGAAACCGCCCACACTCGGAAAGCTCTTGAATGCACTATGATAGTTATGCAGGGCAAGCCCCAGTTGCTTCAAATGATTACTGCACTGCATCCTTCGCGCGGCTTCGCGAGCCGACTGCACGGCCGGCAGGAGCAGGGCGATCAAGATGCCGATGATGGCAATGACCACAAGGAGTTCTACGAGGGTAAAACCGTGTTGCGAACGACATGTCCTTGCACGCATTGCACAGCCCTTTCCGTGGCGCCAGGGCGCGATCGGCAGTCGCGAAACCGGACGTCCGAGGCAGAGAGTCATGAGAACGAATGAGGAATCCACCACGTCTGATGAGACGCACGTTCACCACGTGAACCATCATTGAGCCTACCAGAACAGAGGTATGTTGTCAACGGGGTGCCCCGCCGAGATGAAGGGAGGGGGAGAAAGAAGCTGGGGCCGCGAGGAAGGCCACCGGCGGGCTTGTCCCGCCAGGAGCCGTGGTCAGTGAGCTAAACGAGCACGATCCACCCGATTAGCATGTGGGCGAAGCGGCAACGACCTCGCTTGCTTCGACATGCAAGCTGGACGAGGGCGTTCTTGGCACGCCTGCCGTGGTGCCGGGGGCCCTCTACTTCCACAACACGCCAATTTGTGGAAAATTGGTTCCGGTAGTGAAGCCGAGCGTTAGCCCGGATCGCTCAGCTTGAGCGGCCGGTCTCCCGTGGACGATACGCGTTGGTGGAAGAGAAACGCTTATGATCGAGTTCGAGGCAATCGAGATTCAGCCTTGTGGGGCGATCGATTCATCGATTCGTCCACCCGGTTCGAAGAGTATTACGAATCGGGCGCTCGTATGCGCGGCGTTGGCCGAGGGGAAGTCGGTCTTGGAAGGGGCGCTCGACAGCGAAGATACCCAAGTGATGGTCCAAGGGCTGCGCGACCTCGGTTTGCGCGTCCGGCATGATGCGACGGTCGGGCAGATTGTTCTGACTGGCTGCGGAAGTCGCATTCCGGTCGGCGGCGCCGATATCTTCGCGGCCAATAGCGGTACGACAATCCGGTTTCTCACGGCCATGGCGACCCTGGGCCATGGCGTATTCCGACTCGATGGGACGCCGCGGATGCGAGAACGGCCGGTGGCCGACTTGCTTGACGCGCTCGGGATGCTTGGAGCCGACGTGCTCGACGAACTGGGGACCGGTTGCCCGCCAATTCGCGTTCAAGCGCGCGGGCTTCCCGGCGGGCGAGCCGTCGTGTCCGGTGCCATTTCCAGCCAGTTCCTAAGCGCGCTGCTGATGGTCGCGCCCTGCGCCCAGGGGCCGGTGGAGTTGGCTATGGAGGGCGAGCTGGTATCGAAGCCGTACGTGCAGATGACCCTCGATCTGATGAAGGCGTTTGGCGTCGAGGTGGCCAGGGAGGGCTTCGATCGATTCCTACTGGACGGCGCGCAACGCTACGTTGCCAGAACCTACGCCGTTGAGCCCGACGCGTCCGCCGCCAGCTACTTCTTTGCCGCTGCCGCCATTACCGGGGGGCGCATTACCGTGGAAGGGCTCTCGCGGAACTCGCTTCAGGGCGACGTTGCTTTCTGCGAATGCCTTGCCCGTATGGGCTGTAACGTCGAGTATGCGGAGCATTCAATCACCGTACAAGGTGGGCGATTACACGGCATCGAAGTCGATATGAACGCCATTAGCGACACGGTCCAAACTCTTGCCGCCGTGGCGCTGTTCGCCGAGGGCCCGACCACCGTGACGCACGTCGGCCATATCCGTCACAAGGAAACCGACCGAATTGCCGCCCTGGCTACCGAACTGCGCAAACTGGGCGCCGGGGTAAACGAACAGCCCGACGGACTCACGATTCAGCCTGGTCCGCTGCGACCCGCCCGGATCGACACGTACGACGATCACCGCATGGCCATGAGTCTTGCGCTCCCCGGCCTTCGAGTTCCCGGGGTGGTTATCAGAAAACCTGGCTGCACGGCAAAGACCTATCCCGGCTTCTTCGACGATTTACGCCGCGTGGTGGGCTAGAGGCGTGTGGGCTAGAGGCGTGTGGGCTAGAGGCGTGTGGGCTAGAGGCATGTGGGCTAGAGTCAGCGGGGATATGTGGACCGAGTGCGGCATTTCCAGCAGTCGATGCCTTCGAGCAACTCGTCGGCACGGCGCAGCAGCGCATTGCCCCCGTGGCCGTCATCAATACGAGTGTTGCTCGGATCGCTCGCGATGAACCGTCCCTGGCAATGCTGACAGGCTACCTGCTTGCCCAGGTACTCAACGCGTATTTGCAAACGCCGGCCGCACGTCGGACACTCCTGAACGAAGTAGGTAGAGTTCGACATGGCAGTACCTCCTGTTTACCGAGCTTTCCTTATGCAAATTATCAGTGTAGCATTGCCGGGAGTCAGGTCAAGACGAGCTGGGATGCGTACGAGAAAGTGAGTGAAGCTGCGATATTTGGCGGGTTTACGAGGAGAGGGGGCTCTTGGAAAAAGCATGGCCGTGGTCAACCGGCGGATTAGCGAATGCGACGCACGGATTCGATCAAGACGGTTTGCACCGGGGTCTGGTCGAACTGGTCGGTCTGCTTGACGGCGACTTCCGCAATCCGGTCCACTATGTCAAGTCCGGCGGTAACCCTTCCGAATACGCAGTAACCGAAGCCTTCGACACTGCGGTCCTGGTGGTCAAGTGCCGGGTTGTCGCGGACATTAACGAAGAAGTGCGCCGTGGCGCTGTCAATGGCGTCTGCGGCGCGGACCATGGCAACGGAGCCGCGTGCGTTCTTCAGGCCGTTATCGGCCTCGTTGCGTACGGGCGTACGGGTTTCTTTCTCGGCCAGATCCGGCGTGAACAGCCCCCCAAGGATTCCCTGGTTTGCATACACTTGATCGAAGATCGTACCGTCGTAATGGCCCTGCTGGACATAGTTGAGGAAGTTGTCCACGGTCAGGGGCGCTCCCTCCCCATCCAGTTCGAGGGTAATCTTTCCCAAAGAAGTGGTCATTTCAACCACGGGATGCTTGGCGTCCATTACCGGTTGGCCCGGACTCTGGGCGGCGCCGTCGGCCAACTGCTCCGGATTTCCGATGGATGCCACGGGGGCGTCGCCGTCCGTTTTTCCGCCGCAACCGCCCGAACCGGCTAGAACCGCTACGGACAAGAAGATCATTATTCCACGCAATGTCGATCGCACTTCAGACCCTCCTGGTTCATTCAAGTCGATGATTTGCACTAGATTATCGTTCTCTAGCATGAGGTTGGCTATCATCCGTGGAATGGCGATTCAACGCAACACCGCTTTGGCGATTTTCTGCGTCCGAGACGATGGACTGAGCCCTCTATGCCATAATCAAACCCCTCGATATGCGTGGTTCGCGTCGAATTGGGCTGAACCGAGGATGCTCTGAACCGCATACAAGGCAAGGTCGGAATGCGATTGATAACAAAGGGGCCAACTAGCCAGCGGCGCCGATCGTTGGTAATGTGGAACTATTATTCAAACTATTCCGGGTTGGTCTGTGCCGATTGGGCCAGAAGACCGGGTTGGAGTCCCAATAGTGGGAATTTCAGCGGCGATAAGCAGGCATATACCAAGGACGACGGATGTATAGCCGTTGGGTCAATTGGGCTATCGTGTTGCTCTGGCTCGCTGCCATGGGGTGGCTGCTGGAGTGTAAGGTTCTTCCTACGTTTGAGGTTGGCGACCCTCCTGATCGGCAGGAAATCGTCGACACCCTCCAGTCCGAACCGCCGGTCGGGTGGACTCTGGCCATGAATGGCCGAAACGTCGGCTGGGCGTTGACCATGGGTTCCAGGCAACCGGAGGGGCTGATCAAGGTGGACAGCCACGTCCATTTCGACGAAGTGCCTCTAGGCCAGTTGGCTCCCGGCTGGCTGCAGGCGCTGCTTCAATCGGTTGACGAGCCATCGCTGGAACATGCAATGGACGCGCGGAGCATCCTGTACTTCAATACGATCGGACATCTCACTCGCTTCGAGTCGACCGTGGGCATGGATGTTGCCGACGACGTCATTTGCCTCACGGGTGAAGTTGTCGGGCGCCAGGTTCTGCTGACGGTTCGAGCGGGCGAGTTCGCTTACCGGTCGGAGGCCTATCTTCCCAATGGCGCTGTGTTGGGCGACGCGCTTCAGCCCCAAACCCGCCTGCCTGGATTGCGTTTGGGACAAACCTGGACCGTTCCCGTTTACAGCCCGCTTCGACCGCCCAATAGCCCAATGGAAATCCTCCATGCCGAGGTGGAATCCGAGGACATTCTTCCCTGGAACGGTCGAATGGAACGCGTCTGGCTGGTGGTCTACAAGGGCGACCCCGGTGCAAGTCTCCTGAACCGGCAGGAGGCGAGAGGGAAGCTCTGGGTGCGCTGGGAAGGGGATGTATTGCGGCAGGAAGTGGGTATTTTCGGCTCGAAGCTCTCGTTCACGCGACTTCCCGTGCATGAAGCGGTTGCCTTGCGGCAGACTGCGGAGAGTAGAAACATTCCCAAAGCAGTCGACGCGCCAAGCCACGACGAGGTTTGGCCGCTTGATTTGCCCTGGACTCCTTTCGGTTTCACCCCATCATCGCCGGTGCCCATCAAACCATGATCCACTTCGCCGACGTCACCCGAAGCTATGACGGCAAGATCGCCGTGGACGACCTGTCGCTCGAGGTTCGCGCGGGCGAGTTGTTTGCGTTGCTCGGTCCGAATGGGGCTGGAAAGACCACGACGCTGAAGTTGCTTGTCGGGTTGTTGCGACCGGACCGTGGTGAATTACAAGTTTGCGGCCATGATCTTAGCCGACAACCTCGCGACGCGGCCCGCTGTATCGGATATGTGCCGGATCAACCGTTTCTGTACGACAAGCTGACCGGCCGAGAGTTTCTGGAGTTTTCCGCCCAGATGCGCGGCTTGGATCGGGCAGTGACATGTCGCCGAATCGAACGTGAAAGCAGGAGGTTCCGGCTTGCATCGTTTCTGGACGATCTGTCGGAAACCTACTCGCATGGCATGAAGCAGCGGGTTGTATTCGCTTCAGCCCTTTTGCACGATCCCCCGGTGCTGGTGATTGACGAACCGATGATCGGGCTGGACCCGCGGAGCGTGCGTCTGGTGAAGGATCACCTTCGGGAACTCGCAGCGGCTGGACGGACCGTCTTCATGTCGACCCACACGCTCGGCGTGGCCGAGGAGATATCCAGCCGGATTGGGATTATCCATCGCGGCCGGCTCCACTTTCTGGGAACGGTTGGCGAGCTGCGGACGGTTCGCCGCTCCCACGACGCATCGCTCGAGGCCCTGTTTCTATCGCTTACCGAAGACGACGAGCCCGGCGAAGACGGCCCGGATTATCGGAGTGCAACGGCCGAGATGTCTGCCGTGCCGAGTATGGAGGATGGGAACGCGGGTGATTCTCCTTTGTGCGCCACGGATGAGGAGGTTGGTGGGAGATGAATGCCGAACCCGACTCGTGCGCCGTCACCGGTCGGCCATGCCGATTTGCCGCGATGCGATTCTGGGCCATGACCAACGATTTCCTTCCGCCGGAGGACGAAGCGCATGCCTTCCGTCGGCTCCGCCTACGCATTGCCACAACCGTTTTGCGTCAGACGCTAGAGCAGTCGCGATTCCGACTTGCCCTGGTGATCGTGCTGAGCGTTGTGCTGTGGGGGGCCCTATTCTGGCTGTCGCTGGACGGGTTCGACTTCATTCGTAGCGGCATCGGGCATGCGCCAACGCACGACCGGATTGTGCAGGCCGTGTTCGGAACATTTTTCGGTGCCTTGATGGTTATGTTGGTCTTTTCGTCGGGGATCATCCTATTTGGCGCGTTGTTTCAGTCGGAGGAGACTGCCTTTCTGTTGGCGCTGCCGTTGCGAACGGAACGTATCTTCCTCCACAAGTTTCAGGAGGCCGTTCTGCTGAGTTCCTGGGGGTTCCTCCTGTTAGGCAGCCCGATACTCATTGCGTACGGCGTGGTGGCCGAGGCGCCATGGTATTACTATCTCTCGCTTGCGCCGTTCATGGTGGCGTTCATCCATATTCCCGCCGCCTTGGGGGCGTTGCTGTGCCTGGCCGTGGTCTACTGGATTCCGGCGGCGAGATTGAAGGTGCTGCTGTTGGGCGTTGTGCTGCTCGGGGCCTTCGCGTGCTGGGCCGCCTGGAACGTTATTGCCGGGCCGGAAGGCGACCTGCTCACCCCCAGTTGGTTTCAGGAGATGCTCGGGCGTCTGAGCTTCACCGAAGGCCGCCTGCTGCCGAGCTGGTGGCTGAGTTCCGGTCTGCTGGAGGCCACGCAAGCGAATTGGTCGCAGAGCGTGCTATTCCTGACGCTAATCGTGGCCAACGCGCTGATGGGCCGGCAACTCGCCATGGCGGCGGCGGGGCGACTGTATCGTTCCGCGTACAGCTCGCTGCACGGCCAGGGTCGGTGCCGGCGGTCTCGCGGCCGGACAATATCCTGGTTCGACGCGCTCACGCTGAAATTGCTTGCCCCGCTGCCGCCTCCCATGCGGTTGCTCGCGCTGAAGGACCTGCGGGTCTTTCGACGCGATCCGGTTCAATGGTCGCAGTTTCTGATCTTCTTTGGCTTGCTCCTCCTCTACTTCTTGAATATCCGCCGGCTCAGTTATGACATGTACTACGTCGGGTGGGTCAACATGGTCAGCTTTCTCAACTTGGCCGTCGTGGGGCTCTTGATGTCGACCTTCACGACTCGGTTCATCTACCCGATGCTCAGCCTGGAAGGCCGCCGCTTCTGGATTCTCGGACTGATGCCCATCAGTCGCGATACCGTGCTGTGGAGCAAGTTTTTCTTCGCCGTGGGCGGCGCTACGCTCCCCTGCTGCGCGCTGGTGCTGCTAAGCGACATTATGCTGCGGGTAACACTCCTGGCGGTCGTCAGCCACCAGCTTACCTGCGTGATCCTGTGCGTTGGTTTGGCGGGGATTGCCGTGGGCTTGGGCGCTCGCTTGCCGAACTTGCGAGAGCAGTCGCCTTCGCGAATCGCGGCCGGCTTCGGCGGCACGATGAATCTGGTTCTTAGCGCCCTGTACATCGTGGCCGTGGTCATGCTAACGGCGGTACCCATGCACTTCTATGTAGCCACCCATGGCAGCCAGGCCGTTCGAGTTCTGTCGGGCGCCGTGTCGATCGAGACGTGGCTGCTCTGGTGGCTTGGCCTCGGTTCGCTGGCCAGCATTGCGATCGGCGCGGCCGCCACGGCCGTGCCATTGGCCATCGGCATTCGGGCGTTCCGAAAGCTAGAGTTCTGACCAATGGAATGCCCGGGGCCGCTTGGGATATCAAGCTGGGATAGAGTATACTAGGAGGTGGTTGTGACCATCGTGCGGAAGAGTTCGCTTCCGCAAGGAACTGCAACAGACGTAACAAGGTGAGCCATGCAAATTGACCGAATCACGCACGATCCGGCTGTAATGGGCGGGAAGCCGTGTATCCGCGGCATGAGGATTACCGCCGGGACTGTTTTGGGATTGCTGGCCTCCGGCAGTTCACGCGAACGGATTCTCCAAGCGTACCCCCACTTGGAGCCGGAAGACATCGATGCCGTGTTGGCGTATGCGGCTTGGCGCATGGAGGAACGCGAGGAATCGCTGGTTGTCGTATGAGCGTCAAGCTGCTGATTGACATGAACTTATCGGCCGAGTGGGTCGCTCGACTGGCTTAACACGGCTGGTCTGCCGTCCACTGGTCCACGGTCGGTAGTCCGACGGTGCCCGATTCCGCAATCATGGCGTGGGCACGCGCTGAAGGGTATACGGTGTTCACACACGACTTGGACTTCGGTACTGCTTTGGCTTTGACCCACGCCGACGGACCCAGTGTACTGCAGATTCGTGGGCAGAACGTCTTGCCGGAACACATAGCGCCATTGGTCATCGCCGCACTTCGCGAGCACGGCAAGGCACTTGCAACAGGAGCCGTGGTTGTGGTCGAACCTCGGAAATCTCGCGTGCGCGTGCTTCCGATCTAGTCCGGATTATTCATCTACGTAGGGTGGGTCGAGGTCGCGTAGATCGTTGGTGGGTCCGCACAAGCCGCAACCGAGCTGATTTGTAGCCCGCCGCCTAGAAAGACGCCGGTATTAGCGACCGATGACCCGCCAAGGAAGCGGCTTGTTTGACCCACGCGATGGCGGTCGCCAAATGGTTGACGGCCGACGTGAGGTCGTATTTCCTCTCTCGAAGTTTGCGGCGGATCGTGCTCACCGCGGCAGAACTGATCTCGCCGTAATGCGCGCCCACCGCGCGACCGCTCTGACCCGAAGCTGTCTACAAAGCTCGCCGCCTCTGTTCATTTCAGACGTTCAGGAAATCGTCGACAGCGATTTCGGCTTCCCGAAGGATGGCTCGCAGAGTGCCTTCGGCCATGTCCCGCGCATGGTGCGGTAGGGTCACGTGACGCCCCGTTGCCGAATGCCGCCATACTTCATGGCTTCCTGGCCCTGGACGGTCAAAGTTCCACCCGAACACCCGCAGACGCTGGGCTACCTCTCGGTACTTGAATCCGGCTAGTCGGCCCATCACAGAGTTCCGACGGGAACAATGAAGTCGCCTTCCCCGCCATCAACGAGTCGCACAAGCGCGGGCGGCAACGGGTCGTGGTGTTCTGCACATGATTCGGCAATCTTGCGTGCCAAGCCTTGCGCAATTTCGACGGCCTCAACGATGCTGCGGCCCTCCGCCACAAGGCCCGGCACGTCGGCGCTAGTCGCCAGATAACCGCCTTCCTTCAATGGCTCAACATGTAGTCGAATGGCCGCTTCACTCACTGTGATCTCCTTTACGATTTCTTGTCCCGTGTTTCGGGGCGGATGGTCAGGCCAGCCGCGTCAATCAAGGCATCCCACTCCAAAATTAAAGAGCTTGGGGTCAAAGCACCCCTGCCCTCGCTCCTTCCCCGCTGGGCTTGCCCCAGCAGATGCTGAGAAAGCGCTCCATTAGGCCAAACAACGGTTCCGTCCTGGGCGCGGGCCCGTCGGAAGTAACGAATGTCCTCCAACTCTTTGAATACTCCCAATGTGAGCAGAGGTGCGCAGTCAAAGATTCCGACCTCCTGATTCGTAAAGGAGATCACCAACTTATAGTCGTCGCTTGGCGCAACGGCTCGCACACGGGGATTCATAGTCACCTCAGCGGTTCGATCTTGAACGGTTGCTGTCCATTCACGGCAAGCTCCCAGTCTGCCATCAAATCATCCCGATGAATCTCGACCCACGCAAGCACCATCTTCAACCTGCCGGGAGGCAGGGATCCCTCCAACCCCTCCCGTTATCGGCGCGGCGCCGTTGCGCAATAACACTCCGGCCGAAGACCTGTGTATACCATGTAAGCCGCGGCTCTACAAGGGTTTCGGGGGCAAAAAAGGGGACGGGAGTGGCGTGTTCAGTTTGTGCGAGTCAAGGCCAACTGGCTTGATCCCGTTTTTGTTCCGCCTGGGGCAGTGGAGAAAGCCTGTTTGCGTTGGGACTGGATGGTTGACCCGAGGTGGTTTTGCTCCCATTGCCCCAAGGTCTTCGTTGTAACTGTTGTCAACGAGAGGGAGTCAGGGTCAGAGGGAGTCAGGGTCAGGCCTACACTTTACACTTTTCGGAGTTGCAACAGCAGGCGTTCGACGGCCGGCAGGATGTCGATGGTCCCCTCCCGCACTTTGCGACGGATGTTGCCGACTGCCGCTCCGCTGATGCCGCCGTAGTGCATGCCAACCGCGCGACCGCTCTGCCCCGTCAGCCGGCAGGCCAGCTCGACCGCCACGTACTTGGCCACGCCAGCCCGTTTGCCGTGCGCTTTCAGACCTTCGGGCTCGATCCGATAATGCCTCGCCAGGTACGTATCCACGGTATGGATATCGACGGTCACCGCAGGCAAAGCAATATCCTCATCCCGAGGGCTGCCCGTTCGCTGCTGCTCAAAACGCTTCTGCGTCTCCTCAACAAATGCCTCGCCGCCAATGGCATACCGGTTCTCACGCATGGCGTCCATGGGAAAGACCGACTCGGTCTCGAGGCTGTCGCAAAGCTGGCGAAGGAAGCGATGCCGGTCGGCGTCCTCGAAGAAGATCGTGGCACGCCCGTTCCCTCTCGCGGTCACGTGATACACGGCATTCGCATAGATCACTCGCGGCAATCGTGGCATGCCACCACTCTATCACATCGACCGGATCCTATAAAGTTAACATTGAAAGCCTGTCCCTGACTCTCTCAAGTTGTCGATCCTTCTGTCGCCGCAAATGTTTACGGGGATTCGCGCGGAATCACCGGAAGCAAAATGTGCGACGGCCGCTGCGGATCGTGATAGACAGTATTGACCGCCGTCTCGACGCGGCGGTTGTCGTTGAGCGGCTCGCCCGTGTTCGGGTTCAAAT
>CAZASB010000138.1:0-12115 GCA_964487655.1 uncultured Planctomycetaceae bacterium
CAATTGGGACAATTGTTCTACACTGGGTATATTTCAATCTGCCGGTCGCCTTAAGACTCAAGCCCTTTCACTTTGCCACAACAAGGATGCGACGTAGGCGGGGCCGACATCTGCTGCCGTATCCTATGTGGATTAGGAGAACGATGAAGCGGGACCATTTACCACACTAATGGTTTACAAAACGGTTTACAAATGACCTGGTTTACAGGTTTGCGCAAAGCAAAACCCTTGTAAGTTCTTGACTCACAAGGGCTTAGGAAGTGGGCGATACGGGACTCGAACCTGTGACCCCTAGCTTGTCGAGCTAGTGCTCTAACCAACTGAGCTAATCGCCCGGCGAATTCCCCCAACGGGGACGTGGCCGTTTCCTCGCGGAGCCGCCCGGTGTGAACGATCCAAACGACCGCTCAAACAGTGTGCCACGTAATTCGATGGCCGTCAAGTGCCCGCTCGGCGGAATCTTTAGTATGGGGGAAGGAACCTGCGTTCTGCTCTTTCGGGAGGGGCCAAATGTGACGAGACGGGTGATTGCCCAAACCGTAGGGAGATGCCTATACTGTCGCAATATTCGCTTGTGGTGAACTGTTGCTTGGGAGGGGTGACTGTCACTCGGGCGACGAATGGCAAGTTTGCGCTCGATCAGACCACTGGATCACGGTATGAGGCGTTTCGTCAATAAGGAGATACTGGGTTGGGCAATGTTCGATTTTGCCAACCAAGCGTATACTCTGCTGATCATCACCGTGGTGTTCGGTGTGCTGTTCACCCGTGTGATTGTGGGCGACGCCGAACAAGAATATCGGCTTGGGAACCTTCTGTGGAGCGTGTCGCTGGCGGTGAGCTACCTGGCCGTAGTAGCGCTACTTCCGTTATGCGGCGCGATTATGGATTTCTCCGCCGCGCGCAAGCAGTTTCTTTTCGCCAGCTACTTGCTGACCGTAGTCACGACAGCCATGCTCTACTTCGTCGCCCCCGGTTACGTGGTGCTGGGGATGGTACTGATTATTCTGTCAAATTTTGGCTATGCGATTGGCGAGGTGTTCATCGCCAGCTTTCTACCTGACCTCGGGCCGCCGGAGTCGCTGGGGCGGATTTCCGGTTTCGGCTGGGCTTTTGGGTATTTTGGGGGGCTTGCATCAACTGCGTTCGCCCTGCTCTTTTTGGGTGAAGTGAGTGTAGAGAATTTCCAGCGTGTCCGTTGGGTGGGGCCGTTTGCCGCCGTGTTCTTCCTGTTGGCCGCGATCCCAACGTTCTTGTGGCTGAAAGAGCGGGGGCGTCCCCGGCGTTTGGCGCGACCGGCCCAGTATTTGACGCTCGGTGTTCGGAGGGTGCGCGGCACGCTGGCAGCGGTTGGCGACCGTCGAGATTTGGCTTGGCTGCTAGGATCGGTGTTCTTCGCCATGGCAGGCATCTACATCGTCATTACGTTTACTTTCATTTACGGAGCCCAGGTGGTGCAATGGAATGAGCAAACTCGGGTTGTCATGTTTGTCGTGGTGCAACTCACTGCGGCGGCCGGTGCTTTGGGCTTCGGGGCAATTCAAGATCGGGTCGGAGCAAAATGCACTTACCAGGGCACGTTGCTGCTGTGGCTGTTGGCCATCCTGCTCATCTACGCCACGCCGCGCATTGCTTCCTGGCTCAGTTCCTGGTACGGAGTGGTCGTGGAGCCGCAGTACGTGTTCCTGGTTGTTGGAACCCTGGCGGGCGTATGCCTGGGCGGCACGCAGTCAGCGGGGCGGACGTTGGTGGGGCTGTTCGCTCCGAAGAAGAAGGCGGCCGAGTTCTTCGGCTTCTGGGGACTTTCCGCCAAGCTTGCCGCCATTGTGGGCATTCTTGGGCTTGGGCTCCTTCAGGCTTTCGTGGGACTGCACACGGCCATTCTGTTCTGCATGGTCTTGTTCGCCCTTGCAGTGGTCGTTGCGATTCCCATCAACGAAGCCCGCGGCCGAGCCGCTGCCGAGTCGGCATCGAGGCGAAACGCCTGACGCTCATCCGTGCCGAACCGCTTGAGGATTGCGTCAACATCGACGACTCGCATCGGTCGCACGAAACATTCCTTCTCAAACGCTTGGCCGATGCCGAAGCGTGTCGGTTGTAAGCGGCAACTCGCTTGGCGATCTGAGCCCTTGCGTGACGGCTTCGTACACGCACGGATCGTCGGTTTCCGGCAGATGTATGGTCATCGGGACTGGTCGCGCAGATCAGACGATACCTTGCTGAAGCATGGCATCGGCTACCTTGACAAACCCGGCAATATTGGCGCCGCGAACGTAGTTGACGAACTTACCGGTACGACCGTACTGCTCACAGTTGGCATGAATGGATTTCATGATCTGCTGCAACCGCTGATCGACTTCCTCGCGGGGCCATCGCATGACGCCGCTGTTCTGGGTCATTTCCAGACCCGAGACGGCGACGCCGCCTGCGTTAGCCGCCTTGCCGGGGCCGTACAGGATTTTTGCGTCGAGGAAGACGTCAACGCCTTCCGAGCTGGTGGGCATGTTTGCGCCTTCGGAAACGCATATGCACCCATTAGCCACTAGGGTCTTGGCGTCATTGCCGTCGATTTCGTTCTGAGTTGCGCTGGGGAAGGCCAGGTCGCACTTCACGTCCCACGGCCTCTTGTTGGCATGGAAACTGGAGCCCTTGAAGTGGTTGGCATATTCGCCAATTCGGCTGCGGCGAACATTCTTCAGATTCATCACCCAGGCCAGCTTTTCGGCATCGATGCCGTCCGGATCGACGATGGTGCCGGACGAGTCGGACAGCGTAAGAGGCTTGGCGCCGTATTCCAGGAGCTTTTCCACGGTATACTGCGCTACGTTGCCCGAACCCGACACGGTGGCCGTCTTTCCTGCGAGCGATTCGCCGCGCGTGGCCAGCATCTCCTGGGCGAAGTAGACGGCCCCGTACCCGGTTGCCTCGGGCCGGATGAGCGAGCCGCCGTAGGAAAGCCCCTTGCCTGTCAACACACCGCAGAAGCGATTGCAGATTCGCTTGTACTGCCCGAATAGGAACCCGATTTCACGACCACCGACGCCAATATCGCCCGCTGGAACGTCGGTATCGGGACCAATGTGGCGGTACAGTTCGGTCATGAACGACTGACAGAACCGCATGACCTCGTTATCGCTCTTGCCCTTCGGATCGAAGTCGGAGCCACCCTTGCCGCCCCCCATGGCCAGTGTGGTCAGGCTGTTCTTGAACACTTGCTCGAACGCCAAGAATTTCAAAACGCCGAGATTCACCGTCGGGTGGAATCGAAGTCCTCCCTTGTAGGGGCCGATCGCACTGTTCATCTCAATCCGGTAACCACGGTTGATCAGCACTTGGCCGGAATCGTCCACCCACGACACCCGGAACAAGATAATCCGTTCCGGCTCAACCAACCTATCCAGAATTCTCGCATTGCGATAGGCCGGGGTGGCCTCGACCACCGGCATGACGCATTCAATCACTTCGCGTACTGCCTGATGGAACTCGGCTTCGCCAGGATTACGGGCCACTAGGTCGTTCATAAACTCGTCAACATGTCGAGCCCCTTCCGTTGACAGACCTTCATTGAACTCATTTGTACTGCTTGACATGATCACTTCCCTCTGAAGGGTTATTTACTGTTGTCACCGAACTGGCGCGAATCCGTGGACTATCAGAAAATCTTAAACGACCAGTCGATAGTATTATAATATCGACACTTTGCGTCCAGGGCAACTCTCCATGCGAAAAAAATGATCGACACAGGCATTATGTGGAAAGTGATGTGGTCCAGTCAGGCGATCGGATGGCATCAGCCAGCTTGCCAGACGGTCTTCTCGCTTCCCTTCCTCGCCTCGCCGATCAGCCAGTTGTCAATTCCGGCTCGGTTGAGCTGCTGCCTAATGCTGTCGGCGTAGAACGGACTCACAATGAGCACCATGCCGATTCCCATATTGAAGACCCGTTCCATTTCCACCTGTTCGACTTCACCGAGACGCTGAAGCCAGTTGAACACGGGCGGTACGGGCCAACTACCACGCCGGATGACCAGTTCGATACCATCGGGGACGATGCGGGCCAAGTTTTCGAGCAACCCCCCGCCGGTGATGTGGGCAATGCCGTGGACCACGCTTTTTACGCGGTAGTGAGCCAATACTTGGCGTACGGCGTGAACGTAGATACGTGTCGGTCGTAGCAGTGTCTGCCCGACCGTCTCGTGCAATTCCTCGACGGGTTGTTCGACGCCGAGACCGGCAATGTCAAAAACGATCTTGCGAGCCAAGCTGTAGCCGTTGGAATGGAGGCCGGTCGAGGCCAATCCAATCAGTACGTCATCCGGCGCGATGGCCGAGCCGTCGATCACGCCCTTTCGCTCCACCACGCCCACGCAGAAGCCTGCAAGATCGTAGTCGCCAGCGGCATAGAGATCGGGCAGAATGGCCGTTTCTCCACCCAACAGAGCACAGTCGGCCTCAATGCAGCCTGCGGTGATTCCACTGACAATTTGCTCAAGCATGGCCGGATCGTCGTGGGGTAAGGCAACATAGTCGAGAAAGAAGAGCGGTTCGGCGCCACAGCAGAGGGCGTCGTTAACCGACATCGCCACCAGATCGATTCCCACCGTATTATGGATGCCCATGGCAATGGCAACCTTGAGCTTAGTGCCCACGCCGTCGGTGCATGACACCAGCAGTGGTTCCTGGTAGTCTCGGGCGAATAGAGGGCTTTGGAAGTCGAGATGGAAGAGTCCGGCAAATCCGTTTTCCCAACGCTTGACGCGGGGGCAAAGCGTACGGCCGATCAGGCGAGGTAGTCTCGCCATTGCGTCGGCGTATTGGTCTAGGTCGACCCCAGCGTCTTTGTATGTGGCCTTAGCCATGAAGCATCATCCCCACGGTTTAACGAAGTAGTCGACATCGCCGGACGGCGATTGGTCCAGGAAGTGCGCGGTCACCGGGCACTCCACTCCGAGCACTTCCACGACCGAACGACTCTCGCATCTAGCGGAGACTCTCGTCCGGGAAGGGTTCCGCCTATTCTAGGTTGCCCAGGTCGGCCTGAAAACGGGGCCGGGACCTTGACTGACGCGGTTTCTGGTGCGACACTGAAGCTACGCCTGGACTGGAGCGGTATTCGTATGGAAAACTGCGTTCCAGTGCGGCATGGGACATACTGACATCATGCCCCCACCATCAGGTGCCCCGCCAATGTCCTAGCCCCCAAAAAAAGGAGAGATCTGTGATGCGAGTGAGTCGACGTCGTTATGTGTTTGGAAGTCTTGCGGTGACCGCATGTGTTGGGTTGTTGCTTGGCCAGTTCACCGGTTGTGTGCCGCCGGAACCCAAGCCAGAGCCACGGACGGAAGCCATCGAGCCGAGCGATGCATCGGACGAGCCGACGGAACTGCCGACTGAGCCGGTTGTGGAACTCGCCACGCCTGCCGAGCCGGCCGCCCCCATGGAAACGCCGGCCGAGACACCTGTCGTGCCTGCCGAGCCGGTCGCCCCCATGGAAACGCCTGCCGCGCCGGCTGAGCCCGCCACACCTGCCGAGCCCGCCGCTCCCACGGAAGCGGTGTCGGCCGACGCGCTGCCGGTAGATGCGCCGGTTTCGGCCTACGCTCCGGCCGAGATCTTGCTCGGTCAAGTTGAGCAGTACATGACGCGAATGGAGGAAGTGGTAGCGACGCCCGACGAGTACAAGGATGGCGCGGTTCGAATCGCGCATGATTCGAACACGATGATTGTCATTGCGCTTGCGTTAGGATTACATGACGAGGATAGTAAACTGAAGGCAAGTGCTCCAGCGATTCTCAAGGCGGCACAAGCTGTTGCCGCCACGGAAGATTACGAGGCTGCGAAAGAGGCCGTTGGAAAGCTGAAGGCAGCCGTGACTGAAGGCGGTAAGGGACCGGAACTGAAGTGGGAGAAGGTTGCTTCTCTTAAAGAACTCATGGAGCAGGTGCCCCTGATCCATGCAAGCATCCGCCGCCGAGTGAGCCGTCGGTTTGAGAAGAACACGGAGGGGATCGCCGGCGACGCAGCGACGGTGGCAGCCATTGCGCAGGGCACGCTTCCGAATACCGACGAGACCAAGGAACCGGAGAAGACGGAGGAATGGGTGAAGTACAGCATTCAAATGCGCAACGCGGCGGCGGAGGTCTTGACGGCAGCCAAGGCGAACAATGAAGAAGCCGCGAACGCCGCGTTCACCAAGCTCGACCAGAGTTGCCACGACTGCCACAAGGTGTTCGACCCCGAGCAACTTTAATAGGGATGAAATGCGGCATTCGCTTCCCACGATGATTCTACCGGGTGCGTTAACCGTTGTTGCAGCCGCGTCACTGGTGGTTTGGGCCCATATTGGACCGAGGCAGCCCGCGGAGCTTCGGGTACCAGAAATGGATCGATCGCCGGGTGCCCTTGCCGGGCGCCCGGCGTTGCCTCTTGTGGGAAAGCTTGAGACCTTCGCGGGGCGGCCAGCCGATCTGCCCGGTCGATGGCCCTGGTTTCGCGGTGAGCAGCTTGACGGCATCGCACACGACACTCCTCCCCTGGCTCGTTCGTGGCCGGAGAAAGGACCACCGCGGCTGTGGAGTCTTGAACTCGGCGACGGTTACGCCGGCGCGGCGGTCTGGGATGGTGCCGTCTACGTGCTGGATTACCTGCGTGACCGGCAGGCGGACGCGTTGCGATGTTTCTCACTGGCTGACGGGAGCGAGATTTGGCGTTTCAGCTATCCGGTTGAGGTGAAGCGCAATCACGGCATGTCCCGTACGATGCCGGCGGTGACCGAGCATTTTTGCGTTGCCATTGGTCCGAAATGTCACGTATCTAGTGTCGACTTGAAGACAGGCCAGGAGCATTGGCTGATGGACCTGGTCGATCGCTTCGGCGCGACGGTGCCCCCGTGGTACAACGGGCAGTGCCCGCTAGTGGAGGACGGTCGGGTCATCCTAGCCATCGGAGGCGACTCGCTGCTGATTGCCGTTGATGGCATGACGGGCGAGGTAATCTGGAAGAGCCCCAATCCTCGCGGTTGGGTGCTGACCCACACGTCCATTGTGCCAGTCGAGTTTGCCGGACGCCGCATGTACGTCTATTGTGGCAAGGGTGGTGTGGCGGGAATTGATGCCGAAAACGGCAGTTATGTATGGGATTCGACCGAGTGGCGAATCAGCATTGCCACGTGCCCGTCGCCGGTCGTGCTTCCGGAAGGACGCATCTTCTTCTCCGGCGGCTATAATGCCGGCGCACTGATGATGCAGCTTGAGGAAGAGGGGGGCAAGATTGTTGCGAAGCCCCTGTTCCGACTCAACGCTCGCCAGTTCGGCTCCACGCAACATACGCCGGTGTATTATGGGGGGCACCTGTACGGCGTTCGAGAAAGCGATAAGCAGTTCGTCTGCCTCGACCTGGACGGGAATGAAGCGTGGCGGAGCGGCGCGTCGCATCGGTTTGGTCTGGGGCCGTACCTTCTGGCCGACGGCCTGTTCTTTATTCTGGACGACGACGGCCACCTGACCCTGGCCGAAGCCACGCCGGCCGAGTACCGGCAGTTGGCCACGGCACGCGTGGTCGAGGGGCACGAATCATGGGGCCTGATGGCCTTCGTTGGCGGACGGTTGATCCTTCGTGAAATGACCACCATGGTATGTCTCGACGTTGCCGAGGGCGCAGCCGGTCAACCGGCTTCCCAATGATCGACACACTGCAATGAGTACACCTATGAACGGTAAGACTGCGATGCCGCCGGCATCAACCTTATTGATCGGCGGGGTGATTCTTTTTGCGGTCATGGCGGCTGCCGTGGCGGTATGGGCCATTCGCCCGCATGGCGAGTCAGGAAGTGGCCTGCCCGATGCCTTTACCTACCGCGTGGACGAGTATACCACCGTTGATCCCAGCCTGCTTCGCTGGCGGCAAGTGCTTTCCATTCCTTTCGCGTTAAAAGAATCGTGGAACCTTGCCGTTGACGATAAAGACCGCGCGTACGTGGTTGGCGATAGCACCCTGCTGTGGTTCAACTCGGACGGCAGTTTGACCGGCCGGATCGAACTCGATGCCGAACCGCGCAGTCTGGCCGTGGCCGGGGAAGGCCGGGAGATGGCCGGGCTTCTCTACATTGCCTTCGAGAAGCACGTTGAGGTGTATCAGCCTGACGGCACGCGGGTCGCATCATGGAAGCCGCTTGGGGGCAAGGCGCTATTGACGGCCATCGTGCTGGGCGAGAATGAGGCATTTCTGGCCGATGCCGGGCGAAGGGTTGTCCTGCGATACGACTTGCAGGGGAAGATTCTCGGCGAGATCGGGCGGCGAGACGAGGAACGCGGCATCCTTGGATTCTTCATTCCCAGTCCGTATTTCGCTCTATTCCTGGGCGAGGACGGGTTGCTGCGCGTGGTCAACCCTGGTAGGCATTGCATCGAATATTACACGCCGGAGGGACGGCTCGAGCAGCCACTTACCTGGGGTCGTGCCGGGGCGGGAATCGATGGCTTTTCCGGCTGCTGCAACCCGGCGAGCATCGCCCTGCTTTCCGACGGGCGAACCGTGACTTCCGAAAAGGGTATTCCGCGTGTGAAGGTGTATGCAGAACAAGGCTGCCTGGATAGCGTGGTCGCTGGGCCGAGCGACTTGGTGCCGCCGGCGGCCGCGATCGAGGAGACTCGCACTGAGTATCGGCTCCGGGCCCCGATGGTCGCCGTTGATAGCCGCGACCGCGTGCTTGTTTTGGACCCGGCGACCAACTCGGTCCGTATTTTTCAGGAGAAACCGTAATGCTGAAATCGCTGGAACCCAACGCCTCCAGCCGTCGCGACTGGCTTCGCGGCGCGACTCGAACGGCCGTGCTTGGCGGGCTCAGCTTTGCGGCGGCTTGGCTCGTTACACGGAAAGAAAGAGGCGAGACAAACGTCTGTCCGCGGGCGTCGGTCTGTTCCGGCTGTCCGATCTTTCACGGTTGTATCCTTCCGAAACGTGTTCGGACGGGCGCCAAGGAGCGTTTGCATGACTGATCGACCCAGAAAGGAGAAGGACCTGGACCGGCGCGCGTTCGTAGGCAATATCGTACGCGGCGCCAGCGTGTTGGGGCTGGGCGGAGGGGCCGTGGCCCTGGCCGTCATGAAGGGGCGCCGCGACGAACTGGTTTGGCAAATCGACCCGCACGCTTGCATTGCCTGCGGTAACTGCGCCACCTACTGTGTTCTCGACGAATCGGCCGTCAAGTGTGTTCATAGCTATGCCATGTGCGGCTATTGCGAACTATGCACCGGTTTTTTCGAGCCAGACCCCTTGTCGCTCCATACCGGCGCGGAGAACCAGCTTTGTCCGACGGGCGCCATTATTCGTAAGTTCATCGAGGATCCGTATCACGAGTATCACATCGAGGAATCGCTGTGCATCGGGTGTGGCAAGTGCGTGAAGGGATGCAGTGCCTTCGGCAACGCTTCGTTGTACCTCCAGGTCGTGCATGATCGTTGCGAAAACTGCAACGAATGCGCCATTGCGGTTGCCTGTCCGTCGCAGGCGTTTCGACGCGTGCCGGCCGGCAGTCCCTACTTGCTCAAGAATCGGGACGTCGAAGCATGATGGAAGCCACCCGTCTTCGAACCCTGGTTGCCGGCGTGTTGTCGTCCTTGTTTTACCTTGGCGAAGCCATGGGCGTCGAGCGATTTCCGCCACCCGATTTCACCGATCATGAGTTGCCGCCGACCATTGTTCCCGACGCGTCGGGAGCGTGGACCGAGTATGCGGCGTTGGCGGGCCTGGCCGTTGCCCTTGCGCTGGCCGCGTACTTGGCGTTGAAGCGTCGCTCGCGCCGCGGGCTACTGGGGCTGAGCGTCGTGGCGCTGGCCGTGTTTGGCTTCTGGCGCGGGGGTTGCATTTGCCCAATCGGCGCCATCCAGAATATCGCGTTGGCCGTTGGCGATGCGAGTTATCTGGTTCCACTCATGGTGGTTGGAATCTTCGTGTTGCCGCTTGTTTTTGCGTTGTTCTTTGGGCGGGTATTCTGCGCGGCCGTGTGTCCGCTGGGGGCCGTGCAGGAGTTGGTTGCCCTGCGACCGGTCCAGGTGCCCCGATGGATCGATGCCGCGTTGGGCGTCCTGGCCTATGTCTACCTGGGGCTGGCCGTGCTCCTGGCGACTACGGGCACGGCGTTTGTGATTTGCCGCTACGATCCGTTCGTGGCGTTCTTCCGACTCGACGGTAGCGTCAACATGCTGATCGTCGGCGCGTGCTTCGTCGTGATCGGGCTGTTCGTCGGCAGGCCGTATTGCCGATATCTGTGCCCGTACGGCGTACTGTTGCGATGGTGTTCGAGGCTTTCTCGTTGGCATGTACGTATTCCCCAGGACCAATGCATTCAATGTCGCCTCTGTGAGGACGCCTGCCCGTACGGCGCGATTCGTGAGCCGACCGTGCCACAATCGGCCGACCAGCAACGGATTGGCCGGCGGTGGTTGGCCAGTCTCCTTGTACTAGCGCCGGTGCTGGTCGTTGCCGGCTTTTGGATCGGCCGGGAGTTGGACTTCGCGTTGGCCCGGCTGCATCCGAACGTCCGGCTTGCGGACCGGTTGCACCAGGAAGACGCCGGCAAGGTGGAGGGAACGGTCGACATGACGGACGCCTTCCGGGCCACGGGCCGCCCTCGCGCGGAACTCTACGCGGAAGCCCGCCAGGTACTCGCACGCATGCGGTTGGGCGCGGGGCTGTTTGGAGGCTGGGTCGGCCTGGTGATCGGCGGGCAACTGATCGCCTATTCCATGCGCCGCCGCCGCGTGGAGTACCAACCCGATCGCGGCGCTTGCGTTGCTTGCGGACGCTGCTTCTGGTATTGCCCGAGCGGGCGCGAAGGCTGTGCAGAAGTTGGAGGACCATCATGACGGTGCGAGAACTCATCGATGCCCTTCGGCAGTTCGACCCGTCTTCCGAGGTTCGGCTTGGTGTGAGCTGGCCCGACCGCGTGAGCGAGACGCACCGTAACCTTTGGGTGGGCGACTATGGGGAAGGACCGCAGATCAATGCCGCCATGGACTTCCGCGGAGTCCACGTTCATGTGAGCTGCGCGTGGCAGCGGCCGATGGGGAAGCGACCTCCACGTCGCGTGCATCTGGGGCACTACCAATCTCCTGAAACCGCGGCAAGAGTCCACGACTTCTATGTATTCCACAAGTGCCTTGACGAGCCTCTGAACTATCCCGAGTTCGACTACACGCGTTGGATTCCTCCGCGCACCGTCGATGGCGACTACAACGAGCACATCGCCGCCATCCTCAAGGAGAAGCTGCTCGAAGAGTAACTTCCGCTCCGCCAACTGCTTGTGCATTGAACACCGACCCCAACCACGGACGATTGACCACGAAAACCACGAAACACACGAAGGAAAGCCTTCGGTTAGTTGCCTCCGCCAGCCTGCCCGTTTCGTGCTCTGAGTCCGCAGGTTCCCTTTCGTGGTTTTCGGTACGCCAAGCGAAGCTTGGGATAACTTGCGAGCTGAAAGGAGTTTACCGTGTAAATTGCCTGTTTGACACGTAGTCGCCCGAACATTGGAAGGGGTAACCCGACCGGTGAAGTTTCGGGATCGATCAAGACGTCAGCCGCAATGCGAAAGCGCGAACCCGATTCGGCCTCGTTACACAATTGGCCGTGGCCAGCCTTCCTAATAGGGCGAAGCCTACTATCAACGGTGAAGCAACAGGCATTCGCAACCGTCGGGCGGTCCGGGGTGATAGGGTTACGGTCCAGCAGGTTCGGGAAAGCGATCCTTTCAAGCTGCTTGAAGAGATTCAAGAAGAACTGCGGACCAAGACGTATAATCCGTTGCCGATCAAGCGCGTCCACATACCAAAAGGCAATGGCCAAACAAGGCCGTTGCCAGGTATGCGACGCGGACCTGAAGGGATACTTCGACTCGATCCCCTGGGACAAGCTGATGATCGGATTGGAACAGCGCATAGCCGACTGATCCCTTCTGAAACTGATCCGCATGTGGCTGAAAACGCCGGTAATCGAAACGGATAAACAAGGTCGAAAGACCGGGCATTGCCGAAGAAAGGCACGCCGCAAGGTGGCGTGATTTCGCCGCTTCTGGCCAATTCGTTTCTTCACTGGTTCGATAAAGACTTTTATGAGTT
>CAZASB010000139.1:0-12091 GCA_964487655.1 uncultured Planctomycetaceae bacterium
CCACCAAGGATTGACGCGACCTCTACCCACCCTACGTATATGAATAATCCGGGCTAGAAACGGAAGAGCCATAACGCGGCTAATCTTGCGCAATGGCCTTGAGCGGGCACAAGATCAGGGCAAGATCAGGGCCAACTTTCGGCCGGTTGTACTGAGCGGATAGTCGCCGAGTTGGTTGGGTCGAAGCCATTTCATCTTGGCGCCGGCGGGCGGGCTTCCGGGCGACAGGCATCGGGCTGCGAAGCACTCCAGCGTGATCCGGTAGCGCGTGACGCCGTGCCGGAGTACGTGGAGCCGCTTGCCCACTTCGATGGTCGCGCCGGTGAGTTGCCGCACCTTGTCGGCCAGTTCGCTCATCCGTTCCGAGGGCGTCTGGCCGGTAAGGCCGACGCGAGGAAAGTCCCACAGGCCGGCCCAGCGCCCGCCCTCCGGACATTGCACCAACAGCACGCGCCCGCGATGACGCAGCAACACGGCCGCCTCGTGCAAATCGGTCGTCGGCACGCGACGTTTCGAGCGCGGAATACACGCCTGCAAGCCACGTCGTTGCGCTTCGCAAAGCGTGGCCACGGGGCATTCCGGGCAGCACGGCGAACGGGGCGTGCAAACTTCACTCCCCAGTTCCATGAGTGCCTGGTTAAACTGCCCAGCCTGCTTGCGAGGGAGCAGCAGTTCGGCTAACTGCCACAGCAGTCGCTGTCCCTCGGTGGAAGTCGGCTCGCCCTGGTAGCCAGCCAGCCGGCTCAACAGGCGTTGGGTGTTGGCTTCGAGAATTGGCGAGGGGACGTCGAACGCGATTGACAGGACTGCCCCGGCCGTGTAGCGACCGATTCCTGGCAAACGCCGCACGGCCTCCAGAGTTCGAGGAAACTGGCCGCCATGTTCGGCAACCACGATTTGAGCCGCGCGGTGAAGCTGCCTCGCACGGCGGTAGTAGCCCAGCCCTTCCCACAATCGCAGCACCTCCCGCTCCTCGGCCGCGGCCAATGCGTCGATAGTGGGAAATCGGGCCAGGAACCGCTCGAAGTACCCCTCGACCGTCGCCACTTGCGTCTGTTGGAGCATAATCTCGCTCAGCCATACGGCGTAGGGGTCGCGAGTGCGTCGCCACGGCAGATCGCGGGCATGACGGGCAAACCAACGAAGTAGCCTGCCGCGCAACGAACGCCGCCGCGGCGGATTGAAAAGTTCAAGCAGCACGGGCCCGGTCACGGCAGCGGAATGTCCTTCATTTCGTACGGCAGATCGAGGCGGAGCAACAGGGCAGGCGTTTCGTAGACGAAGCGGAGTTCGTCGATCGGGGCGTCCGACTCGAACAAATAGGCCATGCCCACTTCGTTCTCGGTTTGGCGGGTCGTTTCGAATCGTGCATGGTTGATGCGAGTGCCGTTGGCGGCCTCGAGGTAAGCGGGGTTTCTGAATATCCATCCTCGGTGTGATTGGAGCGCGGATCCCGCGTCGTCGAATCGAACGCGAACGCTCGCCTCCCAGAACTCACCGCTCCGGCGGACGTGTTCCAACGTAACCGTCGCCGCACCGATGCGATGCCGAACATTCTCTGCTTGTGAAATCGACTCGAATCGGAACGTTGCAACCTTGCCGGGAATGAGCCCTCGGAGCGCGCCGCTGAACGATGCGATTCTTTCGACGTCGCGAGTCGGCGCTCGAAAGGCGTAGGTCAGGCTTGCGGCCACGCGATTGCCCTCGACCGGAATCTCGAGCGTCGCATTGGCGTCGTCGATGATCAACGGCTCGCCGCGCTCGTCCTCGGCTCGAACGGCCGACATGGACTGCTCGAAACTGATAGGACGGACTCGCGGCTCCCAAGCGATTTCGTTGGTCAGTTGCAGAAGGGGCGCCGTGTGGCTCCGCAAATCCTGCTCGGCGCGGACCAGAACCGGCTCGATGCGCAGCGGGCCAACGTACTGGGCGCGCCCCAACCGCGCCACCCGCCCTTCCGGCCGCGAAACTACATGGATCGCGCACTCATCGCCATAGGGGTACACGGTCATGCCTGCCTTGTCCAGCACGAAATCGAGGGCTTGCCAGAACGACGTTTTCTGGAAATCGACCTCCAGTTCCGGATCGACGATCGCGTGGCCAAACTGGCCCCTTGCGTCGATAATCCGATTGCCCGACTGCCGCTCGATTGCCGCGAGCGCATCGGAAAGACGCATCGTCGACGCGGGAAGCGTCACGGTGGACGCCTGCCCCATCGCTGCCGCCGCGAGTTGTTCCAGCTTCTGGCGCACGCGTCCGAGCCGCTGCTCGACTTCAGAAGGCGTGTAGTCGGTAATGGCCGGGAGGAAGTCGAGCGCCGGCGTGCCCAGCTCGAGGAGCGCCGCCTCGGCGGCATCGCGTTCGACCAGGCGAAGCGAATCGAGCCCGCGAACGAATCGTCGTACCTGAAGCTGCAAGTCGACGTCTTCGGCGGAATCCCGAGGCGTGCCAATCTGGCACATGGCGCAGGCGATCAGTGCGGCAACAAGCAAAGCGTGCATTCCGGAGATCCTTCAAACGACCGATGCGCGACGGTCATAGCCCATCCATTCCCACAAGATGACCGGATCACGAGACGGAGTCACGCGATCTCGAAGTCGCTAAACGATACTCGCAGGTCATCATCGCCCGCATCGAGAATGCGGCTGAAGTCGGCCCCTCGCTGACCTTCGGCGTCCATGCGTTCCAACTCTCGCTGGGCTTCGACACGGACCGTAGTATACGGTAGCGCTTGGAGCCGGGCCAGCGGGATCGGCTTGCCGGTGATCTCGCAAATGCCGTACGTGCCGTCCTCCATGCGTTCGAGGGCCTTCTCGATTTGAGCCAGTTCGCGACTCTCCAACTCGGCCAACTGGGCTCTCATCTCGTCGTACGCGGAATCGAGCGCGAAGTCCACTTCGTCGCTGCTGGCGGCCCGGTTGAGGGCATCCAGTTCGCTTAGCTCGCCGGCCAGCGCCTTGCGAAGCGCTTGGCGTCGCTTCAGAAGAACCTGCCTGAGCTTCTCGACCGTTTGCTTCCTGTTCATGGTTGCCTCCCTTCTTCTGCCGACCTACGGGAGCGGGGATGTATCTGCCCTTATCATTCCCCGTTCCACATGGAGTTCTCGGCGGTTGATTCTCTCGGCCGATCGGCCGAAATCCAAGCTGTCGTTCTCACCTTAAAGTTACCACAAGCCGCAAAACCTTGTTCGCGAAAGCCTAGCCAATTATTGCAGCGACCGGCTCAGGGGCAAGTGGCGCGCGACGTGTCTCACTATGCCGCTGCCTCGCGTTGCACCAGCAATAAATACGACAAAAGTCGTGCCACGGAGTCGCCCATAGGTATCGCTTACCCATTTCCAAGTGTAGCTTATCCTGTAGGGAGCGGTCCTGTTTACGTATCAAGAATGCATTCGGTTCCCAACAAACCGGGACAATTCTCGTAAGTATTGCCATGGACTCGGGTTGCGTGACGACCGATATTGGACTGCACTCTCTTACCGCACATCTTTTCACCGGTCATTTGACAGAATCCTGGCAGGCGTATATCATAAACAAAATGTTGCGTTTTTGTAGGCAGGCTGTGGTTTACTGTCTTGCGGAGCCGATGTTTTTCGTGCAACGACTGACGGTGTGCGCACCCCCTCGAAATGGTATAACTTAGGGGCTATGGGGCGGGTTAGTATCTGGACGCGCAGATTGCTGGGCACACCGGATGTATGCTGACGCGATGCGGCGCTCCCCCGCTGGGAGGGCTGATTCCTCAATTTGAGTGGACTGGGTCGGACTAGCCGATCGGTAGCCTGCGCTCGAACTGTAGGCTGGTGGGGCTTGGTGGCATCGGTAAGGTACGGTTATTCAGAATCGGATTGTGTGGTGACTATGAGTTTAGAGCGACTGCGTAACATCGGTATTTCGGCCCACATCGACTCCGGCAAGACAACGGTGAGCGAACGTGTGCTGTACTACGCCGGTCGCATCCACCGGATGGGGGAGGTCCGTGGTGACGGCGCTACGATGGACCACATGGAACTTGAACGCGAACGCGGCATTACCATTTCCAGTGCCGCCACGACCGTTCAGTGGGGCGATTCTCGCATCAACCTGATCGATACGCCAGGGCATGTCGACTTCACCATCGAGGTCGAACGCAGCCTGCGAGTGCTCGACGGGGCGGTCCTGCTGCTGTGCTCCGTCGGCGGTGTTCAGGCGCAATCGATCACCATCGACCGCCAGATGCGTCGTTACGGCATCCCCCGGCTGGTGTTCATCAACAAGATGGACCGGGTTGGCGCCAATCCGGATCGCGTTGTCGACCAGTTGCGCAAGCGACTCGGTTGCGAGACGCTCCTGCTGCAGATCCCCATTGGTTGCGAGTCCGATTTCCAAGGCGTGATCGACCTGATCTCCGAGGAGGCCGTGTACTTCGACGGCGCTAATGGGGAGAATGTGCGTCGCGAACCGATTCCGGCCGACCTTACCGACGCGGCGGCCCACGCACGTCAGTATATGCTTGAAGCGCTTTCCATGTTCAGCGATGAACTGATGGAACTGCTCCTTTCCGAGGAATCGGTTCCGGAGGCCCTAGTCCACCGGGTGGTGCGAGAAGCAACCCTAGCCCAGCAGATCACGCCGGTGCTCATGGGCACGGCCTACAGGAACAAGGGGATTCAGCCGTTGCTAGACGCCGTGGTCCGCTATTTGCCCTCACCGCTGGATTGCTCCACGACCGCCCACGACGCCAAAGACCCGTCGCGCGAACTAGTTCTCGAGGTCCATCCCGACCGGCCGGCCGTGGCCATGGCGTTTAAGACCGTCGAAGACCCGCACGGCACGCTCACCTTCATGCGCATCTACCAGGGCAAGCTGCGCAAGGGCGAGTCGTATTACAACCAGCGCTCCGGACGCAAGGAGCGGATCGGACGGCTCGTCCGGATGCACGCTGACCAGCGCGAGGAGATTCCCGAGGCTACCGCGGGCGATATTGTGGCCGTCATGGGCATCGACGCGGCCAGCGGCGACACCTACGCCGCCGAGCGCAATTCCGTCGTCTTGCAGAACATGTTCGTGCCAGAGCCGGTCATCCAGATGGCCATTAGGCCAACCGACCGCGAAGGCGCCGCCCGGCTGTCCAAGGCCCTGCAACGATTCCGCAACGAGGATCCGACACTTCGCATTACTAGCGACGAAGAGACGAGCGAAACGCTCATTGCCGGCATGGGCGAGCTGCACCTGGAGGTGTACGTCCAACGCATCAAACGCGAGTATCGCGTCGACGTCGAGGTGGGCGCGCCGAAGGTCAGCTATCGCGAAGCGCCCACACGCAACGCCAACTTCGACGTTCGACACCGCAAGCAAACCGGTGGCTCGGGTCAGTACGCCCACATCGTCGGCCGATTCGAACTGCTGCCCGAAGACGCCGAAGGAACCTTTCTGTTCGAAGACCACGTTACCGGCGGCCGGATTCCGAAGCAGTACATCCCGGCCGTGGAAAAGGGCATGAGAAGCCAGCTCATCAAGGGCCCCGTGGCAGGTTACCCGGTGGTTGGCCTGGCCGTGCATCTCGACGACGGTTCCTACCACGAGGTGGACAGCTCCGACATGGCGTTCACCATCTGCGCGCAGACGACTATGCGGGAGAACTTCTGCCGAACGAATCCCGTGCTGCTGGAGCCGGTCATGAAGATTGAAATCGAATGTCCCACGACATTCCAGGGCACGGTTGTGGGCGACCTGACATCCCGTCGTGGCATTGTCATGGGCGCCGAAGTGAACGGTCCCGAAACGCGTATCGAAGGCGAAGTACCTCTGGCCGAAACATTCGGCTATTCGACCAACCTTCGCAGCATGACGCAGGGGCAAGGCACGTTCACGCTCGAGTTCTCCCGCTACAACCGCTTGCCCCTCAGCCTTGAGCGAGAGATCATCGAAGCCCGCCGCAAGACGCTGGTGTAGATTGCCTGACATCGAGCTGCTGCACTCCAAAAGTTTTCTTCTCCCTTCTCACCGATGTAAAATGGCGATACGACACAAGAGGACACCAGTATGAAATCGCATACAGAGTATTTGACCCTCAACATCAAATCTCGGATGGCCTTCCAGAACATCACGCAGCAGGTCGAGGCGGCAGTGAAGAAAAGTGAGGTGGAGGAAGGGCTTTGCCTGGTCAATGCCATGCATATCACGGCCAGCGTGTTCATCAATGACGATGAACCTGGGCTACACGAGGACTATAAGGATTGGCTTGAAAAGCTGGCCCCGTTCGATCCGTCGCCCAAGGCGTACCGCCATAATCGGACGGGCGAGGACAACGGCGACGCACATCACAAGCGGCAGGTCATGGGACGCGAGGTGGTCGTGGCGATTACGAAGGGGCGTCTCGATTTCGGGCCCTGGGAACGGATATTCTACGGCGAGTTCGACGGCTGCCGTCCGAAGCGTGTCCTGGTGAAGATCATCGGAGAGTGATCGTTTGAGGTCGAGGCATCCTTCTCGGAAGGGGGGTTTGCGATAGTCTTCTGTATAGTTTTCGTCGGCTGCGGTTGTGCTGGACGGCGAAAGATGGTATTCAAGACACTTTATCGTGATTATGCGGTCGCAGCCGTTTTGTACTGTAAATCTTATCGGTGCGCCGTTTCCTTGCCCTTCGTACGGGGTGCAGGGGGTCAGGCTAACCCCCCGAGGGTTCCAAATTGGCATCACGGATTGAGACCGAACAGTCGACTACAACGGGCGTGGGACCGGACGGTTGCGCGCACGCTCGGCGGGTGGCGCGGCATGCGCCGTCCAAAGTTGCGTCACGGGCACCTCGTCTGCGCGTGGGCGTTGATGAGTCGCTTGAGGTGCCCCGACTTCCGCACATACTTTCGCCCGAAGCGTTTTACCCGCTCGCCTACCCGGCCATGTTCCTTTCACGGCGGCTGGAGGCGAGGCTCCTCGATTTGTTCCGCAAGGGGTATGTCAAGGGGACGGTAACGAGCAGCGCCGGCAACGAGGCCACGGCGGTCGGCGCGGCAATGCCCTTGCGGCCGAATGTGGATGTGGCCGCCTTGTTGCACCGCGATTTCGTCGCGCATCTGCTCCTGGGCGCCACGCCGTATCAACTGGTGTGCCAGTACATGGCCAACGCCGATAGCCCCACCCACGGCCGCGAGGGCAACGCCCACCACGGCAACGCCGCACGGCGACGCATGCCCATGATCAGCCATCTTGGTCGAATGCTGAGTGTCGCGGTAGGCGCCACTTGGGCCGCCAGGCGCAGTGGCGAAGATGCCGTTGGCTTGGCCGTCATCGGCGATGGAGGCAGCAGCACGGGCGAATTTCACGAGGCGATCAATTTGGCCGCCGTCCAACGCGTGCCGGTGCTGTTTCTGGTGCAGAACAATCACTATTCCTTCTCGACGCCAACGGAATTGCAGTATCGTTGCAAGAACCTTTCCGATCGGGCGGTCGGGTACGGCATTGCCGGCAAGACGATTGACGGAACCGACGCCTGGGAAGTCTACACCACAGTCCAGCGCGCCTTGGCCCTGATGCAATCGGACCCGGAGCCGATGATCCTCGAGTGCCAGACATTACGATTGCATGGCCACGCGGCGTACGATAAAGGCGACTACATTCCTCGCGAGAAGTTGGAAGCGTGGCAAAAGCGCGATCCGGTGCCGGCTGCCCGGCAGCGGTTGCTCGATCTATCGGGTTACAGCGAGCGCGACGTTGTGGAGATGGAGGCCGAGATTGAATCGACCATCGACGAGACGATTCGCAAGGCGCTGCCCGTTGCGCGGCCTGAACCCAACCGGCACGTGTGGACCTCGTACAGCACGAGCGCTCGCTCCCACGTAGCGCCCTTTGCCGCGACGAAGGCCAAGAACGGCGATGCGGTCCGTCTGGCGCTGAATTACATTCTCGAGCACAACGAGCGGGCGTTTCTGGCGGGCCAGGACGTGGGAACCTATGGCTCGGCCTTCAAAACGTGCAAGGGGCTTATCGAGCGGTTTGGGCCGGAACGCGTCATGGATCTGCCCATTTGCGAGTCGGCCACGGTCGGGTTCGCGCTGGGCGCCTCGCAAGTGGGCTGCGAGCCGATCATCGAGTTCCAATTTGCCGACTTCTCGACCGAGGCGACGACGCAAATCGGCCTCAACGCCGGTACGTGGTTCTTCCGCGCCGGGCGACCGGTCCCAATCCTCATGCGTCTGCCGTGTGGCGGCGGACTGACCATGGGCCCGTTCCATTCCGGCGAATTCGAGGGTCTTTGGTCATGTTTCCCCGGTTTGAAGCTGCTCTACCCGGCCACGCCGCAAGAGACCTTCGAGGCGCTTCTGGCCGGCTTCTACGATCGCAATCCGTGCCTGGTCCTTGAGCACAAGCTGCTTTACTGGAGCCACGGCGGGCCGATCGACTTCGACGGCAACCTGGCCGACGTATGGCGTCCGCGTCGCTACACCGAGGGCGACAAGCTCACGCTGGTTGTCATGGGGGCCATGGTTCACGATGCCCTGGTCGCCGCCGAGGAAGTGGGCGGCGGAATCGAGGTCTGGAACCCGTTTGTCCTCCGCCCGCTGAACTTGGAACCAATCCGGCAGTCGGTCGAGAAGACGGGCCGACTGTTGGTGGTCCAAGAGTGCGCCCCTTCGGTGGGGATTGGGTATCAGCTACTTGGGCAGCTTTCCTGTATGGGTGGCCATTCGTTAAAATGTATCCCTGAGCTTCTCGCAGCGCCCGATACGCCTGTGCCGTTCGCTCCCGAACTGGAATCGTATTACCGCCCCAACCCTGGAAAGATCGCCGCCGTCATGCGGCGGATGATCGACGTATGATGCAGGATGAGTCGTTTCGGCTATTGCTGTTCTTGCCGGCTCAAGGCGCCGCGGAAACCGAGGTCACGATTATCGAGTGGAACGTGACCGAGGGGGACCGTTTCAAGGCTGGCCAGCCGTTGGCCCAGGTCGACAGCGCCAAGTCGGTTTTCGACTTTGAAGCGCCGTGTGTCGGCAAGGTCATCCGCTTGTTGCGTTTGGAAGGCGAAACGCTTGCCATGAACGAACCGGTCATGGAGATCGAGACCGCCGACCCCGCCATGCGCGATTGGATTCCACCCGCTCCGGCGGTGGCCAATGGCGAGCACGCCGTGCCGGAAACGGCGCGCCCGACGAGCCCATCGATCGGCGGTTTGGGCCCCGTGTATCTGCGCGGGTTCGGCGGGTATCTGCCTCAGCGCGTCGTGACGAACGAGGAACTCGTGCGGAAGTTTCCCAAGATATCGGCTGACTATGTCTATCAGGTTACCGGCATTCAGGAGCGTCACTGGGCCGCCGAAGGGGAGAAGCCGTCCGACATGGCCTACGCGGCGGCGCTAGAGGCGATTCGTCGTTCTGGGGTCGACGCAAAGGACATTGGCGCCATTATCTTGGCAACCACCACGCCCGACATGGCCATGCCCTCGACCGCCTGCATCTTGCAGGATCGGCTGAGCCTGCGAGGCATTCCCGCATTCGACTTGAATGCCGCTTGTTCCGGCTGGCTGTACGGGGTGTCGATGGCACAGGGGATGATCCACTGCGGTTTGGCGCACCATGTGCTTGTCGTGGGCGTCGATATGCAGTCGCGGCTGCTCAATCCGGACGATCAGAGCGCGTATTTCATCTTCGGCGACGGAGCGGGCGCCACGGTTGTTTCGGCCACCGGCCCCGGGCACCGCGTGTGCGACGTGCTGCTGGGCTCCGACACTCGCGGGCTGCGCATGGCGCGCCGCGAGGAACCTGGTTACGTGGTGCTCAACGGCCGGTGTTCGGCCGATCCATGGATTCGACTCGAGGGACCCTCGCTGTTCCGCCTGGCCACCGAGAGTTTCCACGAGATTATCCGCGGTTCTCTCCGCCGCGCCGGCTGGAAGAAAGACGATCCTCGCTGGATCGTTCCGCATCAGGCCAACGGACGGATTCTGAAAGCCGCCGCGAAGCGCAGCGGGCTGCCGTTCGAGCGGTTCTACCTGAATATCGACCACGTGGGTAACACGTCCAGCGCCAGCATCCCCTTGGCCCTGACCGAACTGGAAGACGGGCTCCATCGAGGCGACAAGCTCCTGTTGTGCTCGGTTGGCGCTGGCATGACCACCGCGGCCGTCGCCTTGGAGTGGTGAAGCGCCAAAGAAAGCGGCCCCCGGCTCGCGTTGGATGCCGGGGGCCCTGGCACATCGCCTTCAGTTGATTTGGCAGCCGGAACTCGACCGCCATGACCCTCCCGTGGTCAGGCGGGGCGGACGTTCTCGGCGCGGGGTCCCTTCGGACCACTGCCTTCCTCGAATGTCACCTGTTGCCCAACTTGAAGCTCTTCGATGGTTGCCCCTTCGACTTGGCTGTGATGGAAGAACAGGTCGCCCCGCCCTCCATCGATGAACCCGAACCCCTTGTCCGCGATCAGCTTCTTGATCGTCCCTTGCGGCATGGTCGCCACTCCTTCAAAACAACAGAACCCGAACGTACACAAGACCGACGACTGCAACGTTGTAACCCGGCTGGGGTGCGCACGGCCTTCGGTCCAACAATACTCGTCTTTCGATCATAACCGGCTCACAACAAAACGCAACAGTGGTCCACTGCAATTTCTAGTCTTTTGGTCCAAGAAATACCCCGCTCGTGAAGGGGTCACCTTGCCTAGTTTCACTTTCCGCCATCCGCAGCCAGCGATATACTCACGGCATTCGCGATCTGGCGCTGCCTTACACAACTTTCCGTCGTAACTTATTCCTTCGCGCGCTCCTAGTCGGCCGGGGCCAGCGCAAAGCAGCGCATCGAGTCGATCCAGCGGATTACGGCCTCTTGCGACACTTCGTCCCAACCGGTGATCCGGTGGCTAAGGATCGCCAGTTTCAGGGTATCGAAGGCATCGTCAAGGTCGGCCGGCAGCTTGGGCAGGCCCTCGAAGGGACGTTGCGGATCGACTGCGGTGGCAACGCCGCTGGAACCCTCGCCGTACTCACCTGACGATTCGTCGTCAAACGGTGCTTCGGAATCCGAATCGGTATCGTAGACTTCGGAGGGCGTACCGGGAATCGACTCGGCTCGGGGTGTATCGTCGTCCTCACTCACGTCTTCGTCGAGTTCCGCCGCAACGACGTCTTCCGGCTGCGGCTTCAGGTCGGCCGGCGCGCCCATCGACTCCCATCGCCGCTCGCGCATTTGGGCGATGGACCACCGATTTTGCACGGCACCTTCGAGCCACATTTCGGCGTCCGACCAGTCGATAGCCGCCTGGAAATGGCTCCAAAACAAGCCCGCATACTGCTCGTACTGACCGCCGAACCGGTCCCATACGCGGCGAAGGCGGCCGGTGTGCTGTGGCGAGACGTTGCCCACGCAACGGGCCCAGGCATCGTCGGTATAGACAGCGACGGGCGCGTTGGCCGCTTCGAGGGCAGCCCGCCACTCGGAAATAATGCGACCCTTTTCCCAGTTGGTCGTACTGACCAGCCGATTCCAGCGTCCCAGAAACTCCTCCGAAGCGTTTTCAAGCGTCACCGATTCCGAATCGATTTGCGTCATGCGTCGTATTCCTTACTTGCCGCACGGGCATCGGCCCCGGTCGGCGGAGAAAACTTGTTCCTGTCACGAGAGGCCGGAAACACCGCAGGCCGGCGCGGAGTCCCACCGCCGACGACCGCGTCCCGGAGGATGCGGCTTGGCAAAGGGGGGCTGGGTTCCCCTTCGGCGACGGCTGGGACTCCGCCCCGGCCCGCAATACGGCGCCTCAAACACCTAACAGCGTTGCACCGAGCAAAGTTCCGGCCCATTGGCCTCAATTGTACCGCGCATCTTGAACGGTTCTGCCCCCCGAAGAGAGCCGCGACGGACGATCGACTCGCAACCCTTTACTCAGCAATGGGTTACGGACGGCAGTTCGTCTTCATCATGCCTCACTTCGCATCGGCGGCTGGGGAAAACCTGTCGATCAACGGTTCGTGTTCGCCGTGAGCCTTCCGGATGCTTCGATGCCCTCACCCAGGAGAACTGCAAAGTGGAATTTAGCGAGCCATCGGGCGGATAGGGAACGTAGAACGGTGAGGTCCGTATTGGAGCTGCACCCGTGCGCTTCCCCGTCGGGCTCGCCCCGAC
>CAZASB010000140.1:0-12061 GCA_964487655.1 uncultured Planctomycetaceae bacterium
ACGCCCAGCAGGTTGACCTTGGCCACGGCACAACCGGCCACGGCGCACTGACGGGCGAACACCTCGAGCAGGAGCGACTTGCCGCTCCCGCACGGCCCCAGTAATAGCCCGAGTCGATGCCGCTGCTCCACGAGGAAATGTAGCCGCGCCAGGGCTTCATCGTGCGTTGGACTCGGGTAGAAGAACCGCGGATCCAGGCAACTGCGAAACGGCGATTGTTCAAGTCCCCAATGCGACTGGTACATAACATGCTCCGCGCGCGGAAGTCCCACCGAACCTTTAATTCCGTATATCCGTTTTATTCGGTAGAATACCAAGGCAAACTTGACAGAAAATCATGGCGTGGGCCTTTGCCCAGATTGTTCCGGCCGACATCCGCGTTCCGCGCGTGATTCACCGTGGCGGCATGTTCTCGGAGAGCATGGCCATGGCAAGCTGCCGCTTGGGGTCGCCGGCAAGGTAGAGCGTTTGCGTGGGGAACGCGAACTCGATGCCGGCCTTCTCGAACTCCTCGAAAATCCGCAAATTGAGCCTCTGTGCGTGCTCCATGAAGTCCCAATAGTCGGGCGGGGCGTACCAGTAGAGAACAAGGATGTTGAGGCTATCGGCGTTGAACTCGTTGAAGAATACGCGCGGTGGGAACGCGTCGCCGCCGATGGTCGGATGGATCGGTCCGCGAAACTCGTCTTCTTCCAGTAGTCCGCGGAGAATGGCAACCGCATGCTCGATCTTCGCCCGGGGCGTGTCGTAGGTGATGGTCACGTTCATCAACCGGCGAATGGTCGGCCGACGGCCGATGTTCTCGACCGACTCGCTCACGATCTTCGAATTGGGGATGTTGACCTGGTGGCCCGTCAGCGTGCGAACTTTTGTCGAGCGGAAGCCAATTTCCTCGATGGTGCCGTCATAACCTGCGAAAACGATGCGCTCGCCGAGATGGAAAGGGCGATCGAGCAAGATGGTAATCGAGCCAAAGATATTTTTCAGCGAGTCCTGCGCGGCCAGCGAAACCGCCAGGCCGGCGATCCCAATGCCGGCCAGCCACGCGCCGATGTCTTGATTGAAGACCGATTGGACGACGAACATGGCGCCGAAGATCACGACGAGGCCGCGCAGCGATTTGCGGATGAGCGGCGTGAGCTGTGCGTCGAGCTTGCTTTTCGGACGTCCAATGACGCGCCGCATGAGCAGGTCGAGCGTTCCAACGAGGTTGAACAGATACCAGAACGCGGCCAACGACTGGATGAGCAGCAGGGTTTTGTTGGAAAAGGCTCGCAGTTCCGGTCCCATTCTCAACGCCGCGAGTCCAAACGCGAAGCCGATTCCCAATAGCGCGAGGTTGGTGGGCCCCGCCAGACCTGTCAGCAAGCGCGCGCGGCCGCCCCAAGCTCGACCGAGCGCGCGTTTGCCAAGGCGCCGAAGGATGGCCGAGGCGATTCGGCCGGCCACGATGCCGCCAAGCGCGCCGCCGAGCAGCAGCCCCCACTGCGAGAGCGAGTTGATCGTCAAAAACTCGCCGACGTTGAGGCGATCGAACACCGACAGGAACTGCACGCCGTCGTCCGTGGCTGCAACGGCGTCGGAAACTCGCTCGGCGTCGCCGGCGTGCAACTCGGGCCTTTCCTGAAGTACGCTTGTTTGGCCTTGCGCTGGCGAAAAGGCCGCGAATACCGCAACGAGTGCGACAATCGCGGCGATGGATGCAAACAGCGGCAAGCGGCTCATCGAATGGATTCCTTCGTTTCAAGTCCACCGGTCGCGGGCCGACTATCTTCCCGGCACGGCAGGCATGCCGCCTTCCCAAGCAACGCGAATCGGCCGGCTCGCCAATCCCAGGGCTAGTTTTTGCGGAAGTCGGCCATGAAGTTCGTGTTGTCGGCAACATTGAAGAGCGGCCGGTAAGCACTCTTCAAGGCGCACTCGGCGGGCTGTCCCAGATACCAAACAAACTGGATATTCACCGCCCACGACTCGCTCTGCTGACCGAGTTCGTCTTGTGCGTGCTTGGGAGCGAGGTAGTTGAGACTGTTCTCTAGTGCCCAGCCATATCCGATGGGCACGCGGATGTCGGCGCCGAACACGCCGTCGCCGCGGCCGCTGAAGCCAGCCCACACGCGGCCATCGCCGCCACGCTGGAAATGTCGTCGGTAGTAGAACGCAAACAGGTCGGTCGGATCGAGTCGCGCGTCCAGCACTCGATCCTTGTCGAGGCCATACGCGCCCCAGTAACCAAGTTCTCCGCCGGTTGGGAATCGCCAGGAGGTTTCGGTTCGCATCTGCTTTAGGCTGATGTCAGTGTAATAGCTATCGTTGAGATAGTCGAACACAACGCCCGAGTTGAATCCGACCGTTTGCCGGCGGAAGATACCGGCCGTCAGGAAGACCTGGTTGCGATATTGCCCGGCGTCCTGGGAATCCGTGGTTGTAAAGTTGCTGTGGACGGCCGCCGCTCCAAGCTGATAGCCGAATCCCCAGGGATCGCCGAGCGGCGCGCCGAAGTTGACGCCTTCGTGAAATCCGAAGTTGCCGTTGCGACCCTGGTCGAGCGGTCCCTTGAAGCCGTGAACGCCGGCGAAGATCGACAAATCTCGAAACAGTCCACGGTACCGTGGATTTCCGACCCACCACAACGGCCCCGTCACGTGCTCTTCGCCACAACTGCCGCAGTCGCCAAAGCCGTCACAGCCGTAGTCCATCGTCCCGCACGAGCCGCAGGCTCCTTGGTTCTCGTACGTCACATCGCAGCCACCCCAGTCGTCCTGGCAATTGGCGCACCCAGGATACCCTTGGACGATGGCGCCTGGTGGAATCTGCTCAGCCGACGTGTCGCCGGGGAACGGCTCCATGTAGACGTCTTGCGCGGCAGCCTTGGCAGCCTCGGCCGGTGTTAGCTCGGTGTCCATGACCGACACCTGACGCACCCCGGCCATTGGCGCCGCTGCGCCAAATCCGGCACGCCGAGTCGGAGCCAAGGGATATGCAGCGGGTGCCGTGACAGGGGCACGCCGCGGTACCGCCTGCCCAAGCATTCGCTGCTCCCATTGCCGGCGCGCCGTGGGCACACCGGTGAAAGCCTCCTGAAGGTCTATTTGCGCCGGTGCTTCCGAGATGGCTGCGCCGACAAGTCCACACACCGCCAAAAGCGTGCCAAAACCAAACCGTGTTCGTACTGCCATGGGGAAAGTCTCCGTTGGGGGGGACGATAGGCGAGGCGCCGACGTCCGACACTCTACGTACCCCCGTATCGGAAACTTCCTAACCAGAACTTCCGTTAAAATCTAGGGAATCGGCAAACTTTACCAAAAACCCCCAATCTAGGCTGCTCGCGACGCAATGCACAACTCCAGGTGAGCATGGTTTCAGGCGACCATGCGGACTTCGACGACGGCCGTTCCGGTGATTCCGGCGACGAACTCCTCGAAGATTCGCAGGTCTAAGGCCGAGGCGGAATCGCTCTGTGGATGAAACTGGGTACCGATGGCAAGCCAGTCATCTTGGGTGCTCTCGATAGCTTCAGTCACCCCGTCGGGACATCGGGCTGTCACTGCAAAGCCGGGAGCCAGATCGTCGATCGCCATATGATGCATACTGTTGACGCGGATTTCGCCTTCTCCATAAACCCGCTCCATGATGGAGCCCATGACAACCTCCAACGCATGGCGGTGAGCGGGATCGATATTGTCGCGATGTGGTAAGGCGCGGGGCAAGTCTTCGGGGATGTGCAAATGGAGGGTTCCACCCAGCATGACATTGAGCAATTGCATGCCACAGCCGATGCCGAACACGGGCATCCTACGCTGTGCGACGGACCGCATGAGCATACGGTCGAAGTCTTCGCGGCGCGCGTCCATCAGCCGCACCGAGGGGTGCAGCATGTAGCCGTCGCGCCGAGGGTCCAGGTCGGCGCCGCCAACCAGAACGACACCGTCAAGCAGATTGAGCAAGCGTTCGAGATCCTCTTGCTCTTCCAGCGGTGGTAGGACGACCGGAATGCCTCCGGCCTTCTGAATCGAATCGAAATAACCCGCTGCGAGATAGCCGAATGCGGGTACGTCCTTGCGCGCCGAGCGGTAGTCGGCATTGACTCCAATAACCGGTTTTCCGTGCATCTCTTACAATCCTTCTGGGCACGTCCTGTGCCCGGTTCGAATGGACGTGGAGACTTAGAGCAGAGGCATCGTCCTGGATCGACGAGCCCGAACAAGACGTAGCGGCATGTGATGAGCAAGAAGACGACCCCACGCAGGTCAGCCCATAAGAAGCTGCCTCGCACGAGCCTCGTAGCGGTCGGTGTTGGCGTTCCTTGCCGCCCCTTCCGCGAGCCCTATCACCGTTGCCGTGTCCGCATTGCGGGCACAAACCCGGGGATTCGATGTCCCTATCGTTTGCCAAAGCTCCTGCGTATAAGCGTCCTCACCCTGGTTGGAGTGCAAGTCGCCAGTGAGTTTATTCCGGTCAGGGAAGTGTGGCAAGCGATTTCCGTATTTTGCACCCACTGGGAGACGTGTGTACAACATCTTGTACTGATATCACTGCTAGCAATGTGGCAATCCACAAGTTACCGATAGGGCGATCTAGAAACGCTCGCTTGAAGGTCAAGCCCCACGCTACGAGCCCAAAGAAAGGGCAAAGGGCCGAGCTGTTTGCCGATTGCGGCTACTCCTGCTACACTAACCAGATTCCCGTTTGCTCGCCGTAGCACGACTCTCCGAGTCGTAATGTCGCTTTCCATTTTACCGCAGTACGATTCCCCGAGTCGTATAACCGCCCGACGTCCCATGGCCGAAATGCAGTTCCAAAACGTATGCCTCGAGGCCATTTCCTGCAATTTACCGCAAGAGGTGGTCAGTTCCGCGGAAATTGAGGTCCGCTTGGAACCTCTTTACCAGCGGCTCCGTTTGCCCGAGGGCCGTTTAGAGCTAATGACCGGCATCCGCCAGCGGCGATTCTGGCCGACGGGCATGGCGCCCAGCCAGATGAGTATTGAGACAGGCGAAAAGGCGATCCGTGCCTCGGCAATCGATCGCGCGGAAATCGGGGCGCTCATCCACGGCTCCGTCTGCCGCGATTTTCTCGAACCAGCCACCGCGTGCAGCGTACACCACGGGCTCAAACTCTCGCCCGACTGCATCGTGTACGACGTGTCCAACGCCTGCCTGGGGATACTCAATGGCATCGTCCAGGTGGCCGCGATGATCGAATTGGGGCAGATTCGCGCAGGTGTGATTGTGGGAACGGAGAGTAGCCGCAACTTGGTCGAAACGACCATCGCCCGGCTGAATGCGGACGAAACCCTGTCTCGCAACGACATCAAGCCGGCGTTTGCTTCGCTCACCATCGGATCGGCCAGTGCCGCCGTGGTGCTGTGCCATCGGGAGCTGAGCCGAACCGGCAACCGATTGCTGGGCGGCGCATTTCGCACGAACACCGACGGCTGCCGGCTTTGTCAGAGCGACGGGCTCACCGAGTTCATGGAGACCGACAGCGAGACGCTCATGCGCGAAGGTATTGCCGTGGCCCAAGAGACCTTCGAGCAGTTTCTCGGCTCCGTCGGGTGGACTCGCGAGAACCTATCCAAGACGGTCTGCCACCAAGTCGGTAAGACGCATCGCCGACTGATGCTCGAAGCCTTGGGGCTGGATCCGACCATCGATTTTTCGACGTTCGATTGGCTGGGAAACACCGGCTCGGCGGCCCTGCCCGCCAGCGCGGCAATCGGCATCGAACAGGGGCACTTCGAACCAGGCGATTGCGTGGGCCTGCTGGGTATCGGCTCCGGCATCAACGTGCTGATGCTCGGCGTCGAGTGGCAACGCGCGGTGTAGCGGGCCAGTAAGGGCCATTCGCGTCAGTACGAAACCCCGCCGCGCACCATGAGGCTGTCGCAAGGCTCGAAGTCCGGGATTGGGCTGTCGTACTCGATCTTCCGCCCGAACAGATAGGCCACTTCAAGCCACGTATCCAGCCCGCCTTCCACCTTGCGCTCCGTGCCGAGGATCGCGCGGAAGTCGCGGTAATTGACCAGGTCGCTGGTCTGATCGGCCCGCCGGATGGCCCACGTTCCGCCGCCAAACTCGCCGGCAACGTAGAGCCAGTTCTCGATCCCCTCGCCGTAATCCCACGGCAGGGAGATCCGGTGCGCGATGCGTGGGCGGGGGAACAGCAGTTCAACGATGAACTCGTCGTAGGGCTTCCAAATCAATCCCGCGGCAGGCAGAACATTCACGTCCTTACGGTCTACGTAGGCGGCGCCCAAGATGATCTTGGCTCGCGGCGTCCAGTCCCAGGCCGCCAGGATGTGCCCACCGTAACGCACCGCCGCGTCGGACGATTGTTCGAAATCGCTGAAATAGCCGGGCCGAAACGCAAGATCGAACCCCAGCCGGTCCGTCACGGGCACCAGCCAGCGAAACTGGCAGAAGGCGTCGTACAAACGCGACGGCATATCGGGATTAGCCGGACCATCGAGATAATGCACCCCGAATCCGGGCGTGATCAGTAGCGGCGACTCGCGCGTGGGGAACGGAAATGCAAGGACGGTTCGGAGTTGCACGTCGCTCATGCCGAACCCATCCCCGGTGTTTAGGCGAGGAATCCACGCGCCGTCGAATATCAGCTTCTGGAACACGCCTGCACGCGCGCCGGGAGGACCTGCCGGCGTTTCCGTCTTGGGAATCTCGATGCCTGGCGACAGCAACTCGTAGGCAGGCGGCTGGAGGTTCAGCGGCAGGCTCGGGCTGCCCGGCGACTGAAATATCTCATCCGTCGCGTCGGGGTATGAGGCCTGTTGACTCGAGTAGGGCGACGACGTCAAATCGACCGCCGGTAGACGCGTCACCTGCGCTCCGGCCGACAATACCGCAGAGCAGCACGCAAACCACATGATCGGAAAGAGTCGGGAAGGCGACACGGGGGCGGGTTTCAATGGGTGAAAGTACCGGAAGAAATGATTTCAAACGCCTCGATACAAATCAAACGGTCGTGGCATCGCTCAAAACACCGCCGTCAGCCGACCGGACCTCAATACGCAAGACTGCCTCGTAGGAAGAAGGTTGAATGCGGATGGGTGACCGGCGGCGGTTCCATCACATAAAGGATCTCACGCTCAAACGCGATTCCCACCTCGAACAAACCGCTGAACCGCGGCCGGATGAACTCCAATCCGACTGACGCCCGAAGGTCGTTGTAGTCGACGCGGTCCTTCTCGCCGGTGGTCCGCTTGATGGTCCATGCCCCGCCCCCGTACTCGCCCCGACCGTAAAGCCACCATTCGGTATTCTGATAGTCGGCCAGCCGAAACGCGATTCGCGGGTTGGGAAACAGAATTTCGAATACGACGTTCCCGTCTGGCCCCTGTGGTGTCCACACGATTCCGCCGGCAGGCAGTATCTTGATCCGATTGCGGTCGAGGTACCACGCACCAGCCTTTACCTTGACGTTCGGTGAGAACGAAAGTACGCCAAGCCCCTTGGCCTGATACCGGAGGCTGTGCTCGTCAACGTACTTGAAGTCGGAATACACGCCCACGCGAAACGACAGCTCGCCGCCAAATGTCTGCGTCACTTGCGGATTCCAGCCGCCTTCCAGATACGCGTCGTAGGCCACGGGCGGCAAGTCGGCCGGATCGGCAACCGTGGTAACCGGCCCTTCCCAGAAATGGACCGCGAAACCGGGCGTTACCAGTAGCGGCGTTTCCGTGTTGTGAAAGAACGGAAGCGCGAACGTCCCGCACAACTCTGCATCGTTGACGCCAAACTCCTTCTCGCCATGACCGGCCATCCACACATAGTCGAGCCGAGCCTCCTGAAGAAACCGCTGAACGTTTCCCGTGGTGAATGCCGGGGTGTTGTAGGGCAAGTGGGGATCCTGCGGTAACAGTGAAGGTTGCAGAGACCCCGGCGGTGCATACGGATCCCACGTGGATGGCGGCGCCTGGATTGTTCCATTAAACTGCGCGCCCGGAACCGGGCCAACCGGCGCTACCTGCGGACCCAGCGACGGTGCCAACGGATTGAACGGCGCGGCAGGCTGACCAAACGTAGCGCCGCCGCCGTACGCAGGTGGAACGGCATAGTTGGGCGTAGTAGCCGGCGACGTATACGCGGGCTGCGCCCCGTACTGCGGCGGTGTGGCGAAGGTGGGTGGCGCGCCGTTGGCCGGCGGTGCGGCAATCGTACCCGGTTGGACCGTGGTTCCAGTCGCTGGGGCATACGACGACGTACCCGCCGACGTTGCCGGCGGGGGCACCGTACCGTCACCCAACAGCGACGGAAACTGAACCCGCTGCCCTATTGCGGCAGAGCACGAGGACATGACCAGCAAAAAGGTGAAAACGGAACGCAAGCCACTAGATCTCACAATAAGAACCCCCTCCACAAGAGTGGGTCGGTGCATGTCTTGCCGAGAAGCCACAAAAGCAGGGCCCTTCAGTACCAAGATACCCTTCCGAGGTCAAGAGCGGTTCAGCCATAACGAAATCTCGGCGAAGCGTCTCATCCCCTCATGTGGTTCATTGCTTGCCTTCCTTCACCCGTGGGGTGGGATTTTCATGGCGGCCGACGGGACGCTGGTCGGTGCCGGGGCGGTTGAAGTCGCCGAGGTCGGCACGGGCTTGCTCGGCAAGCTGCTGAAGACGGGCGACAATGTCCGGGTGGCGGTCGGCTACGTTCTGCTTGCTGCCGATATCCTCAACTACGTTGAACAGATACGCCGGCGATGGTCCCTTGCCGCGGTGGTGCGGATGACGCAGAGGCTGCTCCGTCACGGGGACGAACAGCTTCCACGGACCGCTGCGCACCGCTTGGAGCTGCGAGGCCGCGTAGTAGTAGAACACCTCGTGCGGCGTTCGGGCACCCGGTTCGCTGAACAGCAACGGCCGGATGTCCTTGCCGTCGATCTTACGATCGGTCGGCGGTTGCCCGTCGGCCAGGTAGGCGAAGGTCGGTAGTAGGTCCATGGACGTGGCCAGTTCACCGCACGTCTTGCCGGCAGGAACTTTGCCTGGCCACCAGGCGATGGTTGGCACGCGGAAGCCGCCTTCCGCCGTGGTATACCCGCGGCCGAATAGTGGCGCGTTCGAGCCGCGGCGCGGATCGCCTTGCCTGCCCGTGGTCGGCGCGCCGTTGTCCGATGTCCAAATCACTAGGGTTTGTTCCTCGAGTTCCAAGACTCGGATCTTGTCGAGAATCCGTCCCAGCGACCAATCGAGTTCCTCAATGGCGTCGCCCCACGGACCGTTTCGGCTCTTGCCCCGAAATGCCTTGCTGGAAAACGGCGCCGACGTACTGCCCGGCATCGCCTGCGGCAGGTAGAGGAAGAACGGCCGCTGGCGGTTGGCCTCGATGACGGCCAGCGCCTGCTCCGTTTCACGCCGGGTCAACTCGTTCCGGTCGACGGGGGCCTCGACCACGCGCTCGTTGACCATAAGCGGTAGTGGCGGCCAGTCGCCCGGCCTCTTGTCGGCCGTCATGTCGTCGCTATAAGGTACGCCGACATAGGAGTCAAACCCCTGTCGCGTTGGCAGGAAGGGTGGCTGGTCCCCCAAGTGCCACTTGCCAATCATGGCCGTGGTGTAGCCTTGGGCTTTCAGGACTTCGGCAATGGTGATTTCGTTTGGGTGAAGCCCATTGGGCGAGACGGGACGCAACACGATGCCGTCCGGGTAGGTGTCGGCCATGCTGACCCGCTGTGCGTAGCAGCCGGTCATGAAGCTTGCCCGCGACGGCGTGCAAACGCCGGAACTCACGCAGAAGTGTGTGAACTTCATCCCCTCGGCGGCCATGCGGTCGAGGTTGGGCGTTCGGTGCAGCGTCGAGCCGAACGGACCGATATCGCCGTAGCCAAGGTTGTCGGTCACGATGAGGATCAGGTTCGGCGGCCGTCGCTCCTCGCCGCGTGCTTCCCACGCGATTCCCCCGACGCCCGCAAGGCAGACCAAACCGAGAAGAAGTCGCCTTTTCATTGTTCTTTCTCCGAGAAGTCCATGTGGGAGTCGTTTGCTTGCACCGTAAAGCCTAATCCGGCGATGTCCGAAAAACAACACGCGTTGTGAGGAAAGAAAAGAACCGGAAAAGCCAAGAAGAGAAAGGACGAAAGCGGCGTCAAGCCGCCGTGGTCCTGGGAAAATGGTGGGGTGGAGAAAGACAAAAAGAAAGAAAAAGTGAGGGAAAGAAAAGAGTAAAGGAAAGACAAAATGAAAACGAAAGCGGCGTCAAGCCGCCGCACTCCATGGGGGGGCGAGCTATCGGACAAAGTAGCCGACGAAGTCGAGATAGCTGGTCTCGCCGGGACGTAGTTCGGAGTGCTTTTTGACGGACCGCATCAGGACGCGAAGGGCATCACGCCACAGAGCGTCGTCCACCGAACCGATGCTCTCTCGCATTGCCCGGGCATTCGCGATCGTAAAGACAACCATGCCTGATGGCGAGTTATCCGATCTGTCCCCGAGGATTGCTTTGCGATACCCGTCCAGGACCGCCCGATCGTCGATACCGCCCAACGTGTCGCGCCGGTACGCTTCCAGCACGAAGAACTCGATATTTTGCAGAAGATCCTCGTGGTACGCGATCATCCGATGCTGCAGACCCGCTGAGGCCGGCTTGGCTTCAGGGACGGCTACCGACGGCTGCTGCTCACGCCGCCGCCGCTGTCGTTTGGTCAACTGCTTCAATAATTTCTCTTTGTTCAGCGCGGTCATTTCCATACCTCCATGTACAGGGGGAACCATGGTCCACCGCCATATTTTGCACCATTTGCGGGTTTCTGCCAAGGGCAATCGCTTAGATGGCACAATTTTTTAATTATGGCAGAAACCCGCGGGCTCGGATTCCACGAGCGACCTGGGCAACTGCGAGGTCCATGGCGGCGTCGCGCATGGTGAACCTGCTCGAAGGTTTTCATCATTCGCCGTTTCAGGCGGTCGTGAACCTGACGGAGGTCGATCTGATCGCGTTGGGTCTCTTGGACGTATTCTTAACGTGCCGTTTCCACGCCGCCAAAGGCGGGGTGGGTTTCGCCGAATCCGGTTGGCCGGCAGTGTTTCCGCGTTCTCCGCAAACGGTGCGTGCTTCCAGGTTGACGCGATCAATACGATCGGCCACAAAACGAGAGGCTTCCGCGAAATCGGACGTCAGGGCGCTCGACACCTCCCTGGCGATATGCGAGAATACATTCAAAGCTTGCGGCAGGAATGATGTCGCAGGCGGTTACTTTACCAACCAAGATCAGCAGTCACGTGAACCTACGGCAACGCAAGTTTTATGCCCATGCGGCACACGGATCGGTTGGCGTAGCGCCGAACCGAACATTGCCTCGCGACGACTCAGCCTGGGATTCCGCCATGTCCGAACCCAACCATAGGCTGCTGCGCGTGTGTGTCGTTGCCACGCCGGTAGGCGACGATACAGACCACGCGCTCGATGTGCTGCTGGCGACGATTGCCCAACAATTGCCCCACGATGCGTATCGTGCATGGTCGTTGGCCGAGGACATGGAGCCAGGCTTTGTCGAATTGCAGCAGGCCGATGTGGCTGTCATCTGCGCGCGACGCATGCCGCTTGTCGGCGAGGCGCTTGGCCGGATGCAGTGGTACTGCCAGCGAGGCCGGCCACTAGTTGTCCTGCGCGCTGGCGGCGGTCCGACCTTCGCCCGCTGGCCTCAATTCGACTCCAACGTGCTTGGAATCGAAAAGGCAGGAAGCGTGGCGGCGAGTGTCGGCTCGATGCATGTTACCCCAGGTGTTCTGCCGCACCCCATTCTCGAGAATATTGGTCCATTCAAGTCGGATTGCAGTTTGCCGTGCGGCATCGGCCTGACCGACGATGCCGATGTCTTGTTGGCAGGCCCAGGCGGAGACGTTTTGCAACCGTTGGCCTGGACTCGCAGCCGCGGTTCCGCCCGTGTGTTCGCCACCGCGTTGGGTCAGCCTGGCGATCTGGCCACCCCCGCCTTTGCACGGTTGGTTGGCAATGCGATCCGTTGGGTCACTCTTGCTTGACCTGCGGCATTGACAAGGGCTGCTTCGATTGGGGAGGTGTTGATCGTAACCTTGCCAACTGCTAGC
>CAZASB010000141.1:0-3121 GCA_964487655.1 uncultured Planctomycetaceae bacterium
GGTACGAGTGGCAGGAACTCTACACGGACAAACTTCGCACCCCGCTGTCGATCGTATTCGCCTTCGTGGCCACGCACAATCACTTCGTGCTGGACCGGGGCGGGAAGGTCTTCAAGCAGTCGGCGCCGGTCATCAAACTGCCGCCGGAGGCGACCGAAGACGATCACCTCGCCCTCCTCGGCCTGCTCAATAGCTCCACCGCCTGCTTCTGGATGAAACAGGTGTGCCATAACAAAGGCGGCGGTGCGAGCACCAGCAAGTTAGCACCAGAGTTATGGGAAAACTTTTACGAGTTCACGGCAACAGGGCTGTTGACGTTCCCTCTCCCCGCCGGCCGGCCACTTGCCCTGGCCCGGCAGTTGGACGAACTGGCCGGGCTGCTGGCCGAGTTGTCGCCGGGCAACCTCCTTCGGGTAGGTCCGGCCGAGCACAACGCCCAGATTCTCGCCGAGCGCCGCTTCCAGTGGGAGGCCGTCCGGCAGCAGATGATCGCCCTGCAAGAGGAACTCGACTGGGAGTGTTATGGGCTCTATCAACTCCTCCCCGCTTCGTGTCTTCGTGACGTCGTGTTGGAAAACCCTGCGCCGCTTGACTCGGGCCAGCGCGCTTTCGAAATCGTACTGGCCCGGCGCATGGCTGCCGGCGACGAGGAAACGACCTGGTTCGCCCGCCACGGCAGCACGCCAATCACCGAACTGCCCGAGCACTGGCCGGACGCGTATCGCCAGGTGGTCGAGCGGCGCATCGAGTTGATCGAAACCGACCCGCAAATCGGCCTGATTGAGCGGCCGGAGTACAAACGCCGCTGGAACACCGAGCCGTGGGACGCACAGCTTCAACGGGCGCTCAGGGGTTGGCTGCTGGACCGGTTGGAGGGCTACTTTGACTTTGATGGGAGATTACGGTTAAACACGAAGGCACGAAGACACGAAGGGGGGAAAGATAACGACAGGGACAACTCTGCCACCCCCCCCTCTTCTTCGTGCCTTCGTGCCTTCGTGTTGGAACCCTCTTTGACCACCGTCGCGTGCGTATCGGACCTGGCGCGGGCGGACAGGGACTTCATGCAGGTCGCTGAACTCTTCACCGGACGGATGGACTTCGACATCGGCTCTCTTGTGGCCGACCTGGTTGCCGCCGAGAGCGTGCCAGCCCTGCCGGTGCTGCGCTACAAGCCGGCCGCGATGGACAAGCGCCGAGCCTGGGAGCGGACCTGGGAACTGCAGCGGCTGGAAGATGCGGTGGATGCCCTCTTCGAAGAGTTAAACACGAAGGCGCGAAGGCACGAAGAATTGGACGTGAGCAATTCGATCCCTTCGTGTCTTCGTGACTTCGTGTTGAGTCCCCTGACTGACGCCGCCAAGTACCTGGCCGAGGCCGCCAAGCAGAAGCTGAATCTGACCAGCGACACGGTCCTCCAGCCTGTCCAGGACGCCGCCAAGCGGGCGAAGAAGGCGGCCGTGGGCGATATCCCGGTCCCGCCGAAGTACACCAGCGCCGACTTCCTGAACTCGGCGTTCTGGAAGCTGCGCGGGAAGCTGGACGTGCCCAAAGAGCGCTGGGTCAGCTTCCCCCATTGCGAGGGCGAGGACGGCAGCCTGGTGATCGCCTGGGCCGGCTACGACCACCTGCAGCTTGCCCGAGCTATTGCCGAGCGCTACGAGCTGGCCAAGGAGCAGGAAGGCCGGAAGCTCGTGCCGCTGCTGGCGGCTATCGGGCAACTGATCCCCTGGCTCAAGCAGTGGCACAACGACCTCGACCCCGCCTACGGCACCCGCATGGGCGATTACTTCGAGAACCACCTGGCCGAGGAGGCCAAGGCGCTCGGCATGACCGTTGAGCAGGTCATGGCCTGGGGGCCGCCGGAGAAGAGCAGAAAGAAAGGCCGCAAGAAACAAGGTTAATGGTCTGCGGCCAGTGGCCAGGTGTGTGCGTTGGCTGCTATGCTTACAATGGACAATAGGCGAGTGACAACTGACCAAGAACGAGGAGCGATTCGCGATGCCAGAGACAATAACCATGGCGCCCCACACTGCGGGGGAAGTCCTTACCTTAGAAGAAACGGCGGCATACCTGCGGGTTTCCGAGTCCGACGTGATCGAGTTGGCGACGAAGCATGAATTACCGGGTCGAAAAATCGGCGACCAGTGGCGTTTTCACAGGAAGGGGTTGGCGAATTGGCTCTTACGCCCCTCGGCGAAGGAACGCTTGTTGCGTCACGCCGGTGCAATGCAAGACGATCCGCACCAGGCTTCCATGCTGGAACAAATCTATCAGGATCGCGGCCGACCGATGACTGAGGATGCAGAATGATCCTGCTAGATACAGACATCCTGTCGCTGTACCACGCGGGTCACCGGGGGGTCACGGAACGGATTGACAAAGTCGATCCAGGCGAGGTGATCGGTACGACGATCATCACGCGCGCCGAGGTGTTGCGCGCCCGCTTTGAATTCCTGCTGAAAGCCGCGGACGGCGAGCAGTTGCAGCGGGCGCAGCAGCGAATGGACAGTAGCGAAGCACTCCTTGGCGATTTGCATATCGCGTCTGTGGATGCTGCGTCGGCAAACCAGTTCGACACATTGCGCCAACAGAAGAAGCTCAAGAAGATCGGCCGAGCCGACTTGCTGATTTCCAGCATCGCCCTGGCGAACGATGCAACTCTGGTGACGCGCAACGTGAAGCGCTTTTGGCAGATACCCAACCTCAAAGTGGAGAATTGGGCGGATTGATGTCGCATCGATCCGTGATCGAGAAACGATTCCATGGCGGCCTGACCGATAGCGAACAGCATGGGCTTCAGCACCTGCAGGAGCTAATTAGCAGGTGTTAGCAAAGCCCCCCTCCAGGGGTGGAGACGAAAAAGGGGCCACGACGTAAACCTATGTCAGATAAGAACTTGCGTGCAAGGCCCCATATTAGCATCAATGTTAGCAAGTAGCGTATCGTCCCGACGAACAAGTGATCCACCAAATCGGTGTAGGAGCATGTTTCGGACCATAGGATCGCCCCATCCGCCGCCCAGGCAATTGAAGTCGCCGGCTGAGTGCAAGGAGGTTCCCATCACCTTTGCCCCTTTGCCCCTTTGCCCCTTTGCCACTGCGAATAGCCACAAACCATT
>CAZASB010000141.1:3221-12019 GCA_964487655.1 uncultured Planctomycetaceae bacterium
CCTTTGCCCCTTTGCCCCTTTGCCCCTTTGCCACTGCGAATAGCCACAAACCATTAACCCGATCAGGAGTTTGAATATGTCTCTTACGATAAGAGTCCCCGACCCGCTGGCCAGACGGCTGCAATCGCGGGCAGAGGCTGAAAAGGTTCCCGTGGATGAACTCGCCGCGCGGTTGCTGGCAACCGGGATACAGAGCCCCCTCGAACCGGAGCAATGGACTGCCGCGAATCAGCGTCGAGTGGCGCTGATCGAGAAGCGCTTCCACGGCGGCCTGACCGATGGCGAGCAGGAGGAGCTTCAGCACCTGCAGGAGCTTGCCGACCGGCAGCTTGAAGAATTGGACACCTTGATGCTAAAGGACGTGGCTGACATGGAGGCTGCTGCCCAGAGAGTCCTGGGGGCGGTGGAATGAACCACGAAGGCGTCTTTCCATACTTGACCGACCGCCATACCCGGCGCCACGGGCCGTTGGGCTATGCAAATTACAAATCGTTCAAGCCTTGGCTGCGCGATGAGTTCCGGTTTCGGTGTGTGTACTGCCTCTGGCGAGAAGTCTGGTGCGCCGACGGCGAGGGTTCTTTCGGCGTCGACCATATCCGCCCGGTCGCATCGCACCCCACCTTGAAGTGCGACTACGACAACTTGGCTTATGCGTGCTGTCGGTGTAACTCCGTCAAGCAGGACAATCGGCTGCCGGTAGACCCTTGCGATGACGGTTGGGGAAACCACCTTAGCGCGTCTGCCGACGGAACGGTTCGTGCCATCACTGCTGCCGGCGAGCAGACGATCGAGACTTGCCGCCTCAATCGGCCTGCCCTTGTCTTGGCACGTCGGCGGATGTTGGCAATGCTACAGGCACTTGCCGCGAGCGCAACGGAAGACGCCCGGTCACTCCTCCGTGAGTATCTGGGTTTTCCGGCCAACCTTCCGGCGCTGTCGCAGTTGCATCCGCCGGGAGGAAATGCCCGTCCGGAAGGCATTGCAGCCAGCTACGACGAACAGAGGAAACGCGGCGAATTGCAGGAAACCTACTAACCCTTCCGCCGTGCTGCCCTACCTGCGAACCAAGCACCAAGAACCAAGAACCAACCCTCATGCCCCTCATCCAAGACCTTTTGGACCTCCCACCGCAAGTAAGCAAGGGCGACTTCGTGTTGAACCTGGCGGCGGGGGTGTCGGCGTCGAACGCGGCCGCGACGCTGAGCAATTACGTGGTGACCCCGCAGTTGACGGCCTGCTTCGACCAGGCCCTGGGCTTCATCCGAAGCGCCATCGAGTCGCACGCCAGCAAGGCATGTTACCTGCACGGCAGCTTCGGCAGCGGCAAGAGCCATTTCATGGCCGTGCTGCACCAACTGCTGGAGGGCAACCCCGACGCGCGGGCCATCGCCGAGCTGGCCCCGCTGGTGGCGAAACACAACGCCTGGACGGAAGGGCGCAGGTTCCTGCTGGTGCCGTTCCACATGATCGGCAGCCGGAGCATGGAGCAGGGCATTTTGGGGCAGTACGCCCATTACGTGCGGCAAGTTCACCCCGACGCGTCCATCCCCGGCATCTACCTGGCCGAGAGCCTGTTTGAAGACGCCAAGAGCCTGCGGGTCGACATGGGCGACGATGCCTTCTTCCAGAAGCTCAACCAGAACAAAGGGGGCAGCGGCGCCGGGTGGGGCCTGATCGCGGCCGGCTGGGACGGCGCGGGGTTCGAGGCGGCCGCCGCGGCGCCCCCAGGCGATAAGGAGCGAACGCGCCTGGTGGGCGACCTGATCGGGGCCTTCTTCCGCAGCTACCACAACGTGGCCGCCGGCCAGGACGAGGCCTACCTGGACCTCGACGGGGGCCTGGCCGTCATCTCGCAGCATGCCCGCTCGCTCGGCTACGACGCGCTGATCCTGTTCCTCGACGAACTGATCCTGTGGCTGGCCAGCCACGCGGCCGACCTGAGCTTCATCCACCGCGAAACGCAGAAGCTGGTCAAGCTGGTCGAGGGTCAGCACGCCGAACGGCCGATCCCGCTGGTGAGCTTCGTGGCCCGGCAGCGCGACCTACGGAAGCTCATTGGCGACACGGTCCCCGGCGCGCAGAAGTTGAACTTCGACGACTCGGTCGATTGGTCGGACGGGCGGTTCGGGGTCATCAAGCTGGAGGACCGCAACCTGCCGATGATCGCCAGCAAGCGCGTGCTGAAACCCCGTAGCGAGGCGGCCCGGCAGGAGCTGGAGGCGTCGTTTCAGCAGACGGCGAAAATCCGCAAGGAGGTCATGGACACCCTGCTGACCGACGAGTACGGGCGCGAGATGTTCCGGCTGATCTACCCGTTCAGCCCGGCGCTGATGGAAACCCTGGTTGCCGCCTCCAGCATGTTGCAGCGCGAGCGGACCGCACTGAAGGTGATGGTGCAGCTTCTGGTGGAGCAGCGCGATACGCTCAAGCTGGGCGATATTGTGCCGGTAGGCGACCTGTACGACGCCGTGGCGCACGGCGACGAGGCGTTCAGCCAGGACATGAAGGTCCACTTCGACAACGCCCGGAAGCTGTACCACGAGAAACTGCTGCCCATGCTGGAGGGTCAGCACGGCGCCCGGCGCGAGGAACTGCTGGCCAGGCCGCTTGCCGACCCGACGCGGGTGAACTTCGTCAACGACGACCGGTTGGTGAAAACCATGTTGCTCGCGGCGCTGGTGCCGGGCGTACCGTCGCTGCACGCGATCAACGCCGGCCGCCTGGCGGCGCTGAACCACGGCACGGTCCGTTCGCCCATTCCGGGCAAGGAAGCCGGGATGGTGCTGCAGAAGGTGAAGGACTGGTCCAGCCAGGTAGGCGAGATCAAGGTCGAGCGCGATTCGCCGAACCCGACCATCTCCATTCAGCTCAGCGGCGTCGATACCGAGGCCATCATCGCGGCCGCCGAGGGGGAGGACAACCTGGGCAACCAGATGCGAATGGTGAAGAAGATTCTTTTCGAGGAACTGGACATCGAGAGCGCCGAACAGATGTTCCTGTCGTACGAGTTTCCATGGCGCAACACGCGGCGCGAGTGCGACGTGATTTACGGCAACGTGCGGTCGCTGCCGGAAACGAGCCTGACCGCCAACGGGACCACGTGGAAGGTGATCGTCGACTACCCGTTCGACGAGCCGGGCCACACCACGCGCGACGACCTGGGCAAGCTCCAAATCTACGGCCTGGCCCATCGCGGGGGCACGCGCACACTCGTGTGGCTGCCCGCGTTCTTCTCGGAAACGGCCCGGCGCGACCTGAGCCGTCTGGTCATCATCGAGCACATTCTGGCGGGCGAGCGGTTCAGCGGCTATGCCGCGTTCCTTTCGCCCCAGGACCGGCAAACGGCCCGCACGCTGCTGGAGAATCAGCGCAATTCGCTGCAAGAGCGGGTGAAGCAGCACGTCGAGGCGGCCTACGGCATCCGCGGCAGCCAGAGCAAGGCGATCGACGATTCCCACACGCTGGCCGACACGTACAAATCGCTGTACGATGGCCTGGACCTACAGCCGCCGGCGGCAAGCACGCTGAAAGGGGCGATGGAGGAACTGCTCGGCCAGGCGCTCGGCTTCGAGTTTCCCGCCCACCCCGATTTCGGCGCCGAGATCAAGAGCCTGCACCTGCGCAAGGTGCATGACGAGGTGCTCAAGGCCGTCTCGGAGAAGGGGGGCCGGCTGCTGGTCGAGAAGAGCCTCCGCAGCCTGCTCAAACAGATTGCGGAACCGCTGAACCTGGGCGAGCAGGGCGAGACGCATTTCCTCCTGGGGCACCGCTGGAAAGACCATTTTACGCGCAAAGCGGCCGAGTCGGGCAGCGCGATGACCGCTGACCGGTTGCGGCAGTGGATCAACGAGCCCCGTCCCATGGGTCTGCCGAAGGAATGCGAGAACCTGATCATCCTCGTTTTCGCGGCGCAGACGAATCGGAGCTTCTTCCAGCACGGCACCCCGGACGAAGCGACCCTGGCCAGGCTGCCGGACGATATGGAACTGCGGCAACAGACCCTTCCGTCGGAGGTTTCGTGGGTCTCGGCGGTGGAACGCGCCGGCCGCATCTTCGGCGCCACCTCCTCGCCGCTGCTTAGCGCCGCGAACCTGGCGAAACTGGCCGCCGACGTCCAGGCGCGGGCGAAGCACCACTTCGACGCCTGCCGCCATCTGGCCAACGATGTTGCGGCCCACCTGGCAGACTTTGGCGTGGCCAAGGACGAAGCCGCGCGGCGCCAGACGGCGCGGGCCGTATTGAGCCTGCTGGAAAGCGTGCGCGACGTCAAACCGGCCGCCGTCATCGAGTCGCTGGCGAGCCTGACGCCGGCGACCTCGGAGGCCGCCATGGGGACCTGCCTTACGTCGGCGGCCGACGTGGTGAAGGCGATGGCCGCCACGCAATGGAAGCTGTTTGAGAGCATCCGCGGCCTGCGCGACGATCGGGCCGCGGCCGCCGAAGCACTGCTGCGGCGCGTGTCGGACGCGCTGACGAACGACCAGCTTGTGACGGCGCTCGAGCCGGTATTGCAGATCGAACAGAGCAAGGCGATTGACCTGCTCACCCCGGCGCCACCGGCGCCACCACCGATTGGTCCGCCACCGGTTGAGCCGCCACCGATCGGTCTGCCGCCGGTTGAGCCGCCGATTGAGCCGCCGGTTGCGCCGCCACGCGAAACGCGAGGCAAGAAGGTGGTCGAAAGCGGGGGGCGCGAGAACCTGAGCCTCAAGGAGGCGGAGCAGGAACTCGCGAGGGTTCGGCAGAAGGCCAAGGATGGTCAAGCGGCAAGGGTCAGTGTATCCTGGGTCATTGAGGAATAGCAGCTTATGGCAACGGCCAGTCCATCCATCGGAGTCATCCGGGCGCAGGTCCGCGCGGTTCGGAGCAAGGCGCCCGGCGCGAAGGTTTTCGGCATGATTGCGCCCGGACGTTGGGCAGGCCCGGAAATCGACGGCTCGGGCGCCGACCAGATTGCCGTCTATCAGTGCGACTCGCCGCTGCAAATGCGGCTGGCCTTGCAGGGTGCGCCCGAGGCCGCGTCGGCGACGGTGCTCATCACACCGCTGGACCAGGGGAAGGTGAGCGACGACATCCTCGTGCGCCTGGCCTTGCGGGAGCTGCGCCCGATCAACAATTGGGAGATCGTCCGGTCGCTGTTCAAGGCCAGGACCCTCGACCCGCGCATCACGCGTCATGCGTTCCTGGCCGAGATGCTGCTGGAGCACACCGGCACCCGCGAGTTCCAGCCGGTCGCCGGCGGCCTGGTGGACGCTGAGACCGTGTGGGGCATCCTGCTTTCGGAGCGCATGGGTCTTTCCGGAGCGCAGCCCGACCTGATCGAACTGCTCCGCGGCACGGCGGAATCGGGCCTGGCCGCTCGATGGAAAGCCTGCACGCCGGAGTTCCGCGACGCGGCGCGGGCATGGATTGCCGGGACGGCCGGGGAAGCCGCCGGCACCGTCCTGGCCTGCATGGAAGGGGAGCACGGCGCCAAGGCCCTCGCCATCGGGCTGGTGATGGGGGTCGTTTACCATGACACGGTCCGGCACGAACTGGACAAGGCGGCAGGACGCCTGGAGTCGTACGTGGGCACGACCCACTTGCCGGCCGAAATTGCCCGGCGGTGGCGCGACACGGCCGCCGCGGCTGCCGCCCAACTTCCCAAGCCGGCACGGCGCCGTTGCCTCGACGAGGCCGAGGCCATTCTGGCGAACATCGGCGCGAGCAGCCACGCCTGGCGGAGCACGGATCTGGAAAGCGGCTTTGAGCAGCGGCTCTCGCGATTTGCAAAGGCGCTGGCGGCGCACGTCGACGCACGCGCGACGGCCATCTCGGAGGAACTGCATAGCGTCCATGCCGGGCTTCAGCAACACCGGCTAGGCCAGCAGGGAGGCCGCAGGATGGAACGCGCCGCCATGGCCATCCGGCTGGCCCGCTGGCTCGCCGGCCGGAACACCGGCATCCATCCGGCGACAGGGAGCCTGGCGGCCCTCGCCCAGCGGTATTCCGTCGACGGCGCCATGGTGGACTGGGCACGCCGGGTGCTGCGCGGCGGTGAACCGAACAAGGAACTTGCCGCCGCGCTGGTGCGCCTGGTGGATCGCGTTACCGAATTGCGAGAGGACGAGAACCTGCGGTTCGGTCAGGCCCTTGCGGCGGAGCACGCCGCCGGCGACGCGGCCGTGGGGGTGGTGCCCGTCGAGCAACTTCTGGAACGGATCGTCGCCCCGGCGGCCCGCATCGGCCCCGTGCTGCTGCTGGTGGTCGACGGCATGAGTTGGGCCGTGTTCCGCGAGTTGGTGTCCGACATCCAGTCGCACGACTGGATTGAGTTGGGCTTCGCCCCATCGCCCCGTCGGTTGATTGGGCTGGCGGCGCTCCCGTCGGTAACCGAAGTATGCCGTACAAGCCTCTTCTGCGGCACGCTGCGGCGAGGACAGGCGTCCGACGAAGTGAAAGGCTTCGCCGCCCATCCGGCGCTCGGGGCGGTATCGACCGCGGGCCTGGCTCCGAAACTGTTCCACAAGGCCGCGCTGGAAGGCGACGACGACTCCAGCCTCGCCGCCGACGTCCGACGCGCCCTGGGCGACAGGAAGCAGCGCGCGGTGGGCATTGTCGTCAACGCGGTGGACGATTACCTGGACAAGGGCGACCAGATCGACGCCATTTGGACCACACAGCATATCCGCGTGCTGGAACCGATCCTGGCCGAGGCCAGGGCAGCCGGCCGGCTGGTCGTCCTGGTGAGCGACCACGGCCACGTTCTTGACCGTCAGACCGAGTGCTTGGAGGCGACCGACGGCCTTCGCTGGCGCCGACCCGGCCGCGACCTGACGAAAGACGAGCTGGAGGTCCTTTCGCCCAGAGTTGTCATTCCCGACGGAGGCCGCGTGGTGGTGCCGTGGTCGGAACGGGTGCGCTACGGGTCGAAGAAGAACGGCTATCACGGTGGCGGCACGCCGCAAGAAATGCTCATTCCCGTCAGCATTCTGTGGCCGGAACTCGACCCGCCGGATGGGCTCGGGGAACTGCCCGGCGAGCTTCCCTCGTGGTGGACCGAACCGACGGCAGCCGAGCCGGCGGCAGTCGCCGTGGAACCGCCGCCGGCCCGGAAGAAGAAACGGCCACCCGCGACCCTGTTCGACATGACCGAAACGCCCGTGGCGACGCCCGACACGGCGGCGCCGTGGATCGAGGGCGTCTTGCGCAGCGAGGTATTTGCCGCCCAGAAGGGCCTGGCCGGCCGTGTGCGTATCGACGACACCTTGCTGCAACGGCTGCTCGCGGCGCTGGCCGCTCGTGGCGGCTCCATGACCACTCCGGCACTTGCCGGCGCCCTCGACCTGCCCGAGCATCGCCTTCCCGGGCTGCTCGCCGTGGTGCGGCGACTGCTGAACGTGGAGGGGTACGCCATCCTCGACCACCAGGACGCGGCCAATACGGTGGTACTAAATATCCCACTGCTGAAGAAACAGTTCGAGTTAAGGTGACCACGGAACATTATGCCCATTAGCCCACAACGCAGAGAAGAGATTATTGATGCCTTGCGGCGCGGCACGGTGCCGCGAAGCAGCCTCGATGCGTTCGCCGTTGGTCTGGAACGGTTCGGGGCGGCGATCGAGGATGAGTTGAAAAAGGTCGTTGCCGGGGGAAGCGTCTTCAAGGCGGTGCGGGGCGAATACGGCTGCGGCAAGACGTTCTTCGCACGCTGGCTGGCCGATCGTGCCCGGAAGTTGGGGTTCGCGACCTCCGAGGTCCAGGTATCGGAGACCGAAACGCCCCTCCATCGCCTGGAGACCGTCTACCGCCGACTTATGGAACGGCTTTCGACCGCCGATTCGCCGCAGGGCGCCCTTCGCAACGTGGTGGATGGCTGGTTCTACGCACTCGAGGAGGACGTTCTGGCGGAGGGCACCGTAGGCCCCGATAACCAAGAGACTCTGCTGCGGCGCACGGGCGAACTGCTGGAACAGCGGCTGGCCCGCGTTACCGGCACGGCCCCGACTTTCAGCGCCGCCCTGCGCGGCTACCGGGAAGCCCAGGCCCGGGGCGACAAAGCGGCCGCCGACGGGATTCTTGCATGGCTGGCCGGCCAGCCGAACGTGGCCGCGGCGGCGAAGCGTGCCGCGGGAGTCAAGGGCGATATCGACCACTTCGGCGCCCTCAGCTTCCTCCAGGGTATGCTGATCGTCTTACGCGATTCGGGGCACCCGGGCCTGCTGGTCATTCTCGACGAGGTCGAAACCATCCAGCGGGTCCGTAGCGACGTTCGCGACAAGAGCCTCAACGCGCTAAGGCAACTGATTGACGAGGTCGACGCGGGCCGTTTCCCGGGCCTGTACCTGCTTGTTACCGGGACGCCGGCGTTCTTCGACGGCCCGCAGGGCGCTCAGCGGTTGGAGCCCCTGGCCCAGCGACTGCACGTCGATTTCCAGACCGACGCCCGCTTCGATAACCCGCGGGCGGTTCAGATTCGCCTGCCCGGGTTCGATCTGGATCGACTCTGCCAGGTTGGCTGCAAGGTCCGCGACATCTTCCGGCAGCACGCCCAGTCACCCGACCAGATCGCAGCGGCTTGCGAGGACGGCTACATTCGGAGCCTGGCCGAGGCCGTCACCGGCCGCCTGGGCGGTAAGGTCGGCGTGGCGCCCCGCATTTTCCTCAAGAAGCTCGTGGCGGATGTCTTGGACCGCGTCGATCAGTTCCCTGACTTCGACCCGCGACAGCACTACGCCCTGACCATCACCGAGGCCGAGTTGACCCCCGTCGAGCGGCAGGCGATGGGGGCGAGTGATGTTGACGAGATCGAGTTGGAA
>CAZASB010000142.1:0-11750 GCA_964487655.1 uncultured Planctomycetaceae bacterium
CTGGGAGTTTCACGACCAACCCGGCCATCTCGCTAGGCGGAGCACGGGAGTTGCGGGAACTGGAGTCAGTCGTCCGTGTCCAAACGATTTTTGAAGAGGACGATTTTGAAAGCGAGCGGCAGCGCAGCGGCAATCCGCAGTTGATCGAGGATATTCTGGCCGACGGCATGGAAGCGAAATGCCGCTTTGGTCTTTACCTCGCGGGTTCCACTATTCACTTCGAGGGTAGCCATTCCCTGCTCCCTAAAAGTGGCGACGCCATGCTCGCAACCGGCATCCGTCTGCAGAAATTAACCGGAAATGGCGATCTCACGGTGAAGCTCGGCGAAGAATGGGCCCTGCGCCTGGCCCAGAAGAAGGATGCCGATTCCATTCGGGTTGCCTTCTGCTACCAGGACAAGAGCCTCAAATACCTGGATTGTCCAAAAAGCGCCCTGCCGATCGACATCATTCTGGCTGTCAATCATGCCGAATACTTCGTCAATCTGGTCAGCGTTCAGGACAGCCGCCTGCGCGCTTTTTATGGCAAGGCCGACTTCTCCAGTCTGGGACAGTTCGACACGGCCATTGCCCTGAACGGCGTTGATGCCATCGTCAAACATTACTTCACCGGCCTGGCCCAGCGCGAAGTGGAAAGCAATACGGTGCCGTTCGTCATCGACCTGGACCGGGACTTTGATCCGGTCGCCGCCGGCTGGAAACTGGTCTGGAATGATGAATTCGACAGCCAGGAGGTCGACTGGGAAAAGACGTGGATGAATTCGCCCTGGAGTCCCGTTCCGAAAAACCGCGACATGGCCTATCTGAAGGATGGCCGTCTGCATATCCGTTGCGAATGGACAAAAACACCGGCAGGCAGCCGGCCGGTACCAGGCCGCACCGTCGGCCTGTATTCGCAGCGCCGGTTCCGTTACGACTATTTTGAAGTCAAGGTGCGCTTCACCCGCAAACCCGGCTGGTGGGCGACATTCTGGATGCTGGATGAGGGCCGAAACATGAGCGTCGGCGGCGGGTGGTACTCGATATCTTTGAGGATTATTCCACCCGCGGCGGTGAACCAGTCATCGCCAATAGCCTGCATGTTACCTATGGCCCTAACATGCGCAGCTATGGATACCATTTCGAATTGCCGGGATCACTCGATGATTTCTACGTGGTGGGCTGCAAATGGACACCGTTTGAATTCTCCACCTACATGTAACCGTTCACAGGAGGACTGTCCCAATTTTCGCGGCACAAAGGGCGTTCTTTCCCAATGATCCACCGTTTCCGCCGCGAAAATTGGGACAGTCCCCCTGTGAACGGTTACTCGAACTGGTTCTGGAAAAATGACCAGCCGCCAGGAGCGTCGTAAACATGCGGTGTGCCTCGCAAGGCCGACCCGTGGGGCCCGGCCTCCCCCCGTTGACCATGGCAATGCGATCTCGTATACTGACCATCCCGTGCGTTTTTGAACCTTGGGGCCGATTTGTGCTTTCGATTCGACTGCATCCTACCCCTGGCAAGATGCAATCGCATTTTGAAAGCGGCACATGGTTTGGATAGCGACGGAATAGTAAAGTCCCATGGCATTTGTTTCGAGGCGTTCCATGTCTTACAAGCAAGAGTTCATTTCGGCGAAAGACGCACAGGTGCCCTATTTCGTCGGTGTGGACCTGGGCGGTACGAACATCAAGTTGGGCGTGGTCGACGACTTGGGCCGATCGCTCTCATGGCTCAGCGTGAAAACACGTTCGGAAGAAGGGCCCGAGAATGCCGTAATCCGAATGGCGGAAGCTGTGCGAGAGGTTGTCCGGCAAGCGGGGGTCGACCTGAAGGACGTACCGTATGTCGGTCTCGGCTCGCCTGGCACCATGGACATTCCCGCCGGAATGCTCGTCGAACCGGTTAATCTCAAGGGATGGGATTTCTTCCCGATTCGCGACCGGTTGAGTCACCATTGCGGAATGCCCGTGGCATTTGCCAACGACGCCGGCGCCGCCGCGTACGGCGAGTTCTGGGTAGGCTCCGGCCGCGAGCTTTCCAGTATCGTGCTATTCACACTCGGTACTGGGATCGGCTGCGGTATTATCATCGGCGACTTCTCCATCGACGGGGAGAACAGCCACGGGGCCGAGTGTGGGCATATCATCATCGACTGCGCCGAGGACGCGCGTATATGCGGCTGTGGTCAGCCAGGCCATCTCGAAGCGTATGCCAGCGCCACGGCCGTCCTGAAGCGAATGCAGGAGTTGCTCGACGCCGGTCGCGAAACCACCCTTTCGCATCGATTGGCCGAAGGCGCGTCGCTCACGCCCAAGCTGCTGGCCGAAGAGGCCGCCGCCGGCGATCTGCTGTCCATGCAAATCGTCATGGAAACGGCGCGCTACATGGGGATTGGCGTGGTCAACCTGATGCACACGATCGATCCGGCCGGCGTACTGCTGGGCGGGGCCATGACTTTCGGCGGCAACGAGACGGAACTCGGCAGGAAGTTCCTTCAACGGATTCGCGAGGAGGTCCAGCGCCGGGCCTTCCGCGTCCTTTCCGAGCGAACCACCATCGAATACGCAAGCCTTGGCAGCGATGCCGGCTACATTGGTGCGGCCGGCATCGCCCGTGTCGAGTACCGAAAGAAGCTTCCGAGGTAGAGCCTATGAGCAAGAAAACCTGGTCCGGGCCACTGGAACAAATCGATGCATGTCGCTGGCGGATTCCGCGCTCCTACAATCCGGCCATGCGCGTGGATGGCGAGATCTTCGCCGACGAAACGCTCATCGAGCAGATTCGCAATGACCAGGCGGCGGAGCAGGTGGCCAACGTGGCGTCGCTGCCGGGCATCCAGTTGGCTAGCATGGCCATGCCTGATATCCATTGGGGCTACGGCTTTCCGATTGGCGGAGTCGCGGCAACCGACGCGGCCGAGGGCGGTGTCGTTTCGCCCGGCGGCGTGGGATACGACATTAACTGCGGCGTGCGGCTCGTGCGGAGCGACCTCAATGCCAAGGACGTTCGCCCCCGGCTCGAACCGCTCATGACCCACCTGTTCAAGCGCATCCCGGCCGGCGTGGGACAGTCAGGCCCCTACCGCTTCCACGGCAAGGAGCTGCGCGAACTGCTGCAACATGGAGTGAAATACCTGAAAAAGGTCGGCTTCGCCACACGCGACGACGTCCTGCACACCGAAGCCGAAGGCAAGCTCCTCTACGCCGATCCCGAATGCATGACCGACCGGGCAAAGAAACGGGGCGAAGACCAATGCGGCACGCTGGGCGCCGGAAACCACTTCCTCGAAGTGCAGGTGGTCGACGAGATAATCGACGAGACGGCGGCCGCTACTTTCGGACTTCGCCCGGGCCAGGTGTGCGTGATGATCCACTCCGGCTCGCGCGGCCTGGGCTACCAGGTATGCGACGACGCGTTGAAAGCCATGCGCGGCGCGCCACGCAAGTACGGCATCGAGTTGCCGGACCGGCAGCTCCTATGCGCGCCGATCGACAGTCCCGAAGGCGAGGCCTACCTGGGCGCGATGCGCAGCGCGGCGAATTATGCATGGGCGAACCGGCAGCTTCTGATGTGGCAGATGCGCGAAGCGTTTGCCCAGTTCTTTGGCGCCGAATGGGAATCGCTGGGCCTAAGCCTGGTGTACGACGTGGCCCATAATATCGCGAAGATTGAAGAACACGTGGTCCATGGCAAGACGAAGGTGCTTTGCGTGCATCGCAAGGGCGCTACTCGGGCCTTTCCCGCCGGTCATCCGGATGTGCCCGAGGCCTACCGCGCCGTGGGCCAACCGGTGATCATCCCGGGCGACATGGGTCGAGGCAGTTGGGTACTGGCGGGTGAGCCTACGGCCATGGAACGCTCGTTCGGCAGTACGTGCCACGGCGCCGGCCGCGTCATGAGTCGCACCGCCGCCATCAAGAGTTCAAAGAACCGGCGCATCGATCGCGAACTGGCCGAAAAGGGCATCGTGGCCAAGTGCCGTCACTGGAAGGGACTGGCGGAAGAGCAGCCCGAGGCGTACAAGGACATCGATGTGGTGGTGGACGTAGTCCACCGCGCCGGCCTGGCCCGGAAGGTCGCCCGCCTGCGGCCGATGGGAGTGGTCAAGGGCTGAGCGGCCACGTGGAAATCTTGCCACCCACCGGGAATCGTAATTGTTGACGCCGGCATGAACTTGTAGTACCGTGGTACTTCGCGGGCGAACGCCGCCCTGACCGTCGGACACATATTTCCGCACGACAATCCTGCCGCAAGAATCAAGGAGCACGCATCATGCCACATAACATCTCCCGCCGTGAGTTTCTGAAGGTTTCTGGGGCGATTGCCGCGTCCGCGATCGTCAACATCAAGGGTGTCTCTTCCGCCCGAGCGGTCGCTTCCGCTCCAGGGAAACGCTGGTTCAAGGGCAACCTGCACATGCATAACCAGTGGTCGGACGGCCAGCCACTGCCGGAATGGGCGGTTGACTGGTATAAGTCCAACGGCTACGACTTCATCTGTCCGTCCGATCACAACATTTTCCAGTCGGACGCGCTTCGTTTCAACGGTTTCGGTTTCGATAATCGACCGTCCGACCTATCGCCGTTTAAGGGCGAGACGTCGCTCTGGAAGGTGATTTCGTCGAAGCCCGGCTGGCCGAAACTAACACAAAACCGGGTGGACGAGACCATCGCGAAGTTCGGCAAGGATTCCGTCCGGACGATTACTGCCGGCGGGCAAACGTACGTGCGCATGACGCCGTTTGCGGAACTGGAGGAGCTGTTCGTCGAGCCGGACAAGTTCCTCATGATCCCCGGTTTCGAGCAGACCGGCGGCTGCCACAATGGGCAGCAGGTGCATACGAACTTCATCAACGTGCGCGAGATCTTCCCGTATATTGCCGCGGAAACGCCGAAGGAGATTCTCGCGCGGACGTACGCGAAGGGTCTGGAAATGTACGGTGATCCAAAAGGCTATCTCTTCACGGCCAACCATCCGCTATGGCGGTATTACGACTATTCACCCAACGACTTGATTGCGCTGCCGCACATTCGCTTGTTCGAATTGAACAACAACAACATCGGCGGCTACGATCCGCATCCGGAGGGCTGGAAGCCGGAGAAGTTCTGGGACGTGGTCAACGCTCATCGCGCCGCGCGCGATCAGCGGCTGCTGCTGGGCATGGGCTCCGACGATCGCCACGACTACGGCCCGCCGGCCAAGGCGTGGAGCATGGTCCGCGCGGCCAGTCTCGGCGTGAAGGATCTGCTCGCGGCTATCGACGCCGGCGATTTCTACACCTCCAATGGTCTGGATTTCGCGGACATCCAGTTCGATGGCAAGACGCTTTCGGTAAAGATTGACGCGAAGGAGGAGGGCACGTACCGCATCGAGTTCCTCGGTACGAAGAAGGACTACGATCCGACCTGCCGTACCATCGACGTGGAGAAAGGCCCTCGCAATCCGGCTCGCAAGATCGACGTCTATTCGGACGACATCGGCGTTGTGCTCGACAAGTTCGAAGGTGTCGAAGGCTCGTACACGCTCAAGCCGAACGACCTGTACGTCCGCGCCAAGATCGTCAAGCTCGGCCCGGACCTGCAACCCGACTGGCAATCCGCCCCCGCGGCATGGACCCAACCGTATCGCTAGACCTTCTGGAGACCAACATGCCGTAGCCAATGCGTGGGACAAGCGCCAGCCTGCTCTTATTGATTGACTATTGGGGCTTGCATAGCCAATGGACGAGGGCGAAGCCCGGCTTCCCCGGTAAAACGGCTACGAACCGCTCATTGACTATGCAGGAATCAATAAATCTCGAACCGTCAATTTATGAGAGGCCGCCAGCGATGATGAAACCGAACCGCCGAAACTTTCTGAAGCTTGCCGGGGTCACCGGAGTGGGTCTGGCGCGTACCAGCCTTGGACCGGCCGGCGCTCGCGCTCAGGACGTGGCAACCGGGCCAAACAAGGTCGTGCTCGATCATGCCATTGCGACGCTCGAAGACGGTAGTACGCTGGCCACTCCGTTCTGGCGAGTCGAAAGCGGCAAGGAGGGGCCGTCGCTGCTGCTACTCGCCGCACAACATGGCAACGAAATCCACGGCACCGAGGTGGCGCGCCGGTTGAAGGACGTGTGTGCCCGGCAACTGGTAGCCGGCAGCGCGTGGCTGGTTCCCATGGCCAATCTTCCGGCAATCCGAGTACGCCGGCACTCGGTGGACCTTGGCCCCGAGCAGCCGGGCCGGTTCAGTCAGGGCCACAACATGCAGCAGACCTGGCCGGGCAATCCCGAAGGGAACAGCACCGAACGCGTGGCCTACGCGCTCGACCAGGCCGTCGTACGCCATTGCAGCCATGCCGTTGACATGCACTGCTGGAACCAGTTCTGGGCGGCGGAAACCCTGGCCGTATCCGACCACGCTCCGTCACGGCCGCTAGGCGAGGTTACGACAACCCGCTTCATCAGCTACCGCCCCGCGCGCCCGCCGGCCGAGAAGCCGGTGAGCTTTTCGCACCTCATCCACCAGCGAGGTGGCGGCGCCATCGTCATGGAGCTTTCCGGCCAGTTCCAAATGCAGGAGCGGCAAGTGCGGATCGGGCTCAACTCCATGGTCAACATCGCCAAGGTCTTGGGCATGATCGAAGGCGAGCCGGAACTGATCGAGGGCCCGCGGGTGGAACGCACTCGCCAGCGAAGCCACGAGGTGCTGGCCCCAGCGGCGGGCATCTTCATGTCGGCGCTGCGAAAAGACGCGGCCGTACCCCTCGTCCCCGAAGACTTCGTCGAGAAAGGCCAGCCCCTGGGACACATCATCCGGGAAAGCGACTTGGCGGCTGTTCCCGTTATCGCGCCCGTCGCAGGTTACCTATGGCAGCTCAACGCGTGCCACGGTCAGCTTTGCGACGCCAGCCTGCCAGCCCAGCACCCGTATGCCGCCGAGGGCGATAGACTGGCATTGGTCATAACGACATAGAAAGGCGCCCCCAACTCGCGGTCCCAATAGGAGGAGTGCGGACTACTCGAGCGGAATCATGGCGAAAGGATGGCATAATGCACGAGCCATTTGACCCCTATCATAAGTGGCTGGGCATTCCGCCGGAAGAGCAGTCTCCAGAAACGACGTGCTGATCGGGATCGGCCGTCTCTTCGTCGATGGCGAACTGGCCGCCACCCGAACCGATGCCCGCTACACACCGCAAACGGGCGGCTACCCCCTGCGAATTGGAACGGGCGGTAACGAAATCTCGACGGGTAAATATCGCTTCAGCGGCAAGCTTGTAGTGGTTATCCCAAGTGGCCGTCGCGGTCGAGTTGTCTTGCTCCGAGCCGCCGAAGTACATGTACATGAGCGTATCAGCGTCGGCCGAGAGCGGCGACTGAACCCAGGCGTAAAGCGCCCGTGAACCGTCGGCACTGTCGTAGTACTCCAACTCATACGACAGCCGGGTCACGCCGTCGCCGCTGGTAAAGACGATATCGCGACCCTCGGGCGAAGCGGCATGGCTGAAGAGGGCGTGTTTCGGGTTGGTGATTTGGATCGGTATGGGGAAGTCGGCCAAATTGGCGCCTGCATCGCCCGGGTTTTGCCGCGTTACGTCCTTGGAAACGGTGATTGCCTGCCGATACATCCAACCGTCCAGCACGTCGTCGCGCGACTGACCGGCGCCTAGTGCCACGGTTCCCGTCGGATTGCTCTGGTTGTTGTACGATGCCTGGAACCAAGATGCGTCGCGCGCCGTGTTGGAAATGCGCACCTCGTCGATTTGGCCGTCGAAATGATAGCTGCTCCATCCGCCCCCCAAACTCACGGTCGAGTTATTGTAGCCGCCCAAGGTCGAGGTGGGCGTACGCGTGCCTTTCGACTGGCCATTGACGAACACTTCCATTGTCGTCGGCGTGTAGGTTGTCGCCAAGTGATACCACTGGCCGGCCTCCAACGCGATACCGGAATGCAGCGTGTTGTAGAGTGGGCGAGTGTCATTGACGCTGAACCACACGCGGTCAGGCGTGTAGCGGTCGTCCCAACCGAGATGATAGCCGTTAAGCTCGCTGCCGCCATAGGCCACCACCGTATGCAGCTTGCCGTCGTTCGCATCGGGCTTGATCCAGGCGCTCAGGGTAAGCTGATCGGTAATCTCCAGGCTTGCATTACCGGCCATGTCCACCCGACCGCCGCCGCCGTCAAACTGAACCGCCCCGGCGATTCTTCCAGGTGTTTGAACGAGGACCGTCGCGCCCGCCGCGACGCCATGATTGGCCCGTGACGTCGAATCGTCGAATTGCGGCACCGTGCCCGTGGGATCGCCCTGAAGATGCTGCACCGCGCGGTGGTTGAAATCCCACGTGTTGTTGATCTGTTGATAATCAACGCCGTCGGGATTGCCATAGTACATGTACAGCGTTGTCGGCGAGGCGGCCGAGACATCGGTTTTCACCCAGGCCGCGAGTTGCGAACTACCGGAAGCCTCGAACGACTCGACTTCGTGCGGGACGATCGAAACGCCATCGGTACCGGTGAAGACGATATCGCGGCCCAAGGGCGATGCAGCGCCGGAGAATACGCCGTTGCCCGAATCCGTGATGCTCACCAACAGCGGGAAGCCGCTCAGGTCGGCCGTGGTCATCCCCGGATTGACAACGATCTGCTGGCGGTAACCCCAGTCGGCCAGCCATCCGGCAGCCGTCGCCGTGCCGGTGCATGTTAGCACGAACAACCACAATACCGCGATTCGCCGGATCTTTTCAAACATACGAGCACCTTGAGAGGTCTGCAAGCCGAAGCCACAACATTGAAACTAGCCGCGAGGCTCTCCCGACTCTCCCTGGCATTCTATCACGCTTGAAGACAATTTGCAATTCGTGAATAGCTCACCCGAGCAGTGAATGCCCCCCCCCGCGAGCCTACCCGTCCAGCTTCCAGGGCGCGCGGTATTCGTAGTGCAGCAGGTCGTTGGCGGCCGGGTTGTTGGTGAACACCTCCTTCTCGGTGTCCCAATCCAGCGTGGCGCGGGTGAGCAAGGCGATGTTCGCCAGGAGTGCGTAGGTGGTCGAGACATGGCCGACCTCGACGTCGCAGTTGGGCAACTCGCGCGAACGCATACAGTCGAGGAAGTTGCCTGCGTGCTGGGCGGTAAGCGACAGATTGGCCACGCGATGGTCGTCCTTGCGGAGGTCGGCCGCCTTGATTTCCATCGGCTCCATGCGCGGCTCGCGGCTCTGGAACTGGCCGCCCCGCTCCGGAATGACGTTCACCACCGAGTCGTTCAGGTAGGCGGTTCCCTGCGTGCCACGCAGCTCGGCGGCCCCCGGTTGCGGCAGCGGCGGGTTCCCATTGGCCTCGTAGTGGCCGAACAGGATCAGCCGGCCCGGGGCCGTCTCGAAAACCGCCTGCATGGTGTCGGGAATCGTGCGGTCGTCGTCCACCGCGTATCGGCCGCCCATCGCGGCGATGCGCACCGGGCCGACGTCGCCGGTCATCCAGCGAATCACGTCCAGGTGATGCACGCCGTTGTTGGCGATTTGCGATGAGTACAGCATCCACCAGCGGAACTTGTACGGAGCGATGGTCTCGCGAAACGGCTGTACGGGCCGTGGACCGAGCCACATGTCCCAATTGAGGCCGGCCGGCGGATCCGTGGGCTCCGCCTTGCCCATGCCCAGCGGATACATGTTGCTCACGTGATGGCAGCGGCACACGGTCACCTTGCCCAGCAGGTCGGCCTGGACTCGCTTGGAAACATCGGCGTACAACTCCGACGAACGGCGGTGCAGCCCTACCTGCACGATCCGCTTGGCGCGGCGGGCCACCTCGACCATCTTGCGACCCTCGCGCACCGTGATCGAGACCGGCTTCTCGACGTAAACGTCCTTGCCGGCGTTGCAGGCGTCGATGGTTTGGATGGCGTGCCAGTGGTCGGGCGTGGCAATGACCACCGCGTCTATGTCCTTCCTCGCGAGTAGTTCGCGGAAGTCGCGGCAGTAATCGAGGTTCTCGCCAAACTTTGCGCGGGCCTGGGCGAGGCTATCCTCGCTCACGTCGCACAGCGCGGCGATTTCCGCTTGCTCGTGGCTCTTGAACGCATCCAGCAATTGCCGCCCTCGGTTCGCCACGCCAATAAATCCCAAGCGAATCCGGTCGTTCGCCCCCAAAACCCGACTTGCGCTGGCCGCCGTCAGGCCCAAGGTGGCAGCGGCGGTGGCCTTGGTAAACGTGCGGCGACTGATCTTCTCGGTCATGGTGTGGGTCTCCGGCAGAGGGCTGAGGATATCTTGCAGGTTGGGAATTCGGATTCCGTAGGTCCACCTATATTGGCTCCAGGGCAAGCCGTTGTCAAGTATGTCAAGCCATGTGGCCGGAGAACTGCAAAGTCAGCCGGGTATCTGGAAGCCGACGGTTTACACACGCACGGGGTATGAAAACAGTCACCTCCGGGCTTGCGGTCTGTTGATTTAGTGTCGTTCCGCATCTCCGAAGCGGAATATCTTGGGGGCTTCCAACGGAAGCCTCCAAGATCCAGCGTCTCGGAGAGACGCGTCAACAATAGATCAACAGCCGGGCTTGTCCCGGAGGATCTGTGACTGGCCAGCTACAAACGGGCCCATTTCACCCATTGCTTCCCGCCCGCCCTTGGCATAATCCCGTTTAATTGCCCGCGCGGGTTGCTGGGTGTACGTGAATTTACACGTCAACATCCGAGGTAGGAGCCGTATGCGGTAGTTCCGCACGTACGGATCTGCGCGGGGGGCGGTCAGCAATGACCGTCCCTACCGCGATGGCCACCTGGCCTGACTTTCCACTATAAGGCAAGAGCCAACAGAAGAAACGCAGCAATCGTGGAAACCGCCAGCGCTATGCTCTCGGATTTTCGGGATCTCCGAATCATCAGCAACAAGCCGGTAAGGCAAGCCGTGCCGGCGAGGATTACCACAGCCGACACGACCGCAATCCGTTGACTGCTAATATTCGTAGTCCTGGGCAAGACCAGGTACGAAAGACCGAAAACTGCGTAGGCAGCGAACAAGCTGGCTATGTGCAGGGTAAGCATCATCCTGTTCATCGCAAGATTCAGGGGAAATATTTCGAAAGCACCTTCTTCATTTCCTCAGACGGTTCTTGGGGGTGGGCATACCCTGTGTATCCTCGCATGCTAGGCGCACCGATCTGAATCTGTTCTTCTCCACCCATGCCGCTCACTGTGATCGTCTTCATTTCGGCGTCCGTCCATACGATGTTGTTGACGTACATCTTCCGCGCGACCGTCTTCCGGTTCCAGAATGGACCTTGAACGAAGTACGAGAAGCCCCATTGGATGGAGCCAAATACGTCTCCAACACCCTTGTCCGAGCCGTCCGTAGCCGCACTCTTAGAGCAAACTGCGGCTGTCTCAAACTCGTAAGATAGGTCCTGTAGCCGCCACCACCCAACTATCGGGCCGGCGGTATCGTGCATTGCAGGAGCATTGGGGCTACTCAAATCTCCCGAGCCTTCGTCATAGGGGTAGTACGGCGGCTTGTGGGCATCGACAAACCACTGGTTCATCGGCGGGTTCCAAGGCAACAGTCCCCAATCTACTCCCTTGCCAAGGCTCGTGCCGTTGATCTTCACTCGTGCGATTTGGACGAAACTGATCTTCTCGCAACATGTGTTGTTCGCCTTAGACTCGAACGCTTCCTTATCACGATCAAAAAACAGAATGAATTGCGATTGGAATCCCCTCTTGTTGGCCTGACCTTTGCCGCTCACCTGAATTGACCCATCTCTGGTCAGCTAAACTGACCCACT
>CAZASB010000143.1:0-11735 GCA_964487655.1 uncultured Planctomycetaceae bacterium
TTCCCGCGACGTCGGCCACAACGGAATCGCTTGGCTCAGAATCGCTTGGCTCAGAGACGTAGGGAAACGTTGGCGACTCCAGCGTCAAGCCGTCCTGCGATAAGTCTGCCGTGACGGTTTCGGGTAGTCCCGCACCTGCAACGGCCGCCTCGGCCCCCCTCACAACGATCAGCGTCGGAGGCAACGCGGCGCTCAGGGCATATTCGGCGCTGCAAAAGGGACAGCGGACAATCGACTCCAGGTCGACGCCTTCGGGCAACGACACGAACTGGTGACAGCGAGGGCACTTTGAAATACTCACCATATTGGGTTCAGTTATCTCCCGACAATTCAGTGTTTACCGTAAACATGCCTGGAACGTCGAAGGAGGCCGCTTTCATCGAGAAATGGGCTTCCCGGCCGGGCTAGTGTATCTGAGTATCGCCAGACGATGCGCAACCCCCAATCAAGGGTCAAGCTTTGCCTAACCTCTCCAGTATAGTCGCCGTATCTCATAGATTCCAGCGTCCACTGCGACACTATTTCCGTCCGAGCGCCGAGTCCAGGAATCCGTAGAACGCCGCTTCCTTCAATCGCCCCCCTTTCCACCTGAAATACGTAGCCGATTTCGGCAGGTATTCCTTGTTGGCCACCTTGCCCCAATTTGCTTCTCCGCTATCATCACCTCTTGTGCATGCGGTCTGTTGATTTAATCCGCTATCGCGGCGAACCGCCACAAGGGGCTGTGCGCACCGGGATGCCACGCCACAAGATATCCACACCACAAGATATTCCGCCTCGGAGAGGCGAGCCACTGTAAATCAACAGGCCCCATGTTGGGGCTGTCTGATGGCGGAAAGCGATCAGGTCGGCTGAACACGATGCGTGCGGTACGTCGCGATGTTTCGGGTGGTGCGGCTGCCGACTGTCGCGTCACGGATTGAATACGCTTGGCATCTACTCAATTAGGGGGAATTCGCGTCCCTCGATTATAGATTCTGGCCAACAGGAAGGTAATACCCCATGGCCACGCTTTTGGTTGTCGACGATGAACCGACGGTGTTATACATGTTCACTCGGCTGTTGCGCTCGGACGACATGGTGCTCTTGACAGCATCCTCGGGCGAGGAGGCCGTCGGGCTGCTTTCCGAGTGTCAGGCGGACGCCGTGGTGCTGGATGTCGTGCTGCCGGATCGTTCCGGCTTGGATGTATTTCGAGAGATCCGCGTCCTCGACCCTCGGCTGCCAGTTATCTTCATGACCGCTGGCGGCACGAGCGATACCGCCATTGAGGCAATGAAGCTCGGGGCATTCGAATACCTGCTCAAGCCGTTGGACTTCCCAAAAGTGCGTGCGGTGATCGAGCGGGCGTTGGCCACCCGCCGCTTGATGTGCGACCCGGTCACCCTGAGTCTCAAGGCCTCGGAGTCGGCAACGCCGGGCAACGTGCTCATTGGCCGAGCCCCGGCCATGCAGGAGGTGTACAAAGCGGTCGGCCGCGTGGCCCCGCAAATGGTCACCGTGCTGGTGCGCGGCGAAAGCGGTACGGGAAAGGAATTGGTTGCCCGGGCGGTGTACCAACACAGCCGCCGCTCTGCCGGGCCGTTCTTGGTGGTCAACTGCGCGGCCATTCCGGAGACGCTTTTGGAAAGCGAGTTGTTCGGGCACGAGAAGGGGGCTTTTACCGGGGCCGAGCGCCGTCGCATTGGCAAGTTCGAACAGTGCTCCGGGGGAACCTTGTTCCTGGACGAGATTGGGGACATGCCCATGTCGCTTCAAAGCAAGATTCTCCGCGTGCTGCAAGATCAGCATTTCGAGCGAGTCGGGGGCAACGAGACCGTGCGGACCGACGTTCGCATCATTGCCGCGACCAACCGGAATTTGGAGGCGATGGTCGCACAGGGAACATTTCGACCGGACCTGTACTATCGCCTGAATGTCTACGCGATTACCCTGCCGCCTCTGGTCGAGCGACTCGACGATCTGGACGATCTGGTCGCGCATTTCATTGCCATGGCTAATATGGAGTTCGACAAGCAAGTCCGGACCGTGGCCCCAGATTGCATGGAGTTGCTCCGTCAATATGCTTGGCCGGGCAACGTGCGCGAGTTGCAGAGCGTGATCCGCCGCGCCGTGCTCGGCACGACCGGGCCGGTTCTCATTGTCGACTGCCTTCCCGAGACGGTTCGGACACAAGCGGCCGCCGGCGGGGTGCTTGCCGCCGTGCCTGGAACCGCGGTAACCGACTGGGATCATTTCGTGGAAAAACGACTCCAGCATGGCACGCACCGATTGTACGATGAAGCACTTGCGATGATGGAGCAGCAGGTGATCACGCGAGCGCTGCGCCACGCAGGCGGCAACCAGGTCCAGGCATCCAAAAGTCTCGGCATTACCCGGACCACTCTGCGGGCGAAGATGCGCCAGATCGGGCTCACCCTGGAGAAGACGGTCCACGAGCAGACGAGTACCGAATGACGGAGTGACCCGGCCACGGAGTGAGCCTAAGCTACGTGTCCTACGGGCAACACGCGTGCAGGTATGCCTGAATAGTTCGCTGAAGTTTTGCGGCCTCGGCTGCGAGGGTGGCGCACAGTGACGGCGCCTCGCTGAAGTTGCGGGCGTGCGCGGCCTCTTCAAGTTGCCGGGCGGAATCGACCAATTCGAGTGCATCGAAGCCGGCGGCAAGCCCCTTGAGCCGATGCGCCGCCCGCTCGAGGTTCTTGCCATCTTGCCCGCTGGCGGCGCAGCCCATATCAGCAAGAATCGTTGGGCAATCGCGCAGGAAGAATTCCATTTGCTCCTTGAGAATCTCCCGGTCGCCTTCAACTCTCGCCAAGGCGGCGGCGAAATCGTCATTGCCGACAGGCGTCGAATCCGCGGCGGCCGCCGATCGGAGTTCCGACTCGCGATCGGCCATGGTCTCCACCAAGGCAACCAGTTCTCGAGCCCGAAGCGGTTTTGCCAGATAACCATCCATGCCGGCATCGAGACATCGCTCTCGATCCCCCTTCATGGCATACGCCGTCATGGCAATGACCGGGATGTGACAACTTACGTACTGTTCCATCTGGCGGATGGCGGCCGTCGTCGCGAAACCGTCCATCTCGGGCATTTGGACGTCCATTAGGACCACGTCGAAGCGTTGAGCCGAGAGCGCTTCGAGTACTTGCTGTCCGTTCCTTGCTGACTCAGTGCAATGCCCTCGTCTCTGCAATATCCGCTCGGCAAGCACCCGGTTAGCCGCATTGTCGTCGGCGACCAGAACGTCCAGGACACGCGGCGGATCGGAGTGAGCCAGATCGAGTGTGGCAACGGCGCCAGGTGGATCCACGTGCCCGTCCGTCGTGCTCCGACGTGGTGGAATACCAAAACACAGGGAGAAGTGAAACGTACTACCCCGTCCGACCTTGCTGTCAACGGATATTTGTCCTTGCATAAGCTGGACAAGATGGGATGAGATGGTCAGCCCCAGGCCCGTGCCGCCAAAGCGCCGTGTCGTGGAACTGTCACCTTGCGTGAACCCCTCGAAGATCCGGTCCAACTCGTCGGCCGGAATGCCAATTCCCGTATCGGCCACCGAGAAGTGCAATCCGAGTTCGTCGTCGGTCTGCCATTGAGGCTCCACGCAGACGGTAATCGTGCCCTGATCCGTGAACTTGATTGCGTTATCTACGAGATTGACCAGGATCTGTTGGAGCCTTGCTGGATCGCCCACCAGTATCTCCTGAATCTCTTGCGGTGGCCGCCAGATGAGTTCCAATCCTTTTTGTCTGGCACGGACCGACAGAGCCTTCATGGTGTCTTCGATCAGCTCGGCCAAGTTGAACTCAACGTGATCGATTTCAATCTTTCCGGCCTCGATTTTCGACAGGTCGAGAATTTCGTTGAGCAACCGCAGCAGAGACTCGGCCGATTCCTTGGCGATGACCAGGTATTCGCGCTGTTCCGACGTCAAGTCGGTCGTCAGCGCCAATTCAGTCATGCCGATAAATGCGTTCATTGGCGTACGGATTTCGTGGCTCATGTTGGCCAGGAACTCGCTCTTGGTGCGGCTGGCCGCCTCGGCGGCCTCCCGGGCGCGCTCCAATGCCGCCTGGGCCTCGCGACGCCTGGTAATGTCACTGAAGATGCATATCCACCGGGAGAGCTGCCCGTCCTCGTCGAACACCGGGGTGATACTCAGCGAAGCCCAGTAAGTTCCCCCATCTTTTCGGTAGTGGAGCAATTCTTGGCTCTGACCCTCGGCGGCATCGAACGCCGTGGCGATCTCGCTGACGGCTTCAGAGTCGGTTTGTGAGCCGTGCAAGAAGTCGAAAGGATAGGAATCAGCCACTTCCGTCGGCGTGTAACCCGTCAGGCGGACGAACCCGGCATTAACCCATTCCACGCGTGCGTGGTGGTCCATGACAATGACCGCGCTGTCGGTCTTGCTGGCGACTACGGCCAGCAGCGAGAGCGTCTCGTGGCTTGCCCGTAGCGTGTCGAGCTCAGCCTGCATTTCCTTACTGCGTTCGAGGGAGGCGGCCAATTGCCGCCCCAGAAGGCCAATGTGCCGTAAGGCCGTCTCCAGGGCGGACGAATCGCGCAGTCGTCGCAAGGGAGCCACCCAGTGGGCAAGTGTCTGTTTGTGGATCGGTAGCCCGTCCGGAAGTTCAACGCCGAGGCGGGCCGCCACCTCGCCCTGGGGGGTTTCGTTTACCGTGAACTGGTCGAGACACGGTTCGTCATGGAAGATTCCTCGCGTTTCCAACGGGGCGGAAATCGAGGGCGCCGCGTCGATGGTGTGCGTGGAGAGAAGAGTGAGACTCGGGGCGACGACAACCGCCTCCAGCCTGCACGGGGTGCCCTCTCCAGTCAGAACCAGCCGAAAACTGCACCCGCCATCTTGCTTCAAGGCCGTGTTGGCAGTTCTCCGAACGGCCTCCGCGAAGCCTTTCGCCTGCTTCGAGGCGACACCAAGTTGCGCGGCTACAAGCCGAGCGCGTCGCGCCGCGAAGGCTACGTCGCTTGCCCGGCGAACCTGGGTTGTAAGGATAGAACGTTCCATGGATTCTTCCGTTGCCGTGTGCAACGCGGCCCAGGCTTCGCCTGCCCTACCCGGGCGCCTTGTCAGCCGAGGCAGGCACACACCCCGCCAACAGTTGTGACTGGAGCACGACCCAATCGGTCTTAATACCACCCCCGCTCCGGTCTGGCAAGGGTGGGCAGGCTCCCTTGTATTTTTTTTGCCTCACGCCCCATCTTGATCCCGAAACGGCAAATGGTACATTGGCCCGTAGCTCGACTGGCCGCCCCAAGATTGTACATCGGGCCAACTGCTTTGGTGGCCCGCCCCATTTCAAGCGAGTGTTGTCCCTCATTTCAAACACATGGAAGTGCGCCAATGGCAAAAAACCGCAATCGCACGAGATCGCTCGGTAGCTCGCAGCTTTTCGAGCGTGCCCAACGCGAGCTGGCCAAAGGAAACGCCAAGACCGCCCTGAAGGACGCCGAGGCATGTTTTCGGCAGGATGCTCGGCAGGAACACCGGCTCCTGCTGGAGCGGGTCTATGTGGGGAGGGTCGAGCAGCTTCAACGCCAGAGGCTTACGGCCGAGGCCCGCGCAGTCCTCCGAAAGCTCATCGACTTGAAGCCGGCCGACCCGGAAATACTCAATTGCATCCCCCGTTTGCAGGTAGTCGTGGGCGACTGTAAGGGTGACGCCGCGACGGTACTCGAGCGGGAACCGGGTCTACTGGTCAGTCTGGCTGACCAGGCGGTGCTCGACCCACGGTCGCCGGCGCCTCACCACAGAGAGGTTGCTGCTCATGTCGAGCACATTCGCGAGGCGTTCGCAGCCGTCGAACGGGGCGACGACAACGCGGCAGCCAAGGCCCTGCACTCCGTGCCGCACAGCTCGCCGCTGGGCGATTGGAAGCTGTTCGTTCGCGGGCTATCGTTGTTCTACTTAAACGAAATCGAGCGAGCCGAGGCAAACTGGGCACGGCTGGATTCGGAGCGACCGGCATGCAGGATTGCGCAAACCTTGCTGGTGGCGGATGGAAGGCTGCGTTCAACCGACGCCAAGGTCGACGTTGCCCAAAGCCTTGCGTTATTGCAGTCACGGATTCAAGCGAATCCGGCGGCCGGGTCCCTGAAAGATCTGGCCCAGCATTGGCGAGAAGGAGACTGGCATTCGTTCTTTCGCGAGTATCGCGTCTTCCGGCAGCGGTTCACCAAGAGCTGTCCCACGCTGGTGGCGAAGATTGTCGACATGGTGTGGAAGCGTGCGATTCACGACGGCGACAGCGATATCCTCGAACGTCTCACGGCAATCGGCCCCCCTCCGGCGCTCGATCCGCGTTGGAATCTCGCCTGGGTTTTGGGCGCGGAGGAAGCTTCCGACGTACCCTGCCGCAATCTGGAAAAAGGTTGGCTCTGCTACATCGAAGATCTGTCAACGGTATCCTGCCTGCGCGATGAAGAGCGTTCTATTGCCGTGGGACTGGTCCATCATCGCCTCGCGAAAACACTACTGCGATTTGCGGCGATCGTCGAAAAACCATGCCGTTACCCTTGGGAGTCGCGCGATCCGCTTGAGAGCAACGATTTCCGGGAGAAGGCCGCCCGACATCTGCGCCGGGCGGTGGAAAGCTGTCCCCGGCTGACGAATGCATATTGGGATCTGGCCCATTTACATGAAGAACAGGACGAGTCGGGGAAGAGCGTTGCCGTGCTGCGGCGGTTAGTCGGCGTTGCCCCCGACGATTTCGACGCCCATCTATGGTTGGCCAACTACCATTTGGGACGAACCGAGCCGGCGGAATCGGAGCCGCACGTCGATGCGGCGCTCCGGCTCCGCCCGCGCGATCCCCAATGTGCCGCACTGCGTTGGAACCAGCGAGTCGCAGGCATACGCAGTCTGGCCGCCCGGCGTAAGTTTGAAGAGGCTCGGCGCCAGATCGACGAGGCGGCCCAGGTCATGCGTCAGGATGATGCCGAGCCATTCGTGATCGACGTGATGCGCGCCGCGATTGAATTGAAGGCAAAGAATCACGATGCGTCCGAACGGCATCTGGAGGCGGCGTTGCAAACCGCCGGAGAGCCTGCTGCCGTATGGTTGGCAATGAGCGCCGCCGCAGCCGAGTTTCGCGTGGTTCGCAACGTCGTAAGGGATTTTGAGGCTCGTCTGAAGGCGGCCCTCGCGACACGGCCGACAAGCCGCGCGGCAGGCCTGCTGGCAAAGCTGCTATTTGCCCAGAAGACAAGCAAGCGGAACTACACCGGCCGAGCCACCCAGGAACGGCTCGCTCTGAATTACCTCGAGCGTGCAAGACGCGTTGCGTGGGCCGAAGCCGACCTCCAAATGGTGTGCCAAGTATTGGAGTTGTTTCCCAAGTACACTCATCTGAAGGTGTCACTCGTAGTCGGAGGTTTGAAGGAGTTTCCCGCCAATGCGCATTTCCGCTATTGGCGGGCAACTGACGAACTGGCCAAAGGGCCCCGCCAGTGCGACTACAATCTGGCTATCGAGCAATTGCGCCAAGCGATTGACCTGGCTCGGGCGTCAGGCGACGCCAATGATCGCAATCTCATTCATCCGGCCGAGCGGGCCCTTTCCACCGCGTATGAACTTCATCAGCGGAGGGAACCGTGGCGGGAATCGTACGACTACGATGGTGACTACGAGGACGACTATGAGGATGACCACGGGGACTGTTGCATTGATTCCAATTCCCGCGCCGAACTTTTGGACCTGCTCGATGACATTGGCGACAGTGGTTCCCTTGAGACTGTCCTTCGCCAACTGGTGAATCACGTGCCGCCGGACGTGCTAGAATCGATCCGACAGATCTACGAAGCAATGCACCCCGATATGGCTAAGTCACGATAGCGGCACGAGAAGAACACTTCTCCAATGTGTGGGATGACAACATGAATGATCCATATGAAGTACTCGGACTGGAGCACACCGCCGACACGGAGACTATCCGCCGCCGGTACCTTGAGCTGGTGCGACGTCACTCGCCGGAGCGAGAGCCGGAGCGGTTTGCCGCGATACGCGCCGCCTACGAAGAACTTCGCGACCCGATTGTGAACTTGGCGAAACGCCTGTTCGACACAAGCGTGTTGCAAACGTTCGATAGCCTACTGGAGCAAGTTCGGCCCGACGTCCGCGCGCACCGGATTCCGACGCAAACGCTGCTCACAATCGGGAAGTTCTGATGTCGACCTGGTGGGAAAACGAGGCGATCATCGAACAGTTTCGCGACTGGCTTGGCGAAACACGCGAGGAAGCGCGAGCGCTGACCGACGTCGATGCAACCAGAGACGAAGGTCTGGCCGGTACGCTCGCCTTCGTTTCCGAGCGGCCGCTACCGGAAGTCGGGTTCCTGCAGCTTGTCGAAACACTGACGGCTGTTCGCCAAGAGGTGAAGCTCCAGACAAAGAGCCAGCGTGGTCTGCAAGACGCGGCGGAGGCAGCCCTTGGCGGGCTCCAGGAGGCGATCCGACGATTCGAGTCCGTTCGTGCCAGAGAGGACGAAGCGGCGCTGCGCGCGGCGCTGCCGTTGGTTGAGGCGATTGTGGGGCTCGACGAGGCGATGCTGCGAGGAATGGAAGCGTTCGAGGCAAGCCACCGGCAAATGACCGCGGTGGCGCCCGAGCGGCTTGGCGCCGAACTCGACGCCGAGTTTCAGCGTCAGTCGTGGTGGCGACGTTGGTTGCGACGCCGCTGGCACACATTCGTTCGAGATCGCGCGTGCGAGGAGATCAGTCGGATGATTGGCGACGAGTTTGCCCAGATCATGCAGGGCTACTCGCTGATCCGATCTCGCCTCGGCCGCGCGCTTCACGAGCAGGGCGTTGAGCGGATCGAAACGGTGGGCCGCCGCGTGGACCCTTCGACCATGACCGTCGTCGCCCTGGTCGACGCGCCCGACTCGGAACCGGAAACCGTCGTCGAAGAGGTCAGGCCCGGCTATCGTTGGAATGGGCGAGTGATTCGATTTGCCGAGGTGCGAGCGATTGCAAGCCGCGCCGACAACATAACCACTACCAAGGAAGAAGGAGCGTGCAATGGAGCCAATTCTTGGGTTTGACCTGGGAACCACCAACAGCGTGGTCTCGATCGTGCAGGATGGCAAGCCGGTGGTCCTTTGTGATGAAATGGGCCAGGGGATTCTGCCGTCCGTGGTTGGGCTCGATGGAGATGGTCGCCTGCTCGTGGGGCAGGAGGCTCGTAATCAGGCGCTCGTTGCGCCGGAGCGGACCGTAAAATCGATCAAACGGCGAATGGGCGACGAGACGGAGGTGTCCATGGCGGGCAACCGCTATTCGCCGCAGGAAATCTCCGCAATGATCCTCCGAACGCTCAAGGAGCGGGCGGCCAAAGCGCTCGGTCGGCCGTGCAACAAGGCGGTGATTACCGTGCCGGCGTTCTTCGGCGAGAACCAGCGCGAGGCTACCCGGCAGGCGGGCGAAATGGCCGGCCTCGAAGTGGTTCGCATTATCAACGAGCCGACCGCGGCTTCGCTTGTCTACGAGCCCCACTCCGATCGGAACGAACGCCTGCTGGTCTTCGACCTCGGAGGGGGCACGTTCGACGTGTCCATCGTCCAGATGGAACAGGGCGTAGTCGAGGTGCTTGCCAGCCACGGCGATACACATCTTGGCGGCGACGACTTCGATCAGCTCCTGCTCGACCATGTGTGCGATACCTTCGCAAAGATGCATGATGTCGACCTGCGTGACATTCCCACTGCTCGCTCGCGGCTTCTGCAGGCGGTCGAAGAGGCAAAGAAGCGACTCTCCTATGAAGCCGTGACGACCATTGCCGAGGAGTTCATCGCGGAAAAGGATGGCAAGCCGCTTCACGTCAACATGGCCATCGACCGCCACGACTACGAGACGATGATTGCACCGCTTCTGGAGAAAACGCTCACCTGCGTCGATGCCGCGCTCGACGACGCCAAGCTGAACGCGAGCCAGATCGACCGCGTACTACTTGTCGGAGGCAGCACGCGCACTCCACTGGTGCATCGGCTCCTTTCCGAGCAATTGCGCCGTGAGCTGCACTCCGAAATCGATCCCGATCAATGCGTTGCGCTCGGCGCCGCCGTGCAAGGCGGGCTGATCGCAGGCATCGACGTGGGGCCCGTACTCGTTGACATCACGCCGCACACCTTGGGAATTCAGGTTCTTGGCAGCTTGCACGGCATGAGGTCGAGCAACGTATTCTCCCCAATCATTCAGCGTAACACGGCGCTGCCTGCCATCCGCTCCGAACTTTACGTCACTTCGTACGATGGGCAAGACATTGTTGAAATCGACGTGTTTCAAGGCGAGAACGACGACGTGCGGTTCAACCAACGCGTGGGCGGATTTTTACTCAAGGGGCTGGACGAGGAGGCCGAGGAGGGGAATGAAGTCCTCGTGCGGTTCCAACTCGATCTGGATGGCATTCTCACCGTGACCGCCGTCGAACGGAAGAGCGGGCTGGAGGAGAAGCTACGCATCGATAACGCCATCACCCGCTTCCGGGCGAAGAGCCAGGACGACGCGAAGGCGAAGCTGGCTGCCATGTTCAATGATCCCGATGCGGAAACCTTTGTCGATCACGCCATCACTCAGGGAACGGGAGAAGCCGATTCCAACCAGCCGCTGTTCGACGTGGCGAATGAATTGATTGTCAAGGCCCGGCGATTGACGCAGGACGCCTCCGCCGAAGACGCTGCCGAGATGAGGCGATTGACAACGGAATTGCAGCAAGCCCTTGCCCAAAACGACGCTGACCGGATGCGGCAACTCGTGGACCAACTCGACGACCTCGTGTTCTACCTCCAAGACGCGTGAGACCAATGCGAGGAACTCGGTTTCCCACACGGTTGATGAGGCTCGGCCGATCAGGCGCTGTTCCGATGGGTAGGCGTCCGAATGCAATTGGCCGTCCCCGAGCGAGTCGATGTTCGGCCAACTGGCGCCGTCGCGCGTTTCCACCGCCGGCGCGAATGTCTGGCAGCGCAACGGTTGCCGCCCGTGCCAAGTTCGCCCGCGCGGAAAGGAGCGCGGGTAGGCAGCGCCGCGGACTCCTCCAGGTGCGCCGGCACTCGCAATTGCCCAATCGCTTGAACCGTTTACTCGCGTTGAGCGGACGCGGAAGGGGCGAGTTAAACTTGGGCTTTGCCGGCTGGCAAGGCGTCCATCGCGCGCCCGGCAAGTTGATGGCGACAAAGGCCAGAAATCGCGCACGGCATCGCCTGGAAGCCGTCCCACGAGGGCCAGCCGTGTGGCTCTCGCGTCTCCCCGAGAGCGTAAAGCCCTTTCTCGCCGTTCGCGAGGCCGAGCTTTGCTGCCCCACATGCAAGGCTAAACAGACGCCCTCCCTGGAATGCCGTCGTTGCAAGTGCGATCTCTCGCTGGTCGTTGCCGTGCATGATCAACTACGCCGGCTTCATGCAACAGTCCTCCGACAACTCGCCGCAGGTAACTATGCTAAAGCGGTTGGGACGGCCCAATCCCGTTACGCGATGTCTCCCGACCCCTTGGCTGCGCGCCTGCTGGCGGTGTGTTGTTTACTACAAGGCTCCTTCTCCGCAGCCCAACACATTTGCGGCAAGGCGGCCGATCGGCCCCGTGCGACAACTGGCCACGTAAGGTGGTAACGGCAGTCAGAACCGGACGGCTTGCCCGTGCCGCTACACGTTCCCTTTCGGCGAGCGATAGCAAATAGTCGCTCGACTCTCCGAATCGAGTTCATGTCTGGGAGTTTCACG
>CAZASB010000144.1:0-11722 GCA_964487655.1 uncultured Planctomycetaceae bacterium
GGGACAGTCCCCCCGTGAACGGTTACATAGTCTTGGACATTGGAAACTCGGATGGGAGCTGATCATGGCATTGCGAAAAATTATCGAGATTGACGAAGAGAAGTGCGACGGATGCGGCCTTTGCGTGCCCGGCTGTGCCGAAGGGGCACTCCGGATTGTCAACGGCAAGGCGAAGCTCGTATCGGAGGTCTACTGCGACGGCTTGGGGGCATGCTTGGGCGAATGTCCCCGGGGCGCGATCCGCATCATTGAGCGGGAGGCGTCGGCGTTCGATGAGGCCGCCGTTCAACGCCACTTGGCCATCACCGAAAAAGCGTCTGCCCACACCGCTAGCCCTACCCCCGCCGCCAGCCCTGTCCACGCATGTCCCGGGGCGAGAATGCAGAGCTTTTCGCTGCCGCTGGCCCCAGTGAACAACGGTTCGGCAGGCGCGACTTCCGATGCTGGACGGCCTGGAGGTGGCGCGCCGTCCGCCCTTCGCCACTGGCCCGTGCAACTTCGTCTGATTCCGCCCGGCGCACCCTTCCTACAAGGCGCTCACCTGCTGCTGGTTGCCGACTGTGTGCCTGTTGCCATGCCCGACTTCCATCGCCTGTTGACCGACCGCGTCGTGGCGCTGGCCTGCCCGAAGTTCGACAACGCCCAGGACCACGTCGCCAAGCTAGCGGCCATTCTAGCCGAGGCGGCCGTGGAATCGATTACCGTGGCCCGCATGGAGGTGCCCTGCTGCGGCGGCTTGCAAGCCATCGCCCAGGCCGCCATCCAGGCTTCCGGCCGGCAGATGCCGCTTGGCGACATCATCGTCTCGACCCGCGGTGAGGTGCTTTCGGAGGTCGGCAACGGCATCGGTCGTTGAGGTTTCGGAACAGTAGCACAAACCTCCGAGGTGCCCTAAACGACTCGGGGAGTCGTGCAACGGAACGAGTCGGCGTCCCGTGCAGCCCGACTCTTGATTCCTCGGTTCCCGCGTTCTACAATCAAAGTCCTGTAACAACCTCTGTCCCCCACCTTTGGAGTCCACCATGAAAAAGAGTTTCCTATTGTTCGCCGCCTTGGCGGCGATTACGACCGTCGCGTCGGCAGACGTTCGTCTTCCGAAAATGTTTTCCAGCAATGCCGTCCTGCAGCGCGACGCGGCGGTGAAAGTCTGGGGATCGGCCGATGCAGGCGAAGAAGTTACCGTGGAGTTCAACGGCCAGAAGGTCTCCGCCAAGGCGTGTGATGCTGGTAAATGGTGCGTCGAACTGAAACCCATGGCGGCCAAGTGCGAAGCTTCCGACCTGGTCGTGACGGGCAAGAACGCGGTCAAACTGGAAAATGTCGTTGTCGGCGACGTCTGGGTTTGCTCCGGCCAGTCCAACATGGAATGGCGCTTGGGCAGCCAGTCTGGAACCGAAGAAGAGTACAACGGCGACTTCGGCTTCATTCGCTTCTGCCGCGACCCGCATGTGATCGCCGACGAGCCGAAAGACGAAATCGCCGACGGCGTCTGGACTGTCTGCAAGGATGGCGCCCAGAAGGGCTGCACGGCCGTCGGGTTCCATTTTGCGGTCCGGTTGAACAAGGAACTCGGCGTTCCGGTCGGCTTGATCGACTGTAACTGGGGCGGTTCGTGTATCGAGACATGGATGCCGAAGGAAGCGTTTGACCTCCTGCCGAAGGAAATGGCCGAACCGATTCTTGCCGCAACCGAAGCCCGCAAGCACCAAGGCGCGTCCCGCATGTACAACGCCAAGCTGGCGCCTTGGACGAAGTACGCCATCAAGGGCGCGATCTGGTATCAGGGCTGCAGCAACGGTGGTGAGGGCCTTTCCTACTTCCTCAAGCAGAAGGCGATGATCGAGACCTGGCGCAAGATTTGGGGCTATGAGTTCCCATTCTATTGGGTGCAATTGGCCAACTTCACCGCCACCAGCGACGATCCGAACGACCGTATCGGATGGGGCTCTGTTCGCGATGCGCAGACGAAGTGCCTGGAAGTGCCCAAGACCGGCCAGGCCGTGATCATCGACGTCGGCGAGACTGGCGACATCCACCCGCGCAACAAGTACGTGCCTAGCAACCGCCTGGCAACCTGGGCACTGGCCAAGGAGTTCGGCAAGGACATCGTCTACGCCTCTCCGACGATGACGGAGGTCAAACTGGACGGCGCGAAGGCAACGGTCGTCTTCGATCAGGTCGGTTCCGGACTGGTTGTCGGTCAGCAGAAGGACCGCGAGTTCTTTAAGGCGGACGGCGACCTGAAGCGATTCGCCGTTGCCGGTGAAGACGGCAAGTACTTCTGGGCAGACGCCAAGATTGTCGGCAAGGACCGCGTCGAACTCAGCTCGAAGGACGTCGCCGTGATCAAGAATGTTCGCTATGCCTGGCAGCAGAACCCCGAGGGCGCGAACTTGTACAACGCCGAGGGATTCCCTGCCACGCCGTTCACGACCGAACAGTTGCAGTAAGCATCGCGGAGAAGACTGCGTTTCGCCTGGGTGCTGACCGCAACCGAAAGGACCATTTTACTGCTTAGCAGGAGCTTTGTCCTCCCATTCCGTGACTTTGCGGTCGTCCTGCACGCCCTACCCCGTGCCCGTTGACGGCCGCGAGTAAAACGCCGACAATCGATCGCTTTCCAGACGCGTGCCGTGGCGGGCACGTGTCGGCAAACGTCGCCCAGTGAGCAGCGGCATCCATCGATCCGGACTCATACACACTTCCAGCCCGGCAGTGATGCCCCTTAAACAGTGCATAGCGAGGTATTTATGAACCCCCTGCCTGAACAAGACCCTCAAGTCTGGGCCGCCGTTACCGACGAAATGCAACGGCAGCGAAGCGGGCTGGAAATGATTGCCAGCGAGAATTACTCGTCGCCCGCCGTGAGGGCGGCCTGCGCGTCGGTATTGACGGACAAGTACGCCGAGGGCTATCCCGGAAAGCGATACTACGGCGGCTGCCAGTTTGCTGACGTGGTTGAGAATCTTGCGCGGGATCGGGCGAAGCAACTGTTCGGCGCCGATCATGCGAATGTTCAGCCGCACTCGGGGTCCCAGGCCAACACGGCCGTGTATCTGTCCGCGCTCCAACCGGGCGATAGCGTGCTGGGCCTCGACTTGGCCCACGGTGGACATTTAACCCATGGGATGCACCTGAACATCTCCGGAATGCTGTACCGGTTCCACGCCTACGGCGTGCGACGGGACACCCACCGGATCGATCTTGACCAGGTGGCCGCACTAGCCCGGGAGCATCGGCCCAAGTTGATCGTGGCCGGAGCCAGCGCTTATCCTCGCCAGATACCCCATGCCGAGTTCGCCCAAATTGCCCGCGACTGCGGCGCCAAGCTCATGGTCGACATGGCCCACTACGCCGGCCTGGTTGCCGCCGGTCTCCATAACGACCCGGTACCCGTGGCCGATTACGTAACCACGACCACGCACAAGACGCTGCGCGGTCCCCGCGGCGGCATGATCCTGTGCAAGGCCGAGCACGCCCGCGATATCGATCGAGCGGTGTTTCCCGGCACACAGGGCGGGCCATTGATGCACGTGATTGCCGCCAAGGCAGTCTGCTTCGGCGAGACGCTTCGGCCCGAGTTCAAGCAGTACGCTCGGCAGGTGCTCGAAAACACTCACGCGCTGGCCGGGGTTCTGTTGACAGGCGGCCTGCGATTGGTAAGCGGCGGCACCGACAACCACCTTGTGCTGGCGGACGTCACGTCGCTGGGCGCCACGGGAAAGATTGCCGAGGCGGCGCTCGATCGTTGCCACATCACCGTGAACAAGAACATGGTCCCATTCGACCAGCGCAAGCCGCTGGACCCGTCGGGCATTCGCATCGGCACGCCGGCGCTGACCACGCGAGGAATGCAAGCGAACGAGATGCGCATCATCGGCGGATGGATTCTCGAAGTCTTACGGGCTCCGGAAGACGAGCAACTGGCCAAGCGTATCCGTGGCCGTGTCGCCGAGCTGTGCAAGCAGTTCCCGGTGCCCCAGGGAGACCTCCTGTGATGGTTCGCCGGAACGGCCGGGGCTGAAGTGCCCACCCTTGGCTCGCCCGCGCGCGTTTCAACCGCCCGCAACGTATCTACTTTTGCACACCAGACGAAAACGAAGCCAATAACGAAAGGTCTTGCCCAATGGCTCTCTTGACCATGGATGTCTCCCATCAACTCGGCCTGGAGGAGGCGACTCGGCGGTTGCGCGAAAAGCTCGATTCGGTGCGCGACCAGTTCGGTGGGCAGATTAGCAACTTCCGCGAGGAATGGGGTGACAACGAGTTGGCGTTTGGATTTTCGGCCGTTGGCATGAAGATCGCTGGGAAGGTGGCCGTTGAGGCGACACGGGTCCGAGTCGACGCCCAGCTACCATTCACGGCGGCGATGTTCAAGGGGCTTATCGAGCAGCGTATCCGCGACGAGCTGGAAGTTGTACTCGCCTGAGAGCAGTGTCGGCGAACGACTACTTCAAGACGACCTCGTCCGCCACGAGTTGCTCCAGCGTGGCGATCAGCTCGCTTTTGTCAAATGGCTTCACCATGAAGTCGGACGCTCCCAATCGGAACGCCTCCTTCAGAACGCTGCGCTGGTCGAGGGCGCTGACGACGACAATGCGTGCCTCCGGGTCGAACTGCCGGATGCCCCGCAATGCGTGCAACCCATCATACTGCGGCATGACCAAGTCGAGGGTAACCACCGCCGGGCGAGTCTCCATGTATCTCTCAATCGCCTCTCGACCATTCACCGCCTCGGCCACCACCTCCCAGCCGGCCGCGGCGGTCACGTCCCGAATCATTGTGCGGATAATCAGTGCGTCGTCGGTAATCAGCAGTGTCTTTTTCATGATTTATCACCCCGGTGCGGCTGAAGAATCGTTCGGTTAGGGCTCGCGAAGGAATAAATGGTCGATTTTGGCGCGGCGAGGACAAGGTTGCGAAGGAAGGCGAAGCAGACATATTGCCTATACGTCGATGCAGCCTGACGCCCGTAGCCGTAGCCGCAGCCCGCCCAAAGCGGTCAGTTATTTATTCGCGGGCCCTTAGCCGGTTCTTTCGACTGGTTTCCAGCCTCTTTCGTTACTTCGCCTCGCAGTCAAGAGAGTTATCTCGCGGGGTCGTTCGGATTACATCATCTTCGGTCTGCCGCCGGCAATTTCCACGGTAAGCGTTCCAGTCTCGCAATCGAAGATGACGCGCCGCCCCTTCGCCCCGCCAACATCCTCGGCAAGAACGGGAATGCGGTATTCCTTGAGGTGTCGCCGGACGGCCTCGGCGTTCGCCAGCCCGATCTGCATGGGGCCCGTGGCGCCAAACATACAAGCGCCGCCTGCAAACTTGGCTACCAGTCCACTCACGGGAGCACCACGGCCGCTCAGCAGCTCCAGCATGTGGTGGATTGCCGTGTCGGCAAACTTGCCTGGCGCGGCCTCGTGGCCATTGGACTCGGGCAAGACGATATGGGCCATCGCTCCCAGATACAAACGTCGGTGGTACAGCGCCACCCCCAAGCATGAACCAAGCACCGCCGTCAGGCGAGTCGGGCGCAACCCAACCGCTACTTGGCCCATGCCAATGCTCGTGGCTTGTGGAGTAGCAACGGCTGTTAACACGGACATATACGTTGTTCCTTCATTGCAGGTTGCTGCATGATTCGTCAATGCGGCGTATGGACGCCCCGCCTGCGGCGGGCTAAGCCCGTCCGCGCAAAGCACGCTCCATGGCCTCTCGCAGTGCCGCCGTTGGGACAAAGAGGACTCGCCAATTCAACTCCTCGCCCTCCCGATGGAATCCCGTGCGGCAAACGAGTACCTGATCGCTGGAAATCGCCTGCATCATCAGCGCCTGCTGCAGCACGCTCGCGCCGTAATCCTGGATGAAATATGGGGCCGAAGGAACGAGTTCGTGATCAATCAACCGCGTGATCGCGTTCATGTAGGCGCACCCGAGGATATTTCCCGTCTCCGTAAGAGCCGACTTCTCCAGGTCGCTCCATTCCACATCGTCGTTCACCGGGTGTTTCAATAGCGAGCCGACCAATTGCCGACCATTCTCTTTGTCGAAGGTGAGGATCATCTCGCCCCCAACCTCGCCGGGCAGACTTAATACGACCATGGTCAGCAGTTCGTCACCGAGGTCTAGTTCTTCGGTCGCCTCGGCCAGGGGCAGTTCGCGCACCTCATCCAGCGTCAGCGTGATCAGGCCGTCCGTCCAGCGGCACATTGCCACGGAAGCGTCGTGCGTCGCCGAGGCGAACAATTGATGTAAAATGGCCAGTTTCGGATCTGCTAGAATACAGCTTGGCATGGATTGCCCTCCTTCGACTGAGTATTTCGTTATCTGGAAATCCGAGCGATAAATCACCAGTTACCCGGCTGTGGCCGTCTTGCTTCCGGCGCTCATATCAATGAGGGCGGCAAGGTCCAGGATGAGTGACACGCGGCCGTCGCCCAGGATACTGGCTCCCGCAATTCCCACTACGTTCCGATAGTTTTCCGCCATGGACTTGATAACGATGTCCTCCTCGCCGAGTACACGAGAGACGGCCAGGCCAATCTCGCGGCCACCTTCGCCTACGATGACCAACGTGGTTTCCTCGGCACTGCCGAACGATTGGTCTCCGCTCCCGCCATGGAAGGCCAGCAGTTCATCGAGACGTACCAAGCTCACGACGCGTCCGCGGACACGCGCGGTCCACTGACCGTAAACGGTCGTCATGTCTCGCGCTCGCACGCTTACGATTTCGACGACCGATTCTAACGGCATGGCGAAGACGTCGTTGTCGATATCGACCATGAGGCTCGGCAAAATGGCCAGGGTGAGTGGTAGCTTGATGGTCATCGTCGTGCCCTGCCCTGGTTCGCTCTGTACCTCGACCGTCCCGTTCAGCTCCTCGATCTTCGACTTGACAATATCCATTCCCATGCCGCGGCCAGACACCTCGGTCACCTTTCGCGCGGTGCTTAGCCCCGCCTCCCAGATGAGCTGATAGAGCTGATGCCGTGTCATGCGTTCCGCGTCGGCCTCGGAAATCATTCCCTTCTCAATCGCCTTTCGACGGATTTGCTCGGCGTCAAGTCCCTTGCCGTCATCAACTACCTCGATGACGATGCTGTTGCCGCGATGAAATGCGTTCAGCTTCACCGTGCCTTCCCTGGGTTTACCGGCCGCCTCGCGCTGGTCGGGCATCTCGACGCCGTGGTCGGCCGAGTTGCGAACCATGTGAATAAGCGGATCGCCCAGTTCGTCGATCATTCGCTTGTCCAACTCTGTCTTCTCACCGTTGATGACGAGTCGGATTTGCTTGCCGTTGCCGCGAGTGATGTCACGGATCACTCGCTTAAATCGAGTGAATAACGGTCCGATGGGCAGCATTCGGGTATCCATCACGCTCTGCTGGATGCCGTCGGTTACGCGGTCCAACTGGTGGATTGTCTCCATTAGGTCGTTTGCCGCCAAGCGGATATCGGCCATGCGGCTTAACTCGCGTTCAACGGCCTCCAATTCCGTTTGGACGCGCCGCGCGCTGACACGCGCCTCTTCAAGTTCCGCCTGCACGTCGCCATGATGGCCGCCCTCGGCTCCCGACGCCATCTTGCGCAACGTCCCCAGCGCGTTGCCAAGCACCTGCGATGACTGCTTCCCGATGAGCGCGCTTTTAAGGCTCTCGCCGATTTGCGTAAACCGGGCCTTGTTGATTACGAGTTGGCCGGCCAGGTTCATCAGGTGGTCAAGCCGTTCGATGTCCACCCGAAGCGTTTCCGCGGGTCTGCTGCCGGCCTCGGCCGTGCGCGTTTTTGTCGCGAAGGAGTCGCCGGCACGGTCTCTCGCGGGCATCGCTGCCTTTGTCGGCCTAGTGGACGTGCTGGTCGGCTTGGCTGGCGACGCTTCCCGAACGGTATTCCCACTGCCGGCCGCAGCGACAACGGGACGCGACACATCGGTTTTCGGCGTCGACGCGCTCTCCAAACTGCACAAAGATTCCACCCGAAGCCCCACAACGCCCGCTACCCGGAGCTGTCGCCTGATCACGTCTATCGCTGCTTCGGTCACGAGCCCGAACTCGACGCCCTCTAGGGACTCGATTTCATCCAGGTCGTCGCCGGGCGGATTGAAGTAGCAGAGATCGCCAAGGTTGGCCAGCTTCTCCCGCAGAAGTTGAGCCTTCAGGCCGACCAGCGCCAAGTCTCTTTCAAACAGCGCTCGCCCCACGCACGTTGCATCCTGGTCGGACGATACGGCGGCGACCTTGGCACGTAACGCATCGCTAATGGCGACCTCGCTGACCGTTGGGCCGGCGCCGAGGACGGTCGGCGTGGTGGTCCGCGCGGCGACCGGCTCGTCGACAACTTGGGATATTGCCGCTTCAGCCGCCAATTTGGCGGCCGCCGCGACGGCTCCTTGGGCACGAAGCAGCGTCTCGGCCGACCGGTTGAAATCGTCCGTTCGCGGTTCGCCGTGCTTCAAGCCTTCCACGTATCGTCGCAGGGCGTCTGTGCAAGCAAGCAGCGCGTCGGTGATGGGCAGCGTGAGCGGCCGCTGTTCCTCGTCGAGCGTTTGCAGCACGTCTTCCATGAGGTGTGCAAGCTTCGCTCCGCGGTTCAAGCCCACGGACGCGGCGGACCCCTTGATCCGGTGCGCCGTCACCAGGAGGCGCTCGACGGTCTCGGTCCCTCCCTCTTCCTCGCCTGCAAGGAGCGACTCGGTCAACTGGTCGAGCGACATCTCCGCCTCGTCGATAAAAATCGACAGATACTTCGAGGCCGTCTCCGTATCATCGATCAGATCGGCGAACATATCGACGCTTGAAGTGTCGGCTGGGCCGGCCGAAGAGATAGGCGCGACCGCGGTGGGCGGCGTTGCCGCCGGTTTGACCAGTTCGGCCGATTCGAGCGCGATTGGTTCGGCCGGCGCCGCCTCGGGCTCGGTTGCGTCCTGCAAGGCGCGCTCCGCGTCGGCTTGCGAGGTCTGCTTCCGTTCACAACCGGCCGATTGGAGCATATTGGCAATCTGCTCCACCACGGCATCACACTCGACGGGTTCCGATTCCGGATTCTTCAAGGTCTCGACGAGGGCGCCCAACCGATCGATTGCCTGGAATACGACCTCCACGCAATCGCCGTCGATAATGAGTTCGTCCTTGCGAGCGGCATCGAACACGTTCTCCACCTTGTGAGTGAGCGTGTTGATATCGGTCAGGCCAAGCATGGCCGATAGTCCCTTCAGGCTATGTGCCGAGCGAAACATCTCGTTGAGAAGCTCCGCGTCGCAACACTGCCGATGGCGCTCGTCGAGAGTGCGCACCCATTCGTCCAACTGTAGCAAGTTCTCGTTCAACCGGTCCAGAAGCTGTCCAGATTCGTCGAGAAAATCGCCCAGTAGGCTATCGAAGAACTCGTCTCGGGGTATGGCTTCCGCGTTGCTCATTCCTGCTCTCCACCGTGGGAAGTAGTCAAGTGTGCCTGCATCGCATTTCTATTTGCTTTCCAGTGGTTCGGGACGCCCCGTCACCAAGGAGCATCGGTTTCTAGGGCTTCCGATATAGCCATGCCTGTATCCGTTGAAGATCTCGCACATACTCGGCAATCCCTTCCGCGGCCCCCGCCAAAAGTAGGCCGCCGGGTCGTATTGCCGCCCGAACGTTGGCAACGACCGTCTCCTTCGAGGCCGCGTCGAAATAGATCAGCACATTCTTCAGGAACACCAGATCAAACGATTTATCCCGAAGCGGCTGCATCAAATTATGCTGCCGAAAACTCACCATGCCGCGCAGGGCGGGCTTCGCCTGCCACACATGGGCATCCTTGGCCTTGGTGAAGAATCGTCGCCGATAGTCCTCCGGCACAAGCCGCATTGCCCGCTCGCCAAAGACACCGGCCCTCGCCTGCTCGATCGCGCCGGCCCCAATGTCGGTCCCCACAATCTGGACGCTCCATTGGCTGGCGTTCTGTAAACAGGCCGCAATACAGCACGCGACCGTGTAGGCTTCGTCGCCCGTACTCGACGCGGCCGACCAGATGCGCAGCGTCTTCGGCCCCTTGCCGGCACGCGCCTGGGCGCTCACCTCCTCCAGGTAGATATCGCGGAACCAGGCCCACTGCTGCTCATCGCGAAATAGGTACGTTTCGTGCGTCGTAATCTCCTGCAAAAACGCATCCCACTCCGCGTCGGCCGCCGGGAGACGTTTCAGATGATCGTAGTACGCCGCGAACCCCTCGATTCCGGTCTGCCGCAGCCGTCGACGCAATCGATTCGACAGCAGCGTCTTCTTCTGAGGCGACACGCGAATGCCCGTCCTCGAATAGATCAGATCAGCGAATTGACGCAGCTCCTTGTCGGTAACCTGCTCTAGGTTGCCGATGGGAACAATCGGCGATACGACTCGTGGGAGTGCCATAACGGCAGAGTACCTCTCTCGCGATTTGTCTGGTTCGGCTATCCGCCGGCGACTAGGCGCTCATTGCTTCAAGGGTCGCCACGTCCTCTTCACCGAGGATCCTGTCAATGTCCAAGAGAATCAGCAGACGGTGCTCCAATTTGACCAAGCCCGTAAGATACTCCCGGCCCAGGCCGGCCACCGTCGGCGGCGGAGGCGCAATCTGCTCGTGCTGAATGCGAAGCACTTCACTGACCGCATCGACGATGATGCCAATGGTCTTCCCCGCCACATTGACCACCATGATGCGAGTCTCATCGCCGATCTCTTCTTGCGGCAGGTTAAACCGAAGGCGAAGATCGACAATCGGAATGACCGTGCTGCGAAGATTGATCAGCCCCTTGATATAGTCTGGGGTCTGCGGCACCCGGGTGATTTCCCCCATGAGGATGATCTCTTGCACCTTTGTGATTTCGACACCATACTCCTCCTGCGCAAGCCGGAAGCTCACCAGTTGCATGGTACCCGTGGCCTCGGCAAGATGACTATCTTGAACGACAAGATCTACGGTTTGCGTGGACACCGTTACGCTCCTTTGTTTTTTGCGAACAGATGTAAACAGGTTCCGATTGGTCTCTACTCCCAGCCCACCGCGCGGCACGGACGACAACTTGGAAACCGCGTGTCCGCGCGCCGACGCGTGCAGTGGGCCGGTATCTGCGTAAACTATAGGTTGCGAATTACGGCGCAATGCGCCGGCTTGTTTCGAGAAGCGCAAAGAAACCTTGACTTGCCCAACGGACGACCTATGGTTGCTTGACGTCGCCAGGAGGGTGGCCAACAAGTTCCCGCCGGCGAACGATTCCATGGAGGTTTCCCCGGCCTTCCCACTTTCCTTGGGTCATTCCCAGTTCAGCAAGAGGAACCATCATGAGCGCGCGTGTCCTTGTCGCCGACGACTCCAGCACGATGCGGAAGATCATCCTTCGGTCGCTCCAGGCCGTTGGCGTAAGTGAAGCCGTGGAGGCAGCCGACGGCGCGGAAGCAGTATCGCTCTTCCAGCCCGGACAGTTCGACCTGATTCTGACCGACTGGAATATGCCAGGTAAGACCGGCCTGGAAGTCGTCCAAGAAATCCGAGCAAAAGACGCCAAGGTGCCCATCATCATGGTCACCACGGAAGCAGAAAAGGGACGCGTCATGCAGGCGATTCAGGCCGGCGTGTCCGACTACTTGGTGAAGCCCTTCACGGCCGACACCCTTCGCGAGAAACTCGAGAAGCACGGCTGCTGATCCTTCGCGGACCATCTGGGGACGGGTCTGTCTCTCGGTCCTCCTGCCCTGACGCATTCACAGGCGGGTCGC
>CAZASB010000145.1:0-11598 GCA_964487655.1 uncultured Planctomycetaceae bacterium
CCGCCGACCCGCTCCAGCGTGATGTCGGTGCTGCCCCCGCCAACCTCGATGGTGCGCGGCTCATCATAGTGCGCGAGGACCGCTTCGCCCCCGGCATTGGTCGCGAGATCGGCGTACACCGTGTCGATGCCCGCATTGGCGATCTGGCGCCGGGCGGCGATTTGGACGCGGTGCTGCAGTGGGCGGCCGAGCAGGTCAAACAGTTTCGCCAGATCGCCTGGGTGGGCCACGCCCCGGACGTGAGCCGCATCGCGGCCGAGTTGATCGGCAACGGCGAGACGACGATCCGCTTCGCCAAGGGGGCCGTGGCCGAGATCCGCTTTCACGGCCCGCCCGAACGCGGCCGCGGCGAGCTTCGCTGGCTGGCCACGGCTAGGTTGCTGGGTTGCTGAGGGCAATCCGGCGTAGGTTGGGACGAAGCCCAGCGATTCCCCGCTGATGGGTTCTTTACATCATTAGCGCCAACCGTTCGCTCATGGTGGGGCTGCGCTGCGTCCCACCCTGCCTGGCCGAAGCAATACATCATAACTCGGCCGTAGGATATCAGGCTGCACTTTCTGAGAAAATGTCCGCAACTGGTATTCACTGAAAAAGGCTCTTCTATCAAGCTGCTGTTGCAAGACAGGCGGCAAGATAGGAGAACCAAGGATGGCGAATTCTGAATGTCGTTGGCAGTGTCCCGAGCAGTGGTCGGAGTGGAGCGCGTGGCTGGCGGCCGGGCTGCACGCGCGCAGCCGCTGGAGACTCCCAGTGCTCCTGGTCGGCATGCTGTTTGCCGGCGGCCGTCGCACGGTGACCACCTGGCTGCGGGCGGCCGGCGTGAGCGACGACTTCCAGGACTACTATTATTGCCTTGCCGCTTTGGGACGCAAGACCGAATCGGTCGGGACCCAATTGCTGGCACTCGTGCTGCGGACGCTGCCGCTGGGCGAGCGATTGCTGTTGGTGATCGACGATTCGCCCACCAAGCGGTACGGGCCGAAAGTCGAAGGCGCCGACGTGCATCACAACCCGACGCCGGGACCGGCCGACCAGCCGTTTTTGTATGGTCACGTGTGGGTCGCGATTTCGCTTGCCCTGCGTCATCCGAAGTGGGGCCCGCTGGCGTTGCCGCTGCGAGCCATGCTCTATGTTCGCCAGAAGACGCTGGGTTCGATCCCCCAAGAACGTCGTTGGCCGCGATTCGCCACCAAGCTCCAACTGGCGGCCCGGCTGGTCGAGTGGGCGGCTCCGATCCTCAAAAGGGCGGGAAAAACCGTGTGGATCGTGATCGACGGCGGCTACACGAAGCGGCCCTTCCTCCGCCGCGTGTTGCGAATCCCCAAACTGGTCGTCGTCGGCCGCCTGCGCAAAGACGCGGCCCTGCGCGACCTGCCGCCGAAGCTCCGACGCGGCCAGCGTCGCGGCCGCGGCCGACCACGCATCTATGGCAAGAACAAACTCAGCCTCGCCAAGCGAGCCGGACAACGGCGTGGGTGGCAAACCGTCGAGTGCATGCTGTACGGCCAGCAGGTCGCCAAGACCTACAAGACGTTCCTGGCAACCTATGGCCCCACCGGCGGCGTGATTCGGGTCGTTTTGGTCAAAGAAGATCATGGCTGGTGCGCCTTCTTCTGCACCGATCCCCAGCAGAGCGTGGTCGCGATCCTCGAAGCGTTCGCCGATCGCGCGACGATCGAACAGGATTTCCACGACGTGAAGGAAGTGTGGGGCGCCGGACAACAGCAAGTGCGCAATATCTGGACGAACCTCGCCGGCTACAACCTCAATCTCTGGATGCACACGCTGGTGGAACTCTGGGCCTGGGACCGCAGTCGCCAGCAACTCTGCAACCGCAGCGACTCGCCCTGGGACGACGCCCAGCGTCGTCCTTCGCATGCCGATCGACGTAAAGCCTTGCGACAACACATCCTCCGAAACGAATTATCGGCGATCACCGCCAACTGGAAGTTGCCGCGAAAAATAGTCCAACTCGCCCAAAGCCTCATGGCTTTGGCCAACTAACACAACCCAGTTCTCAGAAAGTGCAGTTTTCATCTATGCCCACTCAAAACTGGACTTTTGCAAACTTTCAAACGGCATTGGAAAGATAGGCGATTTCGTATCTAATCTTCTCGGTTTCGGATGGCGCACAGCGACCAGGGAGGGTCGGACCATGCCCGCGATCGTGGAGTTTCCCAAGGTGGTTCAAGACGCGGTGCGGGATTTCGGCGACTTGTTTTCCTGCGAGCCGCAACGGCGACACTTCGCCGAATATCTTACCGGGTTGATGATCGCCCACAACAAGACCGTGACCGGCATCAACGGCGAGTTCGCGGAAACGACCGACCAGTCGTGCCTGAACCGATTCCTCACGGCGGTCGACTGGGACGCGGACGCGTTGAACCAGCGGCGGCTCGATCTGCTGCAAAAGGACTCGACCACGCGGTACAGCGAGCAGGGCGTCATCGCCATCGACGATGTGCTGATCGACCATGACGGCAAGTTCATCAAGGATGTCGGCTGGTTTTGGGATCACGCCGAGAGCCGCAACAAGATTGCCCACGACTATCTGTTCGTCAATTACGTCTGCACCAGCGGCAAGCATTATCCGCTGGAGTTTCGCCGCTTCAAGAAACGCCAGCAGTGCGAAGCCGCGGGCGAGACCTTTGAGAACCATACCGTGTTGTTTTGCCAGTTGGTCGACTGGGTGTGCGACCGAGACATCCCCGGCGACTTTGCCTTCGACAGCTATTTCACCAACGCGGAGAACCTCAATCACATCCACGCGAAGCGGGACAACTTCGACCGGCCGCGCGGTTACGTGGGCGACCTGAAGTTCAACCGCAAGATTCAGTGGAAAGGCAAGGAACTGAAGGCCGAGGAGTTCGCCGCCTCGATCCCGTCGAGCAGCCGCAAGGAAATCCGCCGCGGCGACAAACGGCAATGGCGCTTCACCTGTACGATTCACATACCCAAGGTGAATCACAAGGTGCGAATCGTGATCCTCTGGGACAAGCGGCGGGATGCGGAACCGCGCAAGATTTTGGTGACGAATCGCGTGCGTTGGGAAGTGTGTCGGATTCTGCGGGTCTATCGACATCGCTGGACAGGCACGGAGACCTACCATCGGGATGGCAAGCAAGAGCTTGGCATGGGAGACTGTCAGCTTCGCAGCGGCCAGGGCCAGACACGGCACATGCACCTGGTAATGCTGGCGTACAGCCTGCTCACGAGCCAACTCAAGCAGGGCCATGCGAAGGGCTGGGCTCTCTGTCGGCTGACGACCATCGGCGAAGCCTGTCGCGCCATGCTCGCTGAGACCCTGCGGACCACACTGGCCTGGGTTGTCGAGCAAGTCACCGAGAAATCGCGAAGCTATGACCATGTCGTCGCCAAACTGGGATTAACCTGAGTTTGCAAAAGTCCAGTTACACGTTAGAATGACATTGGACGCCAGGGGAAGCCACCACCATGCACCCACATATCGACGGTTGCCAGTGACAGGTCTGGTGTGGCAAAAGGGACTCGCTGCGTGTCCGAAGGACCACAGGTGAACTGAATGACCTGGATGGAATGGTACAACAGCTTGGTTAAGCCCGGTTGGACGCCCTCGCCGACGACCATCGGACTGATATGGCGGATTCTCTACCCAATCATCATCGTGACGTTTGGCTTCGTGTTCGTGCAGGCAATCCGACGCAAGATGCCGTGGTGGGTGGCATTACCCTTTGCCATCAACCTAGTTGCCAATCTCATCTTCACGCCAATCCAGTTCGGGCTGCGGAATCTACCGCTGGCCTCCGTAGACATTCTGATTGTTTGGGGTACGATCATCTGGATGGTGGTGGTAATCTGGCGGCATTATCGCTGGGTTGCCGTCGCTCAGGTTCCGTATTTCGTTTGGGTGTCGTTGGCAACCGTCCTGCAACTGAGCATCACGGTGATGAACTGGGGGCAGTGATGAGCGACCTCGACCACGAACGCTCCATGCGGCGGGCTATCGACACAACGACAAATGGCTGTCTCAACGCAATCGAGAACGATTGGCACTTCCAGATGGATTGACGACCGATGCCCGACCGTAGTTGGACCCTGTTGCGCAGCCAGGAAGTCTTGGACCAGAGGATATTCCGCTTGCGCAGCGACCTTTACCGCTTTGAGCCCAGTGGCGAAGAACAAGAGTTCATGGTCTTGGATACACCCTCTTGGGTGAATATCGTTCCTATCACAACCGACGGCAATGTGATTCTGATCCGCCAGTATCGACATGGCATCCAGGAGGTGACCCTGGAGATCCCAGGCGGCATGATCGACGATGGCGAAGAGCCCGAAGCAGCGGCGGCAAGGGAATTACTAGAAGAAACGGGCTACGTGGCTGAGAAAATTCGCCCTCTGGCTCGGGTCGTTCCCAATCCAGCCGTCCAGAACAATTACCTTTACCTGTTTGTCGCTGATGGGTGCCGAAACACCGGCAAGACGCAGCTTGACGCTTTCGAGTGCATTGACGTTCTTGAAAGCCCGCTGACCGACATCCCCGAATTGATCCGCAGCGGGAGAATCACCCACGCAATGGTGATTGCGGCGTTTGCGTTCCTGGGCTTGGTGCCGCGGAATTAAAGGTGTCCGGTACCTTTAGCCTTGACAATTTTCAATATTTCGTTATTCTGCTGGAATGGAAAGGTCGAAACGGGTAACGCTGGGCGGATACGTTAATCCGTTCTCAATCGGGCCAATGGGCATTATGTGACCGTGTTGCGAAAGCTTCAGTCAACCGTCAAGCCCCAAGTCCGCCCTAGAAACGTACCGGACACCTTTATTTCCCCTAAAATCGGGTAGTCTACAACATCAGTAGCAAGCCGCCGGCAACCATCGAATGGGAGTGACCTGATGGCGAAGAAGCAATCGGCCGTCGACGACGGCAAACAACCGCAATTTGAGGAAGCGATTGAACGGCTCGAAGCCATCGTGCGCGCCCTGGAGGAAGGCGACTTGAGCCTGGAAGATGCCCTGGGACGCTATGAAGAGGGGGTAAAAATGCTGCGACGCGCCCACACTTTGCTCGAACGGGCGGAACGACGCGTCGAACTGCTGACTGGCATGGATGAGCAGGGTCGGCCACGCACCGAGCCGTTCGACGACCGGGCCACCGAGTTCTCCTGACGGACGGCCTGTAGCGTTCGGGACGGATACGCCGGCAAGGCCGTGTCCCGATTCTCGCGCCTCCCTAGCGTGTTGGAGTCTCGCTCGGTTGATGAGCTAGGATTCCCTAGCGACGGCTGCTTCGTGGCGCCGTGCGTGAATCGTGAATTCAGAAAGTGAATAGGAGCGAGTCCAATGACTTCCGCGTCCCAAGCACCGAATGCGCCAGGACCCATTTACTCCAGTCTCGGAGCCGATCCCGACCTGGGCGAAATTGTCGAGCTTTTCGTGGAGGAGATGCCCGGCCGCGTCCAGACACTTGTCGATGAATACAATTCGGGCGACTGGGGCGGGTTGCGACGAACGGCCCATCAGCTCAAGGGGGCGGCGGGTAGCTACGGTTTCGAGGAAATATCGCCCGTGGCCAGCCGTCTTGAACGCTTTCTGACCGATGACAAGCCGGAAGAGCAAGTCCGCGCGGCAGTAGAAGAACTCATCGATATGTGCGGCCGCGCCCGAGCCGGTGATCCGGGCTGAGCGCCCAATGTGTTGACAGGGGCAATCGCTACAACGCGACCAATCGCCGAAACAAGCTGGCCCACCGACGCACCGTTGCGGGGTACATTGCCAAAACGCAACGTATGGTTGACTTGACCAACCGTCCTCTCGTTGTGGGAGGAATACTCGCGACTGGTCCAACCTGCCTTTCCGGAATCTCCCGTGGTCTTCCCCGCAGCACGTTCTGACAACCGGACCTTTGGCCTTCCCGCCGTCCGCCGTTTCTGGACAGTTGGCCAGTGGGGACTTCTCGGCCTGATTCTAGTCAGCTTGGGCATGGGGCGACTGAGCGCACGGCCGTCCGATCTGCCGCGAGATCCGGCGGTGCCGCGGCGAGTCGCCGCTTCGGAGCCGTACGCGACGGCGGCGGCCCTGCGTCTTGGCGGCGCGGCGTCCTTGGCCGAGAACGACCTGACTTCCTTGGAACGCCGCCTGTTTTCCGACGCGGCCGACGGTCGGCTCGACGAGTTCTCTTTATTGACCGCTTCGCTCGTGGCGAGCGGCGTGGAGTCACCCGAGGCACTCGCACAGTACCAGATGCGGCTCGACGCGTTGGCCGTGGAGTTGGAACGCTCCGATTTGTCCAATGGCGACGATCGAAAGAGCGTAGAGGCCGTCTTTGACTTTCTGCACCGTCGAATCCTTCACGGCGGTTACCGGATCGACTGTACGGACCTGCGCGTCGCATTGGACGAGGGCCGATTCAATTGCGTCAGTGCCTCGGTGCTCTTCCAGTGCCTTGCCGAACGCCGCTGCCTGGACACTTGCGGCGTGGAAATGCCGGGGCACGCCATGAGCCGTGTCCGTCTGCCGAACGGACTGCTCGATATCGAGACGACCTGCTCGGCCTGGTTTCGTCTTATGGACGATCCGAAGCGGCAGGCACAGTCGGTTCGCGACACGCTGGGAGCCATGTCGGGCGGCGCTCGCTCGTCAAGCCGTGAGGTTTCCGGCATCGGCCTGGTGGCCATGGTCTATTATAACCGCGGCGTGGACCTTCTGGCGGCGGCACGCTACGCGGAGGCTGCGTCAGCCAACGCCAAAGCCCTGACCCTGGACCACGACAGTCAGACCGCCCGTGGAAATCTGCTGGCCACGGTCAACAACTGGGCGATTGCGCTGGGGCAGTCCGGGCGTCTGGACGAGGCGATCTCGATTCTCGAGGCGGGAATGGCCATCGACCCCCGGTATGAACCGTTTACGCTGAACTATGCGCACGTATGCCATCAGCGTGGCAGGCAACAGGCTGCGGAGGGTTTGTCCCGCGAGGAGCCGTCGAGCGGTGCTCCACCCGCGCTTGCGGCGCCATGAGTTCACCGGTAGTTTGACAATCCAGCGGTCGTGACCTAGAGTTATTTTGGCCGGCGCCTGTGCCGGCAGCCTCAAGCCGCCTTCTCGGGGCACTTGTCTTTCCGGTCTTCCGCTCGCCACCCGATGGGTTGTGGTGTTGTCGCGACGGCCAATCCCAAAGTCTCTTTTTTCAGAGGACCGATATCAATGGAGCCAACGACACTCGAACCGCAGCTCAATCTCCTACCCGAACCAAATGCCGTCCCCAGCGATGAGACTCGCACGCAGGTATGGGCGATTTTGGCCACGCTGTATCCGAAGCGAGAGATGAACGAGCGACGGCGCGACACTCGATATCCGTTTCCCTACCTAGTCCATTTGACGCCGGTGGGCGACGACGGCGCAACTCCGGAAGGCGAGCCGATTGTCGTCGTGGGAAAGCATCTTTCGGAACGCGGTTTGGGCTTCTATCATCCCAAGCCCCTGCCATACCGCCGAATGATTGCCTCGCTTCAGGCCGTAAACGGTCAGTGGATCGGGTTTCTGATCGATTTGAACTGGTGCCGGTTCACGAAGCAGGGCTGGTACGAGAGTGGCGGTCGCTTCTTGGAATCGGTCCTGTCACCGATCGGACGGTAGGGGCCCGAGCGAGGCGCGGAGTCGCCGGGCACCGTCCTCTACGTTCGCGAAATCGGCCGCCTGCGTAATCTCGGACCCGCATCGCAGTTCGTCGAGCAGGCTGCCCAGAAGTTCGCCGGTCAACCAGTCGGCCAGCCACTTAGCTCGCTTCTGGGCGTACTGCGATTGCAGTCGGAAAAACAATCGTGCGGCGGCTTGGCCTATGCCTTCAGAGGTGCCGCTAACAATCGCTTCACCGCCGCCGGTCAATCCGCCGGTGACTGCCAGTTCGGTCGCCACTTCGCCAACAACATGGCCGACCTGGCCCACCAGCACGTCGGCCAGTCCCCAACTACTGACGACCAACGCCACGGTAATGGTGGGCCGCGCGAACGCCCATGCCTGGTCGAGGGACTGGAGCACGAGCACGACCTTGGGATTTGCGGCGCGCCACTTTTCCAGTTCGTCGTGCAGGAACTCGCGGTAGTCGTTATCCACCGCCGGTAATTCCGCGTGCGCGGCGGCCACGCGGTGGAGCAACTCGGCCCGACCACTGCCGGCCAGCAGTTTTCGGAGCCGTGGCTGAAGGGTTTCGTTTCCCACCTCGGCCAGCCGCTCCAATTGATCGTACATGCCGCGGACGGCAATCAGAATGGCTTCCCGCTCGCGGTCCATAAAGGCTTCCAGGGGCTCGGGCGCGGGACCCGTGATGGCATTTCGGGCGGCTCGGATCGGCCAGGCAAGCCCCTGCCCCAGGTTGCGGTAGAACCCAAACACGCGTTTCGACCACGGGCGGCGCGTCGAATGCCACCAGGAGCGAATCTCCTGGACGAGCACGCGAGGCGGCAAGGCGGGCCAGGCAAGCCTCGCCAACTCGGTGGCCTCTAGTGCCTGGGCCGCCGCGGCGAAACTACCAGACTCGGCGCGCATCGCGGCCAGATAACCGCCTACCCCGTCCCGATCGTCGAGCACCCGGCGAAGCGCCCCGCGAAAGGTGCGCACCTTGATTGCGTCGAAGTGCAGCGCCGCCAACTCGTCGCGCAAGTCGGCCGATTCTCCGAGGGTGGCATGGCCGTCCGAGCCGACCGAGTAGAACGGCAGACGCAAGGCGCCCACCGCCTCGCGATCGTACGGGACCACGTAAACCAGCTCCGGCTCGGCACCCGTTTCGCGGCAGAACGTGTCGAGCCAAACGGGCCAGTATTGCGCGTCGGCCAGGTCAATTTGGTTGAATACGACCACGATCGGCTTGTCGGCCTCGACTGCCGCGCGGAAGAACTGCTTCACTGCCGCGTCGTTGTACTTCTGCTGCGTCAGCACGGCCAGCAGCAAGTCCGCCGATTGGCGAATTGCCCGGGCACGCTCCCAGTTCACCTTGGCGTCGCTATCAACGTCGGGCGCGTCAAGCAGCAGGAGCCGCCGCGGCATTCGCGGTCCAGGCCGCCAGTAGAGCCGGTCTTCGGCCGAGTCTTCGAGCGCCTCGTTGGCTGACGCCCACGGGTGTAATTCAAAGGCTTCGAACAGCCGGCCGAGAACGTCCGAGTTGGCAAGCTCCGGCGGCGCGAGGCACACCGGATGCTTCGTACCTGCCGCCAACGGACTGACCGCGCTGGCCACCTCGCCAGCCAAATGGTTGAACAGGACCGACTTGCCAATATTCGTACCGCCCACGACCGCCACAATAAGCACGGGCGGCATTTCCAACTGGGGTAGTAGTCGCCGCTGGAGCAACTCGTACCATTCCTGGCCCGCAGGTGGCGCAACGCCAACGGCCGCTGCTGCCGGGGCAAGCGCCCGAAGCGCGCGGTCCAGGTTTCGCAGTTCGTTGGCAAAGGTATCGAAGCAGGTCATGGAATTCGTGGGTGGCAGTACCGCAGCCCATTCTAGCCTATCCCGACCATGCCCGGCTACGGCCCACACAGACACTCCAGCTTCCAACTCCCAGCTTCCAACTCCCAGCTTCCAACTCTTCCGGGGGCTGACGCCGTGGGGTTGTCTGGTATAATTGGGGTAGATGTCCTCCAAGCTCCCAAACCGGCGTGAGGAACCCGCCAATGAAAAGCCCTTTTCCCGGATTGGATCCGTACCTCGAAGCCCGCTGGGGCGACATCCATACTCGGTTGATCGTCTACGCCTCGAACCAGATCAACGGGCAACTGCCCGACGATCTTCAGGCGCTCGTCGAGGAAGACGTGACCGTGCTGGTCGACGACCATACGCGTACCATTTATCCCGATGTCCAAGTTGTGGAGCAACCTGCGGTATCGCCGGTCGAAGGCAGTTTGGCGAACGTGGCCCTGGCCGAGCCATACGTCGTTAATTTGGACGACGAACTCAAGACTCAGCGGCGAGTAGAGATCGTCGCTACGCGCGAGGGCGGAAAGCTGATTACGGTCATCGAATTCCTCAGTCGGGCGAACAAGTCTGGAGTGATTGGCCCAGAGCTTTACGCCCGCAAGCAGCGCGAGCTGATTCGTGCCGGAGTAAATCTGGTGGAAATCGACCTGATTCGGACCGGCGAGTTCGTATTGGCCGTTCCGCGGGAGGCACTACCCCGGCCGTGCCAGACGCCGTATCTGATATGCATCACTCGAGCGACGAATAAAACTCGCTACGAATTGTACCCGATATCGCTCCGCTCGCCGTTGCCGAACATCCCCATTCCGCTACGGCCGACCGATAAAGACGTGGTGCTGCGGTTACAGCCCCTGCTGGACGACTGCTACCGCGACGGGCGTTACGATCGGCTGGACTATCGCACAAACCTGTCCCCTCGACTGGTCGAGGAAGACGCCCAATGGGCCGATGCCTTGCTGCGAGAAAAGGGGCTCCGCTAGGCGCATGGCAGGAACCGGGCCGCTTCGCGTGATTCGTCTGACGCCGTCCGGCTCGGGGGCGATTGCCACGCTGCGCGCCGAAGGGGCGGGGGCCGTCGATGCCGTGGCCCGCTATTTTCGCGCGCGCCGCGGCAAGCCGCTTGCCAAGTGCCCGATTGATCGGCCGATCTTGGGCCTCTTCGGCCATTCGCCGAGCGAGCCTGTCGTTCTCCACCGTTGTCAGGACGGTGCCGTCGAACTCCATTGCCACGGCGGCACGGCGGCCGTCGAGCGGGTCGAACGTGTCCTGGCCGATAGCGGAGCACAAGTAACTTGCTGGCAGAATTGGATTCGAGGCCGCCATACCGACCCCATCGCGGCAGAAGCTCGCATTGCCATGACCCACGCTCGCACCGAGCGCACGGCCGCCATCCTGCTCGACCAATACGCAGGAGCGCTGGGCCGTGCCATGGCCGACGTAAAACAACTTCTCGCGGCGGGCGAGAACGCCGCCGCTCGGACGCGGGTTCAAGCATTGCTCGCGCGGGCCGAATTGGGCCGGCATCTTATCAGCCCGTGGCGCGTTGTCCTGGCCGGCCCCGCGAACGCAGGCAAGAGTAGCCTCCTGAATGCCATGCTAGGATACGAGCGGGCCATCGTCCATTCCACGTCGGGCACCACGCGCGACGTTCTCTCGGCCACAACCGCCATCGACGGCTGGCCCATCAAACTGATCGATACCGCGGGGTTTTCGTCGCCGGGACACGAGCCGCGAGACGAGCCGGTGCTGAACCGAGGGATGGCGCTGGGGAAGGAACAGATGGACGCCTCGGACCTTCTTGTGCTGGTGTTCGACCGTACCGTCTCTTTCTCCGACGAAGATCAATCGTGGCTGCGTGATTGGCCGCGCGCGTTGCGGGTTGATAATAAGAGTGACTTGTCCCGAGCCCTCGGAACGCGGCCGCCGGCCCTCGAAGCTAGCGCATTGCAGGGAGTGGGGATTGGGGAGTTGCTCCTTGCCATTGTCCAGCGGTTGGTTCCCGATCCGCCGCCGCCGGGCGCGGCGGTGCCGTTCACCGAGGACCAATGCGGTCAATTGCGAAGACTGGCTGCGAAAGTGCCCGAGTTCTGACCGCCCTTTTTCCAGGAATGGTCGATTTCATCACGAAACCGATTGATCGGGCCCAGTTCCTTA
>CAZASB010000146.1:0-11588 GCA_964487655.1 uncultured Planctomycetaceae bacterium
AAAGAAGCGGCTTGTTTGACCCACCCTACCTATCATGAATAATCCGGGCTAGCCATCGTGGCTCCCGCCAGTACGACCGCCAATGAACGAGTTTCCCGTGTTCAATAACATCGGCGCGCGTCGCTGCAACGCATGTAGCGTTTGCTGCGTTGCCTTGCCTATACCCGAGGGCCACTTGGCGATGGGCGCGAAACCGGCTGGCGTACCGTGTATCCACTTGGTCGCTCACGGTTGTGGCCAGTATGAAAATCGCCCGGTGGCGTGCCGTAATTTTTCTTGCGCTTGGCTAGCTGATAGAGCGTGGCCCGACGCATGGCGTCCAGACCAGTCGGGCTTACTTTGCCTGCGAGAAGAACTCGAACCGGGCTTGGTTGGCGCGGCGGTCTACGAGATCGAACCCGGCGCGCTCCAGTCGAAGACGGCGGAGGGGATTCTCCGTGCCCTCTATTCGACGGCCACGATTCTGGTGATTGTCGATGGGAACGGGCATCGTCGCAGGTACGCGCACTTGGCAGACGATCCGACTAGCGCCGCTGACCTACAACCGTATCATGCCGCGGCGTAGCTACTTACGTGCTCCCCGGTCGATTTGCCGAGGCCGACCGGTTATAATGGCACACCAAGTCAATGGAAGGTCAGGCACGCCGGGCTGGACGCATATTCGTTTTCCAGCAAAGGGAGCTTGGCCAACGCCCCGTGAGCAGTCCCATGGAACAAACGCCCCATCGCCCGCCTACCTCACCGCCCACGGATGGGGGTTCCACGACCAAGCTGCCCCCGGGACGGTCGCGGCCCAACGGAACCTTATTGTGGATGCTGCTCGTTGTTATGCTCGTGATGGGGATTGTCTACTACAATCAGGGAGGGCCACCCAGGTCGAAAATCGCGTACGGCGTCTTCCGTGAACAGCTTCAGGCGGGAAACATCGTGGAAGTCGAGGTCCAGGGCGATACGCTTCGCGGCGAGTTCGTCAAACCGCCACCTGCCCCAGAGGCAAAGACCGACCCGAAGGGGAAGCCTGTTTTGTTGAACAAGGGCTTCACGACCACGCTGCCCTCTGGTAACGTGCTGGACACTGCCCTGGATCAGGAGTTGCTCGAACGGTTGGGTGATAAATACCGCGCCATCCCTCCCGCTGATGGAACTACCTGGTTCTTTGGTGCGAACATCCTAATCGTCCTCTTGCTATTTGTTGCCCTGTGGTTCATGTTCCGCCGCGCCCGCGACCAGGTTCTTGGCGGCGGCCTCATGTCGGGCTTCAGCAAGAGCCCGGCGCGGCGATACGAATCGGGCGACGGCAACGTCACTTTCGACGACGTGGCCGGTTTGAAGGGTGTCAAGCACGAGTTGGAGGAAGTGGTCGAGTTCCTGAAGAACCCCAAGAAATTTCAGCGGCTTGGCGGCCACGTTCCCAAGGGCGTCCTGCTCATGGGATCCCCGGGGACCGGGAAGACCTTGCTGGGGCGGGCGGTTGCGGGCGAGGCAGGAGTCCCGTTCTTTTCGATCAGCGGGTCCGAATTCATCCAAATGTTCGTGGGCGTGGGTGCTGGCCGGGTGCGCGATATGTTCGCCACCGCCAAGGAACACGCTCCCTCCATCCTGTTCATCGACGAAATCGACGCGGTGGGCCGGCATCGTGGAGCCGGTCTTGGCGGCGGACACGACGAACGCGAGCAAACGCTCAACCAAATCCTTAGCGAAATGGATGGGTTTACCCAAAACGAGTCGGTAATCGTCTTAGCGGCGACCAATCGGCCTGACGTGCTCGACCCCGCCTTGCTCCGGCCCGGCCGCTTCGATCGGCATATCTCCGTGGACCGTCCGAACTTGCAGGGGCGTCTGGCCATTTTCGAGGTCCATACTCGCGACGTCCCACTCGACGACGACGTGGACCTCGAACGTCTGGCCAGCAGTACGGTCGGTCTGACCGGCGCCGACATCCGCAACCTGGTAAACGAGGCGGCGCTTTGGGCCAGCCGCGGCGATCAGGAGTGTGTGACCATGGACGATTTTGACTACGCACGCGACAAGATTCTCATGGGCGTGAAACGCGAGGAGGTGCTCAACGACCGCGAGAAACGCATGACGGCGTATCACGAATCGGGACATGCTCTGCTGGCATGGCTCACGCCTGGCGGCGACCGAGTTCACAAGGTCTCCATTATTCCCCGAGGCCGCTCGCTCGGCGCCACGCAGCTCATGCCCGATGAAGACCGACTTCACATAGCCGAGAGTGAGCTGAAGGAACGACTTCTATTCCTCTTGGGCGGCCGTGCGGCGGAAAAGCTGGTGTTCGACGAACTGAGCGCGGGCGCCGAGGACGATCTGAAAAAAGCAACGCAAATTGCTCGACGTATGATTACTCATTGGGGTATGAGCGAACGGCTCGGACCGGTTGTCTTTCGAGACGGCGATGAGCACCCTTTCCTGGGCCGAGAGATGGCGGAGCCGAGGCGATTTAGCGAACATACGGCTCGCATCATCGACGAAGAAGTCATGCGCATCCTTCGCGAGGCGTCGGACAAGGCCGAAAAAACTCTCACGGAGAATCGCGCCCAGCTCGACAGGCTGGCTGGCGCACTTATTGAGGCGGAAACCCTTGATCTCAACGAAATCGAGGAACTCATCGGCCCCCATTCACGCAAGTAATCCGGCCGGTGCCGTTTCACCGCTTGCGAGGTCTTGCCCCACGTGTCGGGCAATGGTTGCCGGTTGGCGTCATGAGGATGGGTCGCGAACGGATTCGCCCCTCACGAGGATTGTCGTCGCGTGATACATCCGCACAAGGGTCACTACCGCAATTGACGTTGAGGTCGGTGGGACACAAGCCGGCGACCGAACGACGCGCGATAAACCGTCGCCCACGGCGGAACTTCCGCGCGATGCCTGCGTCTAACCGGAAGGTGAGCTTTGGTGAGCGGCAGCAACAAATTACGGGCTTGATCGTAACCTTGCCAACTGATACCAGTGCTAGCAGCGAGCGTTCCCGGCAAAACTCCGAGAATTAGCAGAATTCCGTGGCTCAGTTAGGGACTCGTGCTGCTAGCATTTGGCAACCTTACGGTCAAGCCCCGGCCCTTGAGCGACGTTGAGGTTGCAGGGGACGACTCGTATCAACGTCCGGATACGGCTTGCCCAGGCGAATCTGTAACATGCACGAAGTTCGTATTGGAGGATTGCCCGTCTTATGGTAACGTATGGCCGTGATTTGTCAGTCGGGGGAAAGCATGGTTGCTTTACCAATACCGGCTGACTTGGCGGTGCGTCATGCCGGCCCCGCAGGCAATACGCACCGGTCACGATCCATGCAGGATCGTGATGGGCCGACATGGAAGGAGGCCGACATGCAGTCCGACCAGAAGCAGGAGGTTCGTGTTCACATCCGCTGGATGATCCGGCGTGATATGCCCGAGGTCCTCGATGTCGAATCGCAAAATTTCGAGTTCCCTTGGCTCGAAGAGGACTTCATCCGCTGCCTGCGGCAGCGTAACTGCATTGGCATGGTGGCGGAGCACGATGACCGCGTGGTGGGGTACATGATCTACGAACTCCACAAGACGCGTATCCACGTGCTCAACTTCGCCGTCGCCGACGGCTACCATCGATGCGGGGTTGGCAGCCAGATGGTAGCCAAACTCATCGCGAAGCTCTCGACGCAACGGCGAAACCGTATCATCCTCGAAGTGCGCGAAACGAACCTCGCGGCACAACTGTTCTTCCGGGAGAATGGGTTTCGTGCCGTATCGGTGTTGCGAAGCTACTACGAGGACACGCCAGAAGACGCATACCTTATGCAATACCGGTATCGCGTGGAACAGCCAAGCGTCCTGGAGCCAGTCAACCGAATCACTCGTCTAGCCGGTTAACCTCGACCATTTCGGGGCGGGGCCGCGCAAACGCCAAGCCAATTCGCGTGTCATGAGTTCAGAGCATGTTTGCCCCGAGCGACCGCCGTCCAACCGGGACTGCAGCTTAACGGTCTCCATCCTGCATGAAGTGACCCGTTCGCGTTAGACGTCGCTTGTCAACTTGTCGAAGAACACGACGTAGTCATCGCGTTGATCGCCCCCTCGGGCAGCGATGGCACTGCGAGGATGCTCGTTCAGTTGGCCCGTAATATTGTATTGCACGTACGGGCCCCACTCGACCTCCCGGCTTAACGGCACCAGGTAATCCTGCAGCGCCTTGTAGATGGGCCGGATGTGGAATTTCGGGTTGCGCAGGAAACCAATCAGCAGCTCCATCGGGCAGTTACCGGCACCTCGGCCAAGCCCCAGCATCGATGCGTCGACTCGGTTCGCCCCGTGGATAATCGCCTCGATCGTATTGGCAAACCCAAGCTGCTGGTTATTGTGGGCGTGCATGCCCACTCCCTTGCCCTTGGGCTTTACGTACTCGAGGTACTTCTTCACGAGAATCTCGACCTGCTCGGCATACATGGCGCCATAGCTGTCGACCACGACCATGACCGAGGCGGGCGACTCGGCAACCACTTCGAGCACTTGCTCGATTTCCTTCTCGGTATTGGTCGAAACGGCCATCAGGTTGGCGGACACTTCGTAGCCCTTTTCCGCCGCGTCTTGGAGCATGTCGGCCGCTTCCGAGACCTGATTTGCGTAGAACGCAACCCGGATCATGTCCAACACGCTATCTTCTTTCGGCAGAACCTCCGTCTTCCAGTCCGACTTAGCGGCGTCACACATCACGGCCAGCTTCAGCGAGGTCGGGTTATCACCCACGATGCGGCGAATGTCCTGTTCGTCACAGTGTTTCCACGGACCGTACTGACTGGGCGGGAAAAGCCTCTTGGCGTTCTTGTAGCCGATTTCCATGTAGTCGAGGCCGGCCTCGACACAAGCCTGATACACGGCGCGCACGAAGTCATCGTCAAACTGGTGATCATTCACCAGGCCACCATCACGAATTGTGCAGTCGAGTACTTTCAATTCTGGTCGGTACGTAATCCAAGGGGCAGACACGGGTTTACCTCAGGTTGGGGTTTTGGGCAGGCAGACATAACGGCGGGCAGATATAACGGAAAGGCAGTTTCATCCTACGCTGGGCGAGAACAAGCTCCTCCCGTCCTTCCCAGAATCGCAACCGTCCTCGGTCACCAAAACACCAAACCCGATCCGTATTCAAACTGGGGATTTTCCATTTTGGCAGCCAGCGGCCACTGTGTCAAGTCGCGACAGGCCGAGGGGCAATCGGGTCATGCAGACCAATCGACCAGCTTCGCGAGACTCCAAAGCTCCAATTCTGGCTCCCCCCTGGCGAACGGCAAGCGGAGAATGCCGACTCTACAATCGACACAAGAACCCGCCGCAAGAGGGGCACATTATTTGCGATGCCGGATCTTCGACCGCATGCGACGCTTCTTTCGCCCGATCTTCCGGCGCCCCTTTCCACTCTTTTTCGTTCCCACGTAACAGTCCCTTGGGGTTTGAGGTGATGTGCGTACATTCAGAGAGACTCATAGTATACCCACTCGCCGCCACAACGGCAAGTGGGTAGGTAGCGACACTTGCCGCTTTGTTGGAGTCCCGGCTTTAGCCGGCATGAACGGCTGGCCGAAGAGACCGTTTATTCGACGACGCTTGTCGTAAGTCGTTGCTGAAAAACGGTTTACGTTTTCCAGACGGCTGTAGGGATCTGAAAAGCACCTGCTTGACCATCTCAACGCTGCCGAATTCACCTATCCAGGCACTAACCAGCGACTGATTTACATCCTCTCCGCCCAACCGTCAAGCCACGATATGGTCCATCTCAGTTTTTCAAGAGATCAGGAGTCCTGAGGCTACTTGACTGCGTCAAGCTTGAGATAGTCGAGCCCGAACATGTGCCGTTTTACGGCCTTCGCGTTGGCGCCTTCGATCTTCACCAGGAGCTGGTGCTTCCCGGCACCCAGTTCATGAGTACCCAGAGCAAATACTTGTCGGATCACACCGTCGTTGTACAGGTCGACCGGCTCGCCCAGCGCCTTTCCGTCCAGCGAGAGCTGCACGATGGCGTAGTCAACAGCCTTGGTCAGTTCGGCCGAGAGCTTGTACTTGCCCGCCTGCTTCAGATCGAACGCTAGCGTCATCGTGTCACCCGGCTTGCCGTCGATCCACCACAACTGCTTAGCGTTGCTCCAGCCGAAGTGGTTTCCCGATTGAATCTTCGTTTCGCCGCCGGAGATAGCCGCGACGTCGAGATTTTCGCCCTCGAGCGCACCGGCCACCTGGCGAGGCTTGACTTCCGCGGGCAACTCGAAGTTGACAACTTTCAGTGTGTCAGGGGCAGGGCCGTGGTTTCCACTGCCGCCGGGGAGGGCGTACCAGTAGGTGGCCACGGCGTAGGCGATGTCGCAGGCCTGCCAGTGCCAAACCTCCATGTCGACCTTCAACGACTCGGTAAAGGAGATTCCGTCAAGCAGTCGCACGCGGGTGTTCGTCACATGGCCGAAGTTGCGAGGGCCTTGTGCCCGGGGCTGCGCGTGGAACGGGGCCTCGAAGAACTCGGGCGTACTCCAGGCATAGCCGTAGTAGTCTTCGGTACCCGTGCCGAAGTGCGAGGGAAATGCCTCGCCGTCGACGTAGATCTTCTCGTCTCCCTCGCCCCACCATGCGAGTACCGGATTGACCACGCACAGCGTATCGCCCATGTAAACGCCGTGGCCCTTCGCCTCCAGGTAGTTCCAGTCGGACTTCTTACTTGAATCGATCGGATACTCCTGCCACCAATTGGCGTGGAACAGCATGGAGCGGTCGTCCCAGGTCCAGGCGCCGGTGGTCACTTCGATTGTGACCGTTACCGACTGTGCGCCATGATTTTTCAGTTGCAGTTGGCAGCTCTCGCGGTATGGCATGGGCCAGTAGCAAATCATCTGGCCGTCTTCGCAGATTTCTCGCCACCAGCCGCGATATGGGTTCACGCCAACACCGCTGCCGAAGAAATCGCCCACCGGACACCACACGGTCGATATGCCGTCGAACTCGGCCGCGAGCACGGTCTGCCGCGTGGCCAGAGCCAGGTCGTCGGCCTCCAGACGCACCATCAGCCGGCGCACTGCCGCCGGGCCGGGCAACGTAATCTGCATAGCTTCGTTGGGCGCCAGTGTAGCGGTCTTCACCCCCTGCGCCGCGAGACCCGCCGGCATCGCTTCGCCGGGCCGAAGCAGTGCGGCCTGAAGCTGGTCGACCTGCTCCTTGGCGGTGTCGAAACCGGTCCGGGTGAACGATTCCACCTTGGCCTCCGGCGCGTAGGTGCGATAGTTGATCTGGTAGTACAGCAGGTCGTCGCTGTTCTTACTCGTTTGAAAGTTGGGCCGATCGTAGGTGACTTTGCAGTGTCTGGCGTAGGGGATGGGCAAGTAGAAGTTGCGCCCCCGCGCCCGGGTTTCCGACAGCGGCGGGCCAACCAGAACGCTGTCGCCAATCAGCTTCTGGGCCTCTTCAGCGAGAACCGGCTCGTCGGAACCGTCGAGATACACCCGAAGCGTCCCGCAGGCATTGCTGGCCGTGATCCACACCCGGACGATGCAGCCGGGGCCGTCGGCGTCGAGCATCACCCATTCTTCTCGCCCATCGATGACTTCAGAGCGGACGAAGAAACTCCGATCGTTATTGGCGAACCACGTGTTCGGTTCGTCGGGCGAAACGGAAGCGGGATCGAAGCTGCTCGCTTGGCGGCACGTGTACGCCGGAAGGGGGAACCGAGCCGCGGTATCGCGATTGACCATCTCCGTCAGCAGGGAAGAGAAGGTAACCGTTGGTGTTTCGGCGAAAGCTGGGGTTACGAGGGAAAACAAAACGATCAAATCGGCTGACAACATTCTATTCATGGCGAGTTCTCCTGTTGCGGGATTTTGGGCTGTCCTTCAGATACTGCAATACTCGGCTGGCGTGACTCCCCATTCCACTGTCAACCGCACGCGACCAAAGATGACACGGCATCGACGATGGGTGAAATAACACGCCCCAGGCGGATGATAGTCTATCTTCCGAACGGTCGGCGAGTCAAGAGATTGCTCCTGCCCGTGTGCGGCAAAATTCTCTAAAATGGCGCCGGGCGAGTGCCACTGTCGTTTCGGTTGTGTGCCTTCTTCTCGGTTCTTGTCATACACGGCGGAAGAGACGAGCGTGCGTAAAGGCGTCGTCACCTTATGGCGCGAGGCGTCGCGAAATCGTGCTGCGTGGTTTAGGCGGCAAGGGATCGATTTAGGAAAGCACCGCCGGGATGGCAGTGCCACCCGGGCCCATATTACGGTTTGCCGACGGTGTCAAGGCGTTCTAGCAGCGCGGCGATGTTGCGAGCCTCTTCCTGCCGCCAACGCTGGCGCTTCTGCAGGAAGTGCATGTAGGTAGGCAGGACGGCCGGGTTCATGGCCTCGGTGTAGTCGCCCGCGTAGGGGACCAAGAGGTCAATCCACATGGCCAGCTTGTCGAGCGACTCCCGGTCGAGCCGCACGCCGAAATGCTCGCCGCTTGTGAGCATGGCGATGATCGGGCTCCGCGACGCGCCAGCCGAGTAAGGCGGCAGCACGGGCGGCGCCGACTGCGGATTGACCCAGTCAGCCACCCGACGATGGGCCAGGGCGACGTACGAGTCGCTCCAGAGTCGTTCCGCCTTCGCGTCGAGCGTCTGTTTGCCTCGCAGGCTGAACGCGGGCATGATGGTCTTGTCGTCAGCCCGCTGCCATGGGCCGCGCGGCGCGTTGGAATTGCTCAGATAGGCGGGCGGGACATCCAGATGATGGCATGAAACGCAGTGGCGGTCGAGGATCGGCTGAATCTCCTGGATGAAACTGAAGCCGCGCGGCGAGCTGTAGAACCCGTCGAGCGGACGCGGGCCCGCCATGGCGGCCTGGGTCAGCGCGACCACCGGTGGACTAGCATTTTTGTGATCGTGGCAGCCAACACACGACTGCACCTCCCCCGGCATGAGCGTCGTCCAGCTTCGCATGGTTTGCACCGCATGACCCTGCCGGTCAATCGCCTGGAAATAGATGGGCGTGCGGGCAGGCACCTCGAACGCGGCGGAACCGTCAGGCTGGATGGGCACCGTGCCGAGCACTCGCTTGACGTCCCAGGCGCCTTGAATGGAGACGGGCGTACTCACCAGCGCGCCACCGGCCGGGCCGCTGTTGCCATTGCTGCCCACGCCGGCCGCGCGGTATTCGAGCGCAATGACCCGAAGCGCGGCGATGGTCCCTCGTGGAACGCCCGGAAGACCCACGCCATGGTACACATCCTGCATGTACACAGTGCCGGTCGCCACGCGGTAGTCGACCGTGCTGGGCCGCGGCCCCGGGCGCGCGCGGGCGTGGACGGGGATCGGCCGGTTGCAGTTGACGACCGGATCGTTGGCCAGCAGTTCTCGCCGCCCGTCTTCATCGACGTAGTAGAGACCGAACGGCCCCTTGCCGCCCGGCTGGAAACTCACGAGGAACTCGCGCTCGTTGAGCGGGTAGGGATAGAGAAACTGGTTGCCCTGCTGCCCGTAAGCGTCAATCCGTTCGGCCGGCGTGTTGCGCACCGGCGCGATGAGTTGGGCGCCGTCGGCTTCCTCGCGCCCCTGGCTAGGGTCGATGATCCCCAACCAGCCTTTCTGCCTAGTGTGATGGCCGGTGAAGATAGCCACGTACTTCCCCGTGCCGGAAATCGACCGCGAGTGGAGGAGCGTGGTGGGGAAGTACGAGTTGTTGCCGTACAGTGCCCGCTGGCCCGTGCCGTCCGGGTTCATCTGGAACAGACCCTGCGGGTAGATTTGCCCCCGGTCGTTGTAGTCCCACCGCGTGTAGATCACCCGGCCATCGTGCGTCACGGTGGGGAAGTTCGTATGCACCTGGTCGAAACCCACTTGACGCATGAACCGGCCGTCGCCGTCGCAAAGGAACAGATTGCTCACCTCGGTCCACCAGCAGTCCACCGTTTGCACGCTCCGGGTTGAATTGAACACGATATTGCCGTCGGGCAGGTAAACGCCTTCGTAGTCGGCGTAGCCGAGTCCTTCGGTGAGCGTTCGGCACTCGCCCGTGGCAAGGTCGAGTTCGTAAAGATGATAGTCGTCTTCGCGATCCGCTTTCTTCCAGGCGAACAGGACGCGGCTGCCGTCGTAGGAGACATCCGGGTCGCGAATGACGCCGCCGGAATCGCTCAGCAGGGTGTTGATCGAGGCGAACAGTCCGTCGAGTTCCATCATGCACAGGGCGCTTCCGGGCTTGAAGTGGCGTTCGTGTTGGGCGTCGGATTGGCCTTCCGTGTAGGCGTAGTGCGAGCCACCCATCAGGGCGTGCTTGGCAAAAACCACGCGGCGGAGCAGGTCGCGGTGCGGCGTCAGTCGGGCGGCCCGCCGCGCGGCCGCGGCATCGAGGTACAGTTCGGCCCACTGCCGTCGCGAGGCCAGTGCATCCAACCGGACCGCGCGGCTTTGCAACTCCACGACCCACCGCGTGCCGGCGAGTGAACCAAGTATCCGCTCGACTTGCGTGCGCGGGCCGGGAGCCACCGGCTGTATGGCCGCATCATCCAACGGCCGTTCCGGGAAGACCTTCCACGAGAGTACGCCGCTGGAGAATCCCTCCTGAAGCCGGACGGCGAGTCGCAGGCCGGTCGCCTGCACCGGTTTGAACGCGACCCTGTTGTACCGGTTCGGTTCAACGCCATGCGCATCGGCCGTTTCGACCGACTTCCAGTCGCGGCCGCTTTGATAGTGTACTTGCCACGACCGCGGTACGCGGCAGCCTCCGCCCCGGGGCTGGTCGTCGAACCAGTAGACCTCGACGGCGGATACTTCGCGTGCTTTGGGGAAGTCATATTGCACCCACTCCTCGGTCCCCTTGTGCGACCACCAGGTAAATCGCGGGATGGAGTGGTCGTCCGAGTTCTTTGGCACGTTAGGGTCGCAGATCGCGGCGAGCGCTCCCTCGACGTGCGAGGCACCGACCGGAATGAGGCCGTAAGGCGAGGGCTTCAGTTTGGGCGCGAAGTCCTGGTCGATCCAATCGGCAATGGCCTCCAACATGAGCCGGTCGTCCTCGTGCTGCCGGGCGTATTGTCGGGCTGTACTCGCCGCGTCGGCAGGTTCGTCGGCGGCCAGGGCCGCCACAAGCTCGTCGTACCAGGGCCGCTGGACGAAGAACCCGGTGATTGCCCGCTCCGGCCATGGGTAGGCCGGTTTCTCGGCGGCGCGAGCGGCGCAACTCGACCACGGCTCGGCCATCAGCATTGCGGTCAGGGCCAGCCCGACCATCAAGAGTCGTTTCTGCATGGGAACGATCCTTCCTAAATCGAAGTTCCGTTGATGCGCGCAGGCTCACGCCAAGGTCAGGATTCCTGATCTGCGGGAATTGGTTTTTGGGTTCTGTTGACGGATGTTCTTTGTTATCAAGGAGTTATGTTGTGCATAGCCGGGGGCTGGAAAAAACGGATGCGGAAATGAAAACGACACCTTCAACCCCGTTAGATTGCCCGTCACGGGGGAAGAAGGCACCACAATGCCTCAAGCATTATTACCACTGGTTGCTGAAGATGCTAGCATCAGTGACTTGATCAGCGTCGCGCGACAAGATGGACAATGGGTCTATTTCTGTGGAACCCAGCCGG
>CAZASB010000147.1:0-11547 GCA_964487655.1 uncultured Planctomycetaceae bacterium
CGCCGCGGCAAAGCTAAGGTACGGTACCATACTAACGTGGGGAGGGAGAAAGGGGGATAGGCGCGCTTTCTGCTCAACCGTTGATCCGCGCCATACCCTGTTCGTCGTAGCGATTGCCCATGACGCAGTCCGCCAATGCGTCCAGGGTCGCCTGCTCGTCCTCGGACAGAGCCACATCGTAGGCGCCGAGGTTCGACTTGAGGTTCTCCGGTTTCGTCGTTCCCACAATGGCCAGTATATTCTCACCACGACCGATCACCCATGCGAGAGCGACCTGCGCCGGTATGCACGACTTGGCCGAGGCGATCGCTTCGATCTGGTCAACGAGCGCCACATTGGCGGCCAAGCCTTCTCCCTGATAACGAGGACTCGTCAACCGCCAGTCGCCTTCACCCAGCGCCTCCGTCTTGAATCGTCCCGTCAGCATGCCCCTGCCAAGCGGCGAATAGGCCACCAGCGACGCGCCGACTTCAAGGCATGCAGGCATGACATCGGCCTCGATATCCCGGCTGAAGATCGAGTACTCCGACTGCACGGCTGAAATGGGATGAATCTTGGCTGCACGACGGATCGTATCGCCTGCCGCCTCGGACAGCCCGATCGCGCGCACCTTGCCTTCGGCTACCAGTTCGGCCATCGCGGCCACCGTTTCCTCAATCGGAGTTGTCGGGTCAACCCGATGCAGGTAATACAGATCGATCACGTCGGTACGCAGCCGCTTGAGTGACCCTTCGACGGCGCGCCGGCAGTTCTCACGCGAACCATCGTAGTCCGTGAACTCACCGGTCTTGCCATCCCGTATCGGGCCGAACTTGGTGGCAATGAATACACGGTCGCGCCGGTCCGCAAACGCATTGCCAAGCAGTATCTCATTCGAGCTGCCAATGCCATAGATTTCCGCCGTATCGAAGTGTTCCACCCCCAGTTCTATCGCTTCGTGCAGCAGCCTGATCGCAGCGCCCTGCTCCGTAGGCGGGCCGTAAAACTCCGACAAGCCCATACAGCCAAGACCAATCGTCGGCAGTTCCCGTTCCGTATTGCCCAGTATTCTTCGTTGCATTCGTGTTATCTCCCACAATCCTTGCCTGCCCGTTCCTTCGGGAAGTAACATAGCAAACCGCCTTCGGAAAGTCTAGTCGCGATACACATGGTATTCCCACAGCCTACCACAACTTTCCGCCGCCGACAAGTGTAGAATGCAAGCCTTCCAACGACGCTCCTGTCTAACGCCGCGCATGACGCTCGAATCAGCCGCATTCGCGCGGTTGGTTTGTAGCCGTCCATGCGTCTTGTTCGCCATCTTCCATCTTCCAGAATCGTGTTTGATGATTCTCGGGAAGAGCATCCTTGCCTGACTTGGCAAGGTTGCATTCCTCACACAACAACTGAAAATTCGTCGGATCATTCGTTCCGAAGCACGCCAACGGGAGAACATGATCCAGATGCAAATTATTCGAGATGTTGAGCAATCCGGATACATCTTTGGCACACTGCTGGCAGACACCATGATCACGGAAGAAGACCGCCGTCTTCAACCAGACAGGAAGTCTGCACCTCCGGACCGTTCCCTTGAGCGTGTAGCATTCACTTGGGTGTGGCGTGTCTGATCTCTGCATCGCCTCGCTTAGACGAAGCTCGAATGTGTGCAGAAACTCACGGTCGTTGAACAGGATCTCAAATGCTGCCCACGCCACGGTGCGTGCAAGCTGAGGGAATAGCACCTTGACTTCGGCGGTGTGTGAGTCGACTTGCTCTGGGGTGAACCAGGACGGCATCTCGCCGCCTGCGACTCGGGCATAGGCGGCCAGAAACGAGAAGTTCTCGAAAGGAGAGATGTCGTAGAGATCGCCTTCCAGCGATTCTACTTCCAGTCCCTCAAGAAAGACGTGTAGCAAAGAGTGCCGACGGGGTTTCATCACACGGTATGTGAAATTCGGGGAATCGTGCTGAACGAAATCCTCAAAGTAGTCAAACCCCTCAAGCTCATCGTGCATAGCGGCAACTGCGCGATGTGCAAGGGCGTATCCGGCCTGAATGTTGTAGAATCGTGTCATCTTTCTTGGCGAACGATGTGGTTAGATAGTTTTCCACGTAATACCTTTAGAATGCACTTTTGCAGCCACGAACGGCAACCCACCCAATACGCGAATTGCCGACGTTGGTGTTCACCTCGTACCCAAGTTGGAAACGAGGCGTCGTGACCCAAATGAACCGCTGCGGGTTTTCGGAAAGGCAATGCGCTTCAATCAGTTGTTTCCGCTGTCCTGCCCGCTCATCGCCGTGAGCCTGCTTTTCGTGTGGTTTGTGTGTTTCGTGGTTCTTCCTCTCCATCCTCTGCAGAACACGACTCGTAGGCCGTGCGTCCCTCGTGTCCTCACCTCCCACCAATCCGTGTTTCATCCGTGTTCAATCCGTGGCCTCGAAATCCTTCAGGCACAGTACCCGGCGAATGCTCGCGAAGTTGGTTGCTGCAGGCCGTGCTGCATTGGCGCGGCGCGATGGAGGATATTTTGAGCGCTGCCAACGCGTGGGTGAAGTGCGGCATGCGGCGATGGTCAATAACGTGGCCTGCAAACGTTACGCTTGGGCGATCGGCATATGGAGCGTGTCGTGCAAACCGAAACACCCCGCCCTACCTTTGCCCTCCGCGCGAGCACCTCCCTGACACCTGAAGCCTGATACCTTGCTTCCCCCCCGGCCTGATTCTTTGCCTTGCAGACCGTGGCAAATCTGCCAGAATGGGGAATGTGTATGTCTGTATATTATCGGCAAACGCTCGGTCTTTTCGTTTCGCGTGGCCAAGGGGGGGTACGAACGGGCTTGGCATGAGAAAACGCGACTTCTACCGTGACCTTTTTCTAAGGAGAGACGCGTGTACAATGGACAGCGGGAAGACTTCGGCAACGATTGCTCAAGAGGACGGCAGCAAGCATTTTCGCATCGCAGGATCCGGTGGCGATCGAATCGGTGGGCGTCGACTTCTTCGCGGCCGAGGCCGGATCACGTTACATGGCCGGGGCTGTTGACGACTACCTGCACGAAGCCGCCTTGGCGCACAATCCGCCTTCCGGCATACGGTATGCCCCGGCAGGCGATGGTAAACGACTTGAAAGCTTGGGCGTACACGAACATTGGAACCGTCCCGAGCAGAAGCAATACTCACGAAACTTGGGAACCGGAACGGGAATTGAACTGATCAAGGTCTAGCGAGAAGCCGCAATGGTGGGTCTCGTACCTCGACCACCCTACGTGTTGAGTACCATGCGCAATGACGAGCCGACCACAAACCTGCCTGAAATCGTGCCTGGCAGCCGTCGGGGACGCGTGCTCTTCTTCGGCGAGTTACTACTGCTTGCCAGCCTGACTGCCGCGGTGATTATACCGCTATGGCTGGAGATTCGGCATCTTCAGCAGGCGTTGGCGAACGAAGGCCTGGACGCGCTCCCCATGGCGGCCGAGCGAATGAAGTTCCTCGCCTTGATCGTGGCATGGGGCTACGGCGCCATCATTGTAGTCTATGCCGCAAGAATGGGCTTCATGGCATGGCGCATTGGGCGTTCCGGGTGCTTTCCGGCGCCGGGTGTTGCCGTGCCATGGGACCGGCCGGTCCGACGCGGCACCGCCGCCCGACGCGCGGCAATCGTCACTGGTGCCGTCGCCGTGGCATTCCTTATCCTGGGAACGGTCGGGATGTGGGCCATGTATTCCATGACAGTCCATGTGTGGGAGGGAATCCTTGACCTGGCGCCGTGATCGGAGTCTGATTCCGCCCCTGGGCTTCGCTCCGAATCCGTCTATTGACTATCGACAAAGCCTATTTATACTGCAAGTACGAGACTCACCGTTGCGATTTCCCTTGTGTTCGACCGTTAACATGGTAGAATACCAGTACACTCCAAACGGAGGTGTATGCGGTGTTGATCTCCGCGGGAGCGAAAAGTCATGTCAACCGTTGGCAATCGCCTGTCGGCCTTGAAATCCGAGGTGAGAGCCGTGAAGCACCAGCTTGCAAAGATGTCCGCGCATCGACCGTGGCTCGACGAAATCGCCGGTTCGATGGACCCGTGGCCGGAGTTTGAGGAGACGTCGCAACTGGGTCGGGAGTTTCGTCGCTCTGCCCGCGATACGCCAGATACCGGTGCAACCGGAGATTGATGTGTTGTCGTTCGATGTCGAAGCGGCCAACATGTTTGTCAGGCTGTGCAAATTCGGCGTACGCGTCGCAACGATGGACTTGCGAATTGGTTCAATTGCCTTGGCACGGGGCTTTACGCTCCTGACCAGGAATACGGCCGACTTCGAGCGGATACCCGGACTGCGGATTGAAGACTGGACTCTTCCCGATCGTGTACGATGAACTGTGTCTTTTCACGTGCCCACTCTGGTTCTGTCGTCTTCCGCTGCCACGCGCCCTCATTTCTTCGGCTTCTCCTCCAGCGTGAGTCCGACCTCGGCCAGGTCGAACAACAAGCGGGGGGCGCAGCGGTAGTATTGCGAGAAGCCCTTGCCGTAGCTGGACCCCCGTGCGCCGGCGGATAGCCCAGTGGTCAGCGAGTCGAGGAAGATCTGGTCGCCCGTCCAACGATACGCCCGGGCAATCCCCTCGGCGTACATGGGCGACATGCCGGCCCGATAGCCCATTTCCGGGCAGCTTGTGTACCGGAATCCGTGCGTTTCGGTCGAATAGAATTCATCAATCAGATACCGGGCGCCCAGGATGATGGCCTCCTTGACTGCCGGATCCTGCGTCACGTCGTGGTAGTAGGTCATGCCGCTGAGCAGGATCGTGACCATGAACCCGGCGTTGCCCCGGTGGCGCGGCTCGCAGTGGCAGTGGCCGGGCACCATCATGCGGGTCCAGCCGCCCAACTGGTGCGTGTGACCCGGCCGCTTCTGGTATTCTGGTAGCTCCCGCGGTTCGGTATCCTGCGTCTGAAGCACGCGGTCCATGACAATCCTCGCGGCGTTCAAGTAGTACGGGTCGTTGGTGGCCGCCAGAGCCGAGGTCAGCATAATCAGGTGCCAACCCGGCACGCGAGCGCTGGTCCAGTCGTACGGACGTGAAAGCTCGCGGTTGGTAAAATAGTCGACCACGGCCATGCCCGTTTCGAGCGACCGCGGGTCGCCGGTCAGGAAATAATGATCGAACTGGCCCTCGGTCCACGCATGGCTGACGGTCGCGCCGGCCTGTGGAATACCCAGCGTGTTGGGTACCGACTCGTCGTAGTAGCCGCCCACGTGACCCATTTGATGGACATAAACAAGGCCGATCTCACTCGGGTTCGGCGACCAGTGGACCGTGTCGACGTCGCGATTGTGAACCTGGGTCGCCTCGGCGAGGAAGAAGGCATCGGGATTGCCCGACCGAATGTATTCGAGGAAGAACGCATGTTGCGTATCGTACTCGATATTGCCCCAGTTCGCGCCGCGCTCGCCGTACCAGTCGCCATAGTTCATCATGCCGTAGTCGCGCTGCCGCTCGCGGCGGGCGATGTACCCCGTCAAGTTCTGGTCGATGGCCGCCTCGTAGGCCGGGAACCGTTCCGTATCGCGAGGGGCTACGTGGTAGAACGCCTTGCTGTTGCAGTACCACGCCGGTTCGGCCGTTAGCAGCAGCGGGCGCTGAAACAGCATGGCCCGTTCCGCCGCGCCGGGACCGAAATCCAACAGCAGCTCGTGTGTTTTGGCCATGCCTCGCTTGATGGTATACGTGCCGTCGCGCAGATAGTAGTAGAGCTGGTGCCCTTCCTTCTCAAATGGAAAAGCGTCGTACGGGCCGGCCTCGAATGCAGGGCACAGGTCCACCTGCACGCCGGCGGCGGTGACCTCGAAGCCCTTCGGATAATTCTGCCAGAAATCGCGGACGGAGACGGCCGCCGTCCTCCCTTCAACCGTCGCTCCGCCCTCGGCTACCAGGCCGCCGACAATTCGGCCCTTGACCGGCGCGGCATCGGCAGGCACAAACTCGTTGTCGAACCGTTGCCAAACGCGCTCGCCAGCCTTTAGCGCAAGCGGCTTGTCCTCGGCAAGCGGCGCTTGCCACGCGACCGCGGAAGCCAGAGCGACGAAACTCAGCCGTTTTACGTCGGCAAACTGCCGCGATTGCGTCGTCTTGAGCGTCGTTGCGGACACGTCGTCGGGCAGCGTGTTGATGAACGTGTGATACACGCGTGCAAACGGCCGACCGCGCCATGCCTCGACGCGTTGCTCGATACGGAAACTCGTTGTGCCATCCTCCGCCGTCAGGTCGCCGGTGGTCTTCGCCACGAGGCGAACCGGCCCATTCTCCTCGATGGTCGTTTCGGCGTTGGCCAGCGTGCTGCTAAACCGTTTGTCCTCGCCATCGACTAGTTCGGTAACGAACGGGCCATCGGGGCCGACAAGCTGGCCGTGTGCGTCGATTGTTAGCCGCACGGCGCCTGTATCGATCTGAACGATTCCATCCTTCTCGACGGCCAGGGGGGCAAGATCGGCTGCGTCGGCTGAACGGCGCACCTCGCGCCCGTACTCCAGTACATACGGGGCCTCGGTGCCGGCGTCTGCATCAACCAGCACGCTCGCCAGCAGCCACTTGATCGATCCATCGGGCCAGACGCCCAGCGGCTTGAACTGGGCGAGAACCTCCTTGCCGTCGCGCGTCAGGCGCACGTCGCGTTCAGAGGCCAGGGCGCCTTGCGGAAAAGGCACTCCGCCGGTGACCGGCCAGCCTGCGGCGGCCACGCCGTGCCAGTTGCGCACGGTGAGCGGCACGCGGTTGATGCCTTCTCGCGTGGGTGGCGACGTGACGCTGTCGGCCGTGAATTCAATGGTCGGGCCGTGGTAGAGGCTGCCGTCCGGGGCTGCGCCGACGCCGCGACCGTGATAGGTCACGCCCGGCTTGAGTCCGCAAAGCCGCGCCCGATGCACCAGACGCGTACAGTCCTCGGTGGCCGCTTCGCCCAACTCGTCGGTGGTCCCGTACTCGAAGTGGCTGCTGGACGGCCACGTGGTCGTCCACGATATCCATGCCTCGCCCTCGGTATTCACCGGCGCGAGCCAGCGGGTGTTCTCCACCCGGTACTCGACGTAGCGAGCCTCCGGCGCTTTCGGCATCAGCAGTAGATAGCCGATGCCGTGCTTGCCGTCGCTGCCCAATGCCTCCAGGGTGACGACGTCGCCAGCCTTCAGATCGCGCGGCGCGTCGAGGTAGTAGATGCCATGCCGCCGGATGCCGGCGTTAACCACGGCCACCCCGGCAAGTTCGTCGTTCACATGGATGGCAATCCGCTGGCCGCTCCCGTCATCGTACATCAGAAAGCCGACGAAGTAGCGGCCCGGCTTTGCCATCTTGTGCCACGCTCGAGCGCCGGTACGGAGTCGTTTGAGGTGTCCGTATCGCTGCGAGGTGAACAGATCGACCTCGAAGCCGTCGACCTCGAGTTCGTCGTAACGCACGGCCACGACATTGGGATCGACCAGCAGCGGGCGGATTACATCGAGCCCGAACGTCCCGGCCACCCGGTGGTGCTCGGAGTAGTCGGCCGGCAGCATGATCTTCTCGCGCTGATTGAGCGGCGCGCCTTCCACCGAAAATCGATCCGTGCTCGACGACATGGTCGGTTGGGGCTGGTCCGCGCTGGTGCTCGTATGGCACAGCGCCCACATGCGAAACTTAGTGCCTGCCGCGTCTGAACTGAGTTCCACGTCGGCACTCGTCAGCAGGGTATTGCCTTGCACGGCGAATCGCATGAGTGGCGCCTGGCACTGCTGGCCGTCCGGTCCAAAGCACTGTGCGCTGCAGTTGTTTCGCGCCACGGTAAGCATGTACTCCACGCCGTATCCTTCGCGCCCGGTGTTGGGGTCATCATCGGCGTCGATGTATAGGTGGTGTACCGTATCATCGAGCTTGGGTGCGGTGGCAAGCGTGGTCCGCCACGCGTAGCGGTCACCGGCTACGTGCATGAACTCGACTCGCAGGACATCCTTGGTCGGATCGTATCCGTCGCGCTGGCGAGCCTTCTCCGACGCCCCTTGGTCTTCATGGACAACGACCCATTCCTCCGGTTGGTCCGGGGCCATGCCAAGAGTCTTCTTGATCTCGGAGGAAAGGCCATTAGGGACCGTATCGACGGCATCGGCCGATGGGGCCGTGGCAAGAATTGCCACGAACAGAGACGCCAAGTGCGTAGACAACATGACAGAACCTCCTGAGGCATGAGGCAGGGGCAGGCGTAAAACGGGGACCATCAGTATACTCCGCCTCCCGCTGGAATGGAAGCAACCGGGAGAGAGGTGCGTGATAAGATTTTCTGGCGGTCAGGTGGCACGTGCCTCGGCCACGCGCCGTCTACCGACCGGCGCGAGACAATCGAGGTAATTAACCCGAATTATTCATCACCCGGGGAATAAAATGGCGTCCAGAAGCAGAGCAAATGCACACTAAACCATTGACAGGCCAAGGACTTGCGATAGGTACTCGGGATTCCAGCCTGCCATTCGGCGACGCATGGCGACACTTTCCTTGTCATTGGCCTGCTTCAGCAGGCTTATGGCGAAGCGTTTTAGCCATGCCGTATTGTCTGCCGCGTGCCGGTCCCTTCCTTGCTGCCAAGCAGAACCGTGGTGGATAATCCGGGCTAATCCCATTTTTCCCCTCCGGGCTCGTCCCGACCGGCCACATGAATGGCCAGCTACGTCGTCTCGCTTCAGCGTTGCACTCGTCCGGAGGCTTGGCCACGAGCCAGGGCGGCAATCTCGTCGAGCGTGGCGTAGTTGAAGTCGCCGGAGATGGAATGCTTCAGGCAACTGGCGGCGACGGCGAATCGGATGGCGTCGGCCGGCTCGTGGTACTGCTCGCTGCCGAGCGCGTAGATCAATCCGGCGGCGAATGAATCGCCCCCGCCGACGCGGTCGACAATGTTGCGAATCTCGTGGGGCCGGTATTGGCCGTCGGCATCCATCGGGGCGAAGAAGGTCCGATCGGTATCAACGTCCAGCAGCACGGCGCCCCAATTGTTGTGGCTTGCCGAGATGCTCTCGCGCAGCGTAATGGCCACTTGGCGGATGTTCGGGAACTGACTCGCGACCTCGCGGACCACCTGCTCGTACGCGGCTGGGTTGATCCGTCCAGCCTCGACTTCGGTCCCCTCGGCGCGGATGCCAAGCACCTTGTCGGCGTCTTCCTCATTACCGATGACCAGGGTCACGTGGCCGAGGATCTGCCTCATGCACTCGGAAGCGAGCGTTTGGGCGTCGGTGCCCGGCCGCCATCGCCACAGTTTTTTGCGGAAGTTCAGGTCGCAAGAGACGAGGGCGCCGCGCCGATGGGCCTTTTCCACCAAGGCCAGCGTGCTGCGGAAGGCGTTTTCGGAGAGGCTGGGCGTGATTCCAGTCACATGCACCCGTCCCACGCCTTCCAACGCCTTGTCAAAGTCGTACTCGTCCGCCGCGGCTAGGCTGACGGCGCTCATGCCCCGGTCGTAAACGACCTTGGATGCTCGCTGGTTGGCTCCCCCCTCAAGGAAATAGATTCCCAGCCGACCTTCGCCGCGGCGCAGAATTGAGCGGGTATCGATGCCCAGTCCCGCCAGAGTTCCCACCAGTGCGTCGACAATCGCGTTGTTCGGCAGCGCCGTGACATACCGAACCGGCCTGCCGAGCAGGGCCAGGGAGGCGCTCACGTTGGCCTCGCCGCCACCGAAGGTACACTCAAGCGAACCCGGCAACGCTTGGCGGAATGTAAGCATTCCGGGCGGAGCCACCCGCAACATGATTTCACCAAAAGCCAAAAGCATGGTCGATTCCTTCAATATTTTAGGACGCTTTCGTCAAAACACCATTTGTTTGCCGCGGGAGCAGACTCCTCGCGTAAGGGCGTGTCCCTTTGGGCTGCAATCGATTCGCGGTATGACTGCCCCCTGGCCGAGACGCAGGCCGGTTCCGTGTGGGCAGCTTTGGGGTCAGACCGGGGCAGCTTTGGGGTCAGACCGGGATTAGGGATTAGCGAGGCGTCTTTCCAGCGGTTGGGATGCTAGGGGACATCATTGATTATAAATCAGTGATGTCCTCTTTGCCTGCTCTCCCTTGCGTAAATTGCTTACATGTCGCTACTAGCCGGAGAGTTGGTCCTCGCTTCGTATCGGGCGATCTACCTGAACGACGACTGGGAGTCCTTCCACACCGCCCGCATCGCTGCGGAGCAGAACCGCCTCTACCCCTACAAAGCCGACCTCCCCACCCTCCTAGGCTGCGCCGCTTGACGCGAAGGGAAGGTTACAACCGAATGTAATACAATTCCAGAATTCCTCCCGCCGCAGTTCAGCGCTAGACCTCTCCGCGGGGCTGGGCATCCTATCGCAATCAATCGAGTTCCTTGATGCGGATATTGCGAAACTCCAGCGACGGCCCGCTGTGTCCCTTGAAGCACAGGTGCCCTTTGGAACGTTTCCAAGTGGGCAGTTGCTTGCTCACCTCTTCGTCGAGGTCCGCCACATCCACGATCGTTACACCGTTGAGCTTGACCGTGAGGCTACGATCCCGGCCGATGACCTCCTGGCTATTCCACTCGCCCGCTGGCTTCTGGTGCCCCTGCTTGGCTGGCACGGCACCGTAAATGGAACCATGAAACTGGTACGGCTTCAAGGTGATGCCAGTCATGGCGTCATCGATGATCTGGAGTTCGTTGAAGCTTTGCCCAAACGGCACGCGGACACTCAGCCCACTATTGGCGTTGGGACTTACGCGAAACTCGAATCGGAAGATGAAGTCGGCATACTCCTTCTCCGTGTACAGGTTCCAGGTCTTGCTCCGATCGACCTTATTTCTGGCCAACGTGGGACACACGATGACCCCATCCCGGACAACGTAGATATCCGTGGCGCCCTTCCACTGGCCCAGGTCCTCGCCGTTGAATAGCGAAACGAAGCCCTCCCCGTCGGGAGCCGACGCGACGGCTCCGGCATCGCCCGCAAGACATGCATACGGCAAGAATGTCAAGGTTAGCAAAACAACAAGAGCGCGAATGGGGTCGAGAAACATGGTTTTCCTTTCGTCTGGTTCTGCACGGCGGTGCCACATCAATACATCAGCGGGAACCATTATAACTACCTCATACCTGCAATGGAAGAAAGCGGAAGGCTCTTCCGTTTCTAAGTGCAAACCAGTGGTGAAAGCCGTAGGGTGGGTGGTTCCGGATGTCTCAGCATCCGGGTTCACCCACGCGTTCCATGCCGTTCCGCACCTAGAAACGGAAGAGCCAAGTGGAATCTCTATCCTTCCGGCTGCATTTCCCGCTGCCAACGATCCAGCTCGGCTCGAAGCTGCTCGACCTTCTGGGGGTCTGCCATCCAAGATCATCCGCCAGAATGATCACAACATTCGGTTTCGCGGCCGACGGCCACTACGGCGAGCAGAAGCAACGGCAGGATCGCGAAGAGTTTACTCAGAGGCCCGATCGATCGCGGAAAGCGTTTTCGCATGACATCTCCTGGCGCGACTTGGGGGACTGGCGAAATTGTCTCCACCCCAGTATACTGCGAAGCCGACGATGGGTACAAGATTCCGATTCAG
>CAZASB010000148.1:0-11174 GCA_964487655.1 uncultured Planctomycetaceae bacterium
GATCAAGACTATCTTGATGTTGTACCGTGAAACACTCTAAGGAGGATGGGTAATGCGACGCTGCTTTGTGCTGTACACGATTGTTCTGCTCTTGGGCGCCTTGTATCTGCCTCCCCTTCCGGCCACCGAACTTCTTATTGGCGCCGCGAAGACAAGTATCACGCCGGACGAACCTGTCGCATTGACGGGCCAGGCCCATACACGCGTTTCGCGCGAAGTCCAAACCCCCTGTACGGCGTCCGTACTCGTCATCGAAGCGAGGGAAGGTGAAAAGAGGGTGGACGAACTGATTCTCGTCTCGGCCGATCTCGTCATGTTCCGCTACGACTTGCAGGATCAGTTTCGTGAATACCTCACGAAACGCGGAGTCGAATTCGACGTCAACAAAGTCATTCTGGCGGCCACGCACACGCACACGGCGCCGGCCATGCTGGATGATCGTTATACGCTGCCCGACGACTGCATGAAACCGTCGAAGTACGTCGAGTTCCTGAAGGAGCGTCTGGCGGAGGCGATTGACAAGGCGTGGCGGTCTCGCAAGGTGGGAGGCGTTAGTTGGGGCTTCAGCCACGCGGTCGTCGCGTACAACCGGCGAATGTCCTACCTGGATGGTTCAGCTCGCATGTACGGACCGACGAACACGGACGACTTCAGCCACGTCGAAGGTTTTGAGGACCACGGCGTGCATGTCCTGTTCGCGCACGACAAGGAACAGCCGGCGATCCCGATTGGTATAGCCATCGACGTTGCGTGCCCCGCCCAGGAGGTTGAATCGGGAAAGAATCTGAACGCCGACTACTGGCACTATGTCCGCGAGACACTTTTCGAGGAGTTCTCGCCCGAAACCACCGTACTCAGCCTTTGCGGCGCCGGCGGTGATCAGTCGCCCCACATCCAGTGGCGCAAGGCCGCCGAGGAAAGGATGCGGCAAGGCCGCGGGCTCGATCGTTTGCAGGAGATTGCCAGGAGAATCAACCGAGCGGTCGACGATGCATGGGCGGTGGCCAAGAACGACGTGCGTTTCGATGTGCCTTTTACACATTCCGTGCTAAACCTCGATCTCACCATGCGTCCTGTTCCGGAGGCTGACTACCTGGCGGCCAAGCAGGAAGTCGCCAAGCTGACCGAAAAGAACATCCGCGGCCTCGGACTGCACTGGAACCAAGGGATCGTCACTCGTTACGAAATGCAGCAGGCCGGCAAGGGCGTGCATCCGACGGAAGTACACGTCGTACGTATCGGCGATATCGCCATCTGCACAAATCCCTACGAGCTATTCACCGACTTCGGCGTTCGAATCCAGGCACGCAGCCCGGCCGTGCAAACGTTCGTTGTGCAGCTTGCCGGTCAATACGGCAAAGGCGTCATTGGTGGCTACGTCCCCACGGAGCGTGCCGAAAAAGGCGGCAGTTACGGAGCGACGATCAAGAGTAATCGTATCGGACATGTTGGCGGCCAGGAAATGGTCGACGCAACAGTCGCGGAGCTGAAACGACTGTGGGCTAAATGATAGGGCCGCGACTTGCCCTATCGGAACACTTCCTCCGGCGTCAGCGACATTACCGGCGGGAGTTTGGGATCGAGCCGGATTGTGCTGTCTTCCAGCACGCCAATGTCCGCTCGCACGAGTTCCAGCGACCATACGGCGTCGGATGCGTTCGCGACCGGAACCTTCACGTCGACTTGCGCCTGCTCAGTCGTCTGTCCCGTGGCGACTTGCCGCCCGTCGGGGGCAAAAACGTTCAAACGAACCGTCTCCCCACCACTGCCCGCGACGCGGAGCGAAAATTCCTTGAGCCCCGCAGGCACGTGGAAGTACAATCGCTTGGCTCCGAAGATCGTGTGCAACGGCTCCCCGGCGTACAGACCCGCGGGTACGTTGGATCGGACAAGGTTCCAAGCGGCGCCGCCGGCCGAGACGCCCAGCAGGAAAATGCCATCGCGGTCCGGCGTGAACTTGACCGTGGCCGCGTGTTCTTGCGGCGTTTTGAGCGACGCGATCTTCTCCAGCGTCGGGTCGCGGACCTCCCATGCCAGCAGCGGCGGGCTCTGCCCGATCCGCATGGCCTTCAGTTCCACCTCAACCGGCGTGCCCGCCTTGCACGACAACAGCACGAGGTTTTCCTGACGGACGCGAACCGTCGGATACTCCGTCGCGGCGGTCTTCTCCGGCGCGATCAGGGCGGGCCGTTCGACCGAGTGAAACGCGGCGAGATCCCAGGTCTCGGGGTTCTCGCGAGGCGCGTGCCACACCTGCCAGTTGGCTGCCGCAATCGCTTGGTTCGCCCACGTGAACCACTTCCAGTAATCGGCGTGGTCCTGCTTTGTGTAGGTCGGTCCCTCGTAGAAGATCCAATAGCCGCCGGTGGTTTCCGAGATCATCACGGCGTTCTTGCCCGAGAACTCAGGGTCGGCGCCGCGGACCACCGGGTCGATGCCGCCGGCATAGATGAACGGGATGCCGGCCTTCTTCGGAATCTCCATTCCCCGAAGCAGTATGTCGCGGTTCAGCAGCAGGGCTTCTTTCTGCGGAATCAGGTTCGATGGACGGCCGTAGACCCACGGATCGGCCAGAATCAGCGGGGCCTTTGCCGTGGCCCATTCGGGATACGCGGCCTCGACCATCAGCGGCGTGCCCGGCGCGGGATAAATGCAGAACTGAAACGTGGGGTCGTGTTGGTCAACCGCTTGCCGTAGCGCCCGGCACCGGTCGCGCCAGTGGCCGACCTGGAACTGGGCAAACTCATCGTGCAATTGTTCTTTCTCCAGCCACGGCTTCCGTTCAGCCAAGGGCAACTTGGGCAGTTCGATCCCTTTCGCCTGGGCGAAGGCGGCGAGAATCACGTCGTCGTAAGATAGCGAGTACAGATTGCCCTGCCCGCCCGGCGAGTAGTTTTCGTAGTCGAGGAAGACGCCCATCAGGTGCGGGTTCTCGCGGCTGATCTTGGCGTACTCGACGATGTAGCGGGTGGTCCACTGCCAGAACTCGTCGGAATTGGGGCTCCACAGCGATTGCTCGCCGCCGCCCGGCCAGACGACCCGTTTGCCGTTGGCGGCGCCGCCGGCCGGGGCGCCGAGCGAGCCGCGCATCCACGGCATGTAGTAAATGCCGTACTGCTTGCACCAAGCGGCGACCTGGCGGACCTCGTCGAGCCGCTCATGACCGGTGCGCGGCGAGAGGACATTGAACCCCGCGTCCGCCGTGGCCTTGACCATCCACTCCTGCGTGATCCAGCCGGCGGTGGGCTGCATCACCTTGTCAACGAGAATGCGCAACTTCACGCCACGTCCGAGCTGATCACGCTCGATCGGCTTGGGTGGATCGGCATGGACGAAATGTGCGGGAATCAGACTAAGGCAGACGAGTATGGCAAGGCGCGACACGGTTGGCTCCTTTCAAACAGGCGGGCAGGTTACAGCCTCCGTCAGTTCAACTGGACTGACTGGAGTGCCGTTGTGGTTCTCTCGGACCGACTACGGTCTTACTGGCAGGAAATGGCTTTCCCCACGGAACCAAGTATGGCCGGGGAAAGCTGACAGGTCAACCGGTTCGGGAGGCGAGCATAACGCCTTCACGGACCTGGTCCGCTTCCAGGGCAAACTCTACCTGACGTTCCGCGGTTGCCCGGACGGCCACCGCGTAAGGCAGTCGATACCGTTCTTGGAGTCTGACGAACCAACTCCAAGATGGTCGGTTCTTCCGTCGGCGGCGACTGGGCCACTTCCGCCAGACACGACGCACCTCGCCCCGGAAACGGGTCAACACAACGCTGTTGCCCCTGATTCCGTAGTAGGCGAAGTGGCCGCGAAGCTTCTAGCTCCCAGCTAACTCCCACTGGCCCAATTCTTTGCCTTGCAGACCGGCGTCCGATCTGCTAAACTCCATTACCTATACATATGTCCCGTATCGACACGAATCGATCGCTGTCAGGATGAATGGGGATTAGCGAAGATAAGTGTTCCTATTTATCCTTTCGGCGGCCCCTCCTGGAGAGGGGGGCGTTTGCGGTGCGCACAGTGGAATGGCAGAAAGATCGGCGGGCAAGAAGATGAGGATGACGAGGACGGGGGTGGCAGGTAAGCCAGGAGCATCAGGGAGCGAAGGTCGCACGGGTTTGCCACGCGGCCGGAGGAGAAACGCACGACGAAATGTGGAAAACAGGAAAACTGCCACCCAAAAAAATCGGGGCGGCTAGCGGGGCATTCGGCTTGGCAGCCTTCACCGCGCCGCGTTCCACCGGCGGATCGAGCATCGGAGGTTGTAAGTCGTTGTAAGACAAAAAGTTGCGTTTCTTGCCGCATGTTGTGGTAGAATGAGTGGTAGGATCAGATGGTCTGGCGTTCCCCCAGGAGCTTCCGGAGAGCCATGCGAGTTTATCTGGACAATTGCTGCTTCAACCGACCCTTCGACGACCAGCGGCAGCTCCGGATTCGACTTGAAGCGGAGGCCAAACTGAGAATCCAAGAAGTCATTCGGGAAGGCGGCCTCCAACTGGCGTGGTCCTATGTCCTCGACTTCGAGAACTCGAACAACCCGTTCGTGGACAGACGTGAAGGAACACGAACGTGGAGAACCTATGCTACCGTCGACAGCATTGAGAGCCCAGCCATCAAGGCAGCCGCGGAATCATTCGCGCAGATCGGGCTGCGAAAGATCGACGCCCTTCACGTTGCGTGTGCCGTGGTTGCGGGATGTGGCTACTTCATAACCACGGACGACCAAGTCCTGGGAAAGGCTGATCGGATCAGCGAGGTCAAGATTGTTGATCCGATCGAGTTTATCAAAAAGGGCTCTTCCGTTTCTAGGTGCGGAACGGCATGGAACGCGTGGGTGAACCAGGCAACCGGGCCTTCCACCAAAAAGGAAAAGCGGCGATCAATCGCTCGCACTCCAAGGCGGCTCCGCCGCGGCGCCGCGCAATGGTCCGCTCCTCCGCACGTTTCGGAACCTTGGGGGCAAAGCGAGCGAACCACGAAAACAGATTGTACAGGCATGGCAACAGGTGGGCAGCGAACCACAGACGACGGATATCAACTCTTCTTTCGTGTCGTTTGTGTATTTCGTGGTCAATCGTTCGTGCCCTAGAATCAGGTGACAGTGGCGCTCGCGCGGGTGGGGTGAAAACGGCAAGCGGCTGTTGCAGGCCGCAACGGCAGAGCGAGGCCCGTGCCGCATACGACGCACTCCACTCCGGGCTGACTTAGGGACGCCCCTTCGGAACTGGAATACGAGTGGTCCCGCTCCTTCCCTGTCATCCTCCGGTCTTTTGGTGGATAATGGCCGCCAGTCCCTTCGATTCCCCAATGCAGGAAGCGCCCATGCCTATTTGTCGAGTTTTCCGCGGCTTCGATCGTCCCGGACTCCCGGCGGCGGTCGATTACTTGGCCGAGCGATTCGGCACGCCTGACGGACTCAACTTGGCCGACGTCATCCTGGCCGTGCCGACCAGCCGGGCTGAACGACGTCTGTTGGAACTGCTGGTCATGCGAGCCGAGGCGGACCGGACGCCTTTGTGCCCGCCAACCATCGTGACCGTCGGGGCGCTGCCCGAGTTGCTCTACCAACCGCTGCGCCCATTCGCCAACGACCTGACGCAGCAGCTTGCCTGGGTGGATGCCTTGCGAGGGAGCGAACCGGTGGTGGTGGAACGTCTCGTGCCCTCCCCGCCGGCCGCTGACGATTTGCCGGCATGGCTCGCTCTGGGCGCGATGCTGAACATGCTGCATCGCGAGTTGGCCAGCGAGAACATCGACTTCGGCGATGTTGCCCAGGCAGGCGGCCGCTTGGCCGGGTTTCGGGAGACGTCGCGGTGGGACGCCCTGGCTCGGCTCCAGCAACGTTACCTGGAGGTGCTCGACGGACTTGGACTTTGGGACCGCCAGACGGCCCGCCGCGTAGCGATTGAGAAGCGCGAGTGCGCCGTGGACCGGCCCATCGTCCTGCTGGGCACGGCCGATCTCAACCGTCAGCAGCGGCTCATGCTCGACCAAGTGAGCGACCGCGTTACCTCGCTGGTCTTCGCGCCGGAGGCCCTGGCCGATCGATTCGACGAGCACGGTTACCTCATCCCCGAGGCATGGCTGGAAGTAACGATCGAACTGGACGACGCCTGCATGTTCCAGGTAGACAACCCTGCCGACCAGGCAGGCATGGTGGGGCACTGGCTCGCCGGGCTTGACGGCCGATACTCCGCCGAGCAGATTACCATTGGCGTTCCTGATCGGGCGGCAGCCGACTTGGTCCCGCAACTGGAGCAGTCGCTCGCCGCGTGCGACGTGCCTGCCCGATACGGCGTGGGAAAGCCGGTTGTCCAGACATCGCCCAGTCGGCTTCTCGCAGCCGTTATGGAGTATCTCAACGACGGCTCGTTCTCCGCGCTGGCCGCGCTGGCGCGGCATCCGGCCGTGGTCGATTGGCTTGCCGAACAAGGCATTCCGAACGATTGGCTCGATCGGCTCGACGCCTACCAAGGGGCGCATCTGCCGGCCAGCTTAGACGTAGGGTGGGTCAAGCAAGCGGCCCCCTCGGAGGAGTCTCGGCCGCCTGACCAGCATGGTTCAGGCACACAAGCGGAAAATGGATATGGAACCAGCGTGCGCGACTCCACTAAGAACCCCGGCGATCTTGACCCACTCCACGCGTGCGTGGCGGAACTGCATGACGCGGTGGAGCGACTGCTACGGTCGCTTGAGGGCACCCGGACGCTCGATGCGTGGGGACAGCCGGTGCTCGAACTGCTGGCTGCCGTGTTTGGTCGTCGGCAGCTCGATCGGCGGCGCGAGCCGGACCGGAGCGTGCTGATGGCCTGCGAGATGATCCGCGACGCGGCCCGGGAGAACGCTGACATCCCGCGCCGACTGGCCGACTCGGTGGCCGGGCCCATGACGGCGTCGGAGGCGATTCGCGTCATGCTGGAGCAAGTCGAGGCCGGGCGGATCAGCGCCGCGCCCCAGCGCGGGGCGATCGAGATGCTCGGATGGCTCGACCTGCCGCTGGACGACGCGCCGGCGCTGATCGTCACCGGGTTCAACGAAGGCGCCATTCCCGATTCGGCCAACGCCGATATGTTCCTGCCCAACCAGCTCCGCCGGGCATTGGGCGTGATGGACAACGATCGCCGCTACGCGCGCGACGCGTACGCGCTGAGCGTGCTGGCCGCGTCGCGCGACCGGCTTGTCCTGGTCGTGGGCCGTCGCAGCGCCGCGGGCGATCCGCTGGCGCCCAGCCGTCTGTTGTTCGCGTGCGACGACGAGACGACCGCGCGCCGCGCCAACCGTTTCTTCGGCGAGCCGCCGTCCACGCACAAGCTGGCGCTGCCCGGGACGCTCCAAGCTGGACGGCGGGAAACGGCCATCCCGATTCCCATGCCCGAGCCGCTTACCAAGCCGGTCACCTCCATGCGCGTGACCGAGTTCCGCGACTACCTGGCGTGCCCCTACCGCTATTACCTCCGCCACCGGCTTCGGCTTGAAACACTGGCCGACGACGCCATGGAACTGGACGGCGCCGGGTTCGGCTCGCTCGCGCACGAGGTGCTTCACGACTTCGCCCGATCGCCTGCCGCCCAATCGACCGACGCCGAGGAGATTGAAGCCCATCTCAACGCCGCCCTGGACCGCGCGGCCGATGCCCAGTTCGGCGCGCTGCCGCTGTCGGCGGTTCGCGTGCAGGTGGAGCAGTTGCGATGGCGTTTGCGAGCGCTGGCTCGTTGGCAGGCCGGTTGGGCAGCTGAAGGCTGGCGCATCGAGCACGCCGAGGTCGGGCCCGAACCGGGCAAGGCCGTGCTCGTGGTGGATGGCCAGTCGATGGAGCTGCGCGGCCGCATTGACCGGATTGACGTCAACACGGGCACGGGCGAACGCGTGGTGTTCGACTACAAGACTTCGGAGAGCGGTAATCCGCCGGAAAAGACGCACCGGAAGAATGGCAAGTGGGCCGACCTTCAGTTGCCCCTCTACCGGCGTTTGCTGGCCGGATTGGGTATTGACGGACCGGTGAAACTGGGCTACATCCTGCTGCCGAAAGACACGGCGAAGACTGGCGCCTCGATGGCCGAATGGACCGACGACGATCTGGCCTCGGCCGAAGCGACGGCAGCCGAGGTGATTCGCAACGTGCGACAGGAGCGGTTCTGGCCGCCCGCCAGCCCGCCGCCGGCATTTTCGGAATCACTGGCAGCCATCTGCCAGGATGGCCAGTACGGGTCCGAGATGATCGAAGAGGAAGGAGATGTGGCGTGAGCCTGGGGGATAAGCGTCCAACTTATCAACAGACCGTGGGAACAGGACCAATCGGAATTGAGACCAGGAAGCGGAAAGCCGTCGACTCGGTGTTGTGAACGTCTACTCGTTTGACGGCCACGTGGTTTACGAACTTGACGAATGCCTCGGATGTGGTAATATGCGGTTGTTTGAGGGCTGTACGATGGCTGTCGCGCGGCTCGCCGCTACTAGCTGATCCGATGCGTGCCCGACCCCATGGGATACAATCAACGTATGAATACGCTGTACGAGGCAGCACGGGAAATCTCCGAATTTCTCTGCCAGAAGGAGTGGCGATTCTGCAGAAGCACCTCCAGCCGCTTTGCGAACTGAAAGAAGCGCCCGAACTTCTTGCCCGTGCGGAAAGGCTCTTGAAGGAATCGTCATGACCGAGATGTCCCGGCAGGACTGGGAGCGGTTTGTTCGGCAATGGCGGGCGGCGGGCCCCGAGTTGGCCCGCATTCGGCGCAAGGAGATGCGCGCCCGCGCGTACGACGCCGAGGCGGTCGACGCCCTGCTGCAAGTGGGCGACACGTTCGGCCACTCGCGCACGAGCCGAGGGCTGGTCGAACTACAGCAGTGGCTGAAGAAACTCGCCCATGCCCAGGCCGGTAAGCGTTCACCGGATATGGAATCGACCTGAGTCCGAGGAAACCTTCGCGCAAAGGTATACTGGCAGCATGAGCCATCGCTTTTCCAACTTGGTCATTCGCGCGTCGGCCGGCACGGGTAAGACGTTCCAGTTGAGCAACCGATTCATCGGGCTGGCCGCGGCCGGCGAGCCGCTGGACGCCATTCTGGCCAGCACGTTCACGCGCAAGGCGGCTGGCGAGATACTCGACCGCGTACTCACCCGGCTGGCCAGCGCGGCACTCGACGCGGCGAAGCTCGATGAACTCAACCAGCACGTCCAGGGCGAGCCTATCAGCCGAGAGAAGTGCCTTGCGCTCGTCGCCGGCATGGTCCGCCGCCTGCATCGTCTGCGGGTCGGTACACTCGACAGCTTCTTCGTACAGATTGCGCAGAGTTTCGGGCTGGAGCTTGGGCTGCCGCCGGGCTGGCAGATTGTCGATGAGATTGACGACGCCGCCATGCGAGCCGAGGCGGTGCGGCGGGTCGTGGCGCGGGAATCGACGGGCGACGCCTCGGAACTGATGCACCTGCTGCACAAGGGTCATGCCTCGCGCTCGGTGGCCGAAGAGATCAGCACGTTGGTGAAGGAGCTGTACGGCGCGTATGTCGACGCACCCGCGTCGGCCTGGCAGGCCGTTCCGCGTCTGAAGCCGCTCGCGCCGGCGGAGTTGCAAGCAGCCATCGACGCCGCCGCGGCCGTCGCCTTGGGCACCGACAAACGCATGACCAGCGCGCGCGACACCGACCTCGATCGGGCTGGCGTGGAAGACTGGGACGCCTTCCTCGCGAAGGGGCTGGCGGCCAAGATTCTAGCGGAGGAGCCGGTCTATTACCGCAAGCCAATCCCCGACGACCTGCTGGCCGCCTACCGGCCGCTGATCGTGCAGGCGAAGGCCGTGATCCTTGGCCGACTGGCCAACCAGACGGAGGGAACGTACCGGCTGCTGGACCGGTTCGATACGGTGTATCGGCGGCTGAAGTTTGCGCGGCAGGCCATCCGGTTCGACGACGTCACTCGCATGTTGGCCGGCGCCGATTTGGCAGGCCGGCTCGACGAGGTGGTCTACCGACTTGACGCTCCCGTGGCCCACCTGCTGCTGGATGAGTTTCAGGACACGTCGCCGCAGCAGTGGCGCGTGCTGCGCCCGTTTGCCCGAGAGAGCGTCCGGACCGACGCGCGGCGTTCGTTCTTTTGCGTGGGCGACGTGAAGCAGGCGATCTACGGCTGGCGCGGCGGCGTGGCCGAGATTTTCGATACGCTCGACAACGAGTTAACCGATCTCACCCGCGAAGAACTCACCCGCAGCTTCCGCTCCGCGCCGGCCGTGATTGACGTGGTGAACCGCGTGTTCCGAGGCATCGGCGGCAACCCATCCTTGGCGAACCGTCCGGAGGCCGCGCAAGCTTGGGCCCGGCGGTTCACCGAGCACTCAACCGCGCGTGACAAGCTGCCCGGCCACTGCCGCGTGGTTGTGTCCCCGCGCGCGCCGGAGGGGCAGTCGCAGTCGGACGTCACGCTCGACCACGCGGCCAGCCTGGTCAAGAGGCTGCACGAAGCGTCGCCCGGCTGCTCGGTGGGCGTGCTGGTGCGAAGGAACACGTCTGTCGGCCGCCTTATCTACCGGCTGCGCCGCGAGGGTGTCGACGCCAGCGAAGAGGGCGGCAATCCACTGACCGACTCGCCCGCCGTCCAACTCGTGCTGTCGCTGCTGCGACTGGTGGATCATCCGGGCGACACGGTCGCTCGCTACCACGTGGCCCGGTCGCCGCTGGGCGAGTCGCTCGGGTTCTCCAATCATGCCGACGCGGCGGCCGCCTGGCGACTGGCCGGCGAGGTTCGCCATCGACTGATGGCCGCGGGCTACGGCGCGACCGTGCATGGATGGATGGAACGACTCGCCCCGCATTGCGATGCCCGCGACCTGAGCCGGCTGGTGCAGCTTGTCGAACTGGCCCATGCCTTCGAGCCGGCCGCGACGACGCGCGTGGATCGGTTTGTGACCATGGTCACGCAGCATCGAGTGGAATCGCCCAGCGCCGCCCGGGTGCGCGTGATGAACTATCACCAGGTAAAGGGACTCCAGTTCGACATCACCGTCCTGCCGGAACTCGATTTCCTCATGCGGCCGCAAGCGTCGAAACTGGTGGTCGGCCGCGCCGGCCCGGCGGAACCGATTGACTGCGTGTGCCGCTACCTGTCGAAGGAGCATCAAGCCCTGCTGCCCAAGCGACTGGCCGAGGCATTCGACGAGCAGGATCGCGCGAAGGTCGAAGAGGCG
>CAZASB010000149.1:0-11153 GCA_964487655.1 uncultured Planctomycetaceae bacterium
GAATGTGGAAAATGAGAACGCTGCCACCCAAAAACGGAAGCTGGGAGATGGGAGTTGGGGACGCGCTCGCGCGGGGGGCCGACCGCGTCGGTGCGTACCGATCTCCGACCTGCCCACCGCGCGAGCGCGGCACTAGCAACTAGCAACCTTGCATGGGCCGCTGCGCGGTCTCGCCCCCCCGTGCAATGTAGTGTGGCTGGGCCACTGCTTGAGTGTTCCTGCAGGCTCGGGTACGATCAGGACTGTAACAAACGTGCCCACGAGCCGATATGCACGGCGATTGTCAGACATCGAATAGCCCCATCACGATCAGGAGCAACGGAACAATGAAACGACTTCTTTGGGCGGCGGCCTCGCTCGCAATTCTGGCCATTCTCGCCGGGCACGTCTCGGCGCAACCCGTGCCCGTCATTTTCGATACCGACATGGGCAACGACGTGGACGACGCTTTGGCCCTCGGCCTGATCCACGCACTGCAATCTCGCGGCGAATGCCAATTGCTGGCCGTTACCCTTACGAAGAGCAACCCGCTTGCCGCGGTGTTCACCGACGCCGTGAACACGTTCCACGGCCGAGGGAATATCCCCGTCGGTCTCGTTCGGAACGGACCAACGCCGGAACCGGGCCGGTTCCTGAAACTAGCGGAAGCGCGCGACGGCGAGGCACTGCGATACCCGCGCGGCCTCCAGGATGGGAATGACGCCCCGGAGGCAACGGCCCTGTTGCGACGCATTCTCGCCTCGCAGCCGGACCGGTCGGTCGTCTTCGTGCAGGTGGGCTTCTCGACCAATCTGGCGCGATTGCTCGACTCGCCCGCGGACGATATCTCGCCACTGGCCGGACGCGACTTGGTGGCCAAGAAGGCGAGGCTCCTGTCGATGATGGCCGGCGCGTTCCAGCCAATCCACGGCAAGCGCCACTTGGAGTACAACGTGATCTTAGACATTCCGGCAGCCAAGAAGGTCACTACCGAATGGCCGACGCCCATCGTGTGGAGTGGCTACGAAATTGGCATCGCCATTCCCTACCCGGCGGTCAGCATTGAACAAGATTATCGCTATGCTGCCCATCATCCGGTTGCGGAGGCCTATTGCCTGTTCGCGCCGCCGCCACACAATCGGCCCACGTGGGACCTGACCTGCGTTCTGTATGTGGTGCGTCCGGATCGAGGTTATTTCGGCCTGTCGGCGCCTGGTCGCGTGATTGTGGAAGACAATGGCGACACGCGGTTCGAGCCCGATCCGAACGGATCGCATCGCTATCTGACGGTCGACGCGAACCAGTGTACGCGGGTGACGGAAGCGTTTGTCAACCTGTGCAGTCAGCCGCCATGCGCCGGTCCACTGGACGGCGAGGGAAAGGAATAGCCGTGACGGCGGATACTGCCTCCGGACGAAAGCCGCGCATTGTCGTGATCGGATCCGTGAACATGGACCTCGTGGCGCGCGTGACGCATCTTCCGCGTCCGGGCGAGACGGTGCATGGCAGTTCGTTCGAGACGATCCCCGGTGGCAAGGGCGCGAACCAGGCGGTCGCCGCGGCGCGACTCGGGGCGACGGTCTGCATGGTGGGGCGCGTGGGTGATGACGCCTTCGCCGTCGCGCTGATTGACTCGCTCCGCTTGAGTGGCGTCAATACCGACGCCATCCTTTGCACGCCGGGCTGTTCGAGCGGCATCGCTACGATTGGCGTGGAGAACTCGGGGGAGAACGCGATTGTTGTCGTGGCAGGCGCGAACGGGCGAGTGACGCCTGCCGACGTCGCTGGGACCGAGTCGATCATTTCGCAGGCGGATACCGTGCTGTTGCAATTGGAGATTCCCGTGGAATCGGTCGTGGCGGCCGTCGCGCTCGCGCGGCGGCGCGGTGTGCGCGTGGTCTTAAATCCGGCGCCTTCGCCGTCGGCACTGCCGTCCGAGCTTTACGGGGTCGACGCAATCTGTCCGAATGAAACCGAGGCGGCGGCCATTACGGGTCTTTCCGGCAGTGGCCCGGACGCTGCCTTTCAGCAATCGCAATGGCTTGTGGACCGGGGTGCCGGGCTTGCCATTGTCACGCTTGGCTCGCGAGGCGCCGTGTACTGCGAGCGGGGCAAGGAACCGGTTCTCGCGCCGCCCTTCAAGGTCCGGGCGGTGGACACCACGGCTGCAGGCGACGCCTTCGCCGGCGCACTGGCCGTCGCACTCTCGGAAGGCGCACCGGCCGCGATCGCCTTGCGCATGGCCTGCGCCGCGGGCGCTCTAGCTGCGACACGGGCCGGAGCCCAACCCGCTATGCCGTCGAGAAATGAAGTGGAATCGCTCTTCAATACGGAGAAAGGAACACGATGAGGTTACCCGTACATGCCGCCTTTGCGTTCGGACTGATTTGTCTTCTTGCCGGGATGGCGGGCTGCTCGCGGCAAGAGGCCGGCCGGGGCCAGACCGGCGAGGATACCAAGCCGCGCATCGCGCTGGTGATGAAGTCGCTGGCCAACGAGTTCTTCTCGACCATGGCCGAGGGCGCCAAGCGACATCAGCAGGCGAACGCCGAGGAGTATGAACTCATTGTCAACGGTATCAAGGACGAACGCGACCTGGCCCGCCAAGTGTCGCTGGTCGAAGACATGATGGCCCAAGGCGTGCAGGCAATTATCATCGCACCGGCCGACTCGAAAGCCCTGGCGCCCGTGTTGAAGCGAGCCGTGGACCAAGGCATTGTTGTCATCAATATCGACAACAAGCTGGACGATCAAGTGCTGAAGGAGACCGGCGCGCGCATTCCGTTCATCGGACCGGACAATCGAGCTGGGGCCCGCAAGGTGGGCGAAGCGGTGGCCGCAAAGCTCAAGCCGGGCGATGCCGTTCTCGTGCTCGAAGGCATCCGGACGTCGTTTAACGGTCAGCAGCGCCGCCTCGGGTTTGAGGATGCCGCAAAGGCGGCCGGGCTGGTCATTGCCGATTCGCAGTCGGCCCAGTGGGAGATGAACATCGCCAACCAAGTGGCTTCGGCCATGCTCTCGTCGCACCCCGAGGCGAAGGCCGTTCTGGCTGCGAACGACAACATGGCGCTCGGCGCGCTCGCGGCGGTCCGGTCGGGCGGCAAGGCCGGCTCGGTGCTCATCGCCGGGTTCGACAACATCCAGGCGGTCCGCGAGGCCATCCGCGCCGGTGAAATCCTCGCCACGGCCGACCAGCACGGCGATCAATTGGCCGTCTACGGCATCGAGTACGCTCTGCAAATCCTGGACGGCCAGACGAAATTGGCCAACCGCGAAACACCGGTCGACCTGGTAACGGCAGAAACCCTGGAATAGGGTGGATGCTTTGGGCCAAACCTGCGATGTACTATTTCGCTTGGCCACTGTCGCTCCCCTGGGCAATGCGGTATAATATCGCAATGGATCGTCTGTTCTACGACCAGCCCAGTGTTCCGCGGGGTTCACCATGGAAAATGTACTGACGCAACACATTGTCAAGACGGCGGGAATATGTGGCGGAAGGGCCTGTATTGTTGGGCATCGTATTCGCGTTGCCGATATTGTTGCTTGGCACGAGATGCGAGGCATGAGTCCAGATCAAATTGTTGACATGTTTCCCGGTCTGGTTCTCGCGGATGTGTATGCGGCTCTTGCTTACTATTTTGATCACCGGAAGGAGATTGCGGACGACTTCCGAAAGGCCGACCAGTGGGCCGAATGGGTGAAGACGGCCGTTCCCTCCAAGGTTCCCACGGGACTGCGAGAGAAGGCAGGTGACTAACGATCTTCGTTTCTACATGGACCAGCATTTTCCCGAACCCGTGAGCCGTGCATTGGCTCGTCGCGACATAGACGTGCTCACGGCCCAGGATGCCGATCGGTGCGGGTTGCCGGATATCGACCAATTGGCTTTTGCCACGGCTGAGGGCCGGGTTCTCGTCACTTTCGATTCCGATTTTCCCGCCTTGCACCATTCCGGGATGAAACACACTGGAATTGCTTGGTGTCCTGAGCGGAAACATAACGTTGGCGAGCTTGTGCAGGCGTTGCTCTTGCTACACGGCGTATTGCAGCCTGAAGACATGCGCAACCATTTGGAGTACCTTTGAAGCATACTCCCCTCCGAGCGCACCGCCACCTCCCATGACTTTCGATACGACGGACACCATTCCGGACCCGCCGCGCATCCGGTGTTCCGGGATTGGCAAGAGCTATGCCGTGCCGGTATTGGTTGACGTCTCCTTCGAATGCCGCCCGGGCGAGGTCCACGCGCTGATCGGAGCGAATGGGGCCGGGAAGAGTACGCTGGCAAAGATCATGTGTGGACTGGCGCGCCCCGACGCGGGAACGATGACGTTCGACGGGATGCCTTATACGCCAACCGGGAAGCCGGACGCCGAGGCGGCCGGCATCCATATCGTTCACCAGGAACTGAACCTGATCGGCACGCTCACCGTTGCCGAGAACCTGTTCTTCGCGCGTCTGCCGCGACGGTTGGGCGTGGTCGATCGCCGTCGGCTTCGGAGCGACGCTCGCGAGGCGCTCGCGCGCGTCGATCTTGCCAAACTCGATCCCGACACGCCGGTCGCGCGGCTTGGCGTTGGTGTGCGACAGCAGCTTGAAATCGCCGCCGCGCTTGCACAACGATGTCGCCTGCTGATCCTGGACGAGCCGACGGCCGCGCTCATGGATCCTCAAATCGAGCGACTGTTCGAGCATATCCGCCGGCTTCGAACTGAAGGCGTATCGCTCATCTACGTAAGCCATCGCATGGATGAGATTCGCCGCATCGCCGACCGCGTCTCCGTGTTGCGCGACGGGCGGCTGGTCGCCACGCGGGAAGCGGCGGACCTCGCGCCGGAGGAGGCCGTCCGCCTGATGGCCGGGTGCGACGTGGAATCGGCTGTCCCGGCAACGCGATCTTCCGGACCCGTGCGGCTTCGCGTGCGAAATTTGTCACGCGGTAAAGTCGTCCGCAATGTATCGTTCGATGTCCACGGCGGTGAAATCCTGGGCATTGCCGGCCTAGTCGGCTCGGGCCGAACGGAACTGCTCCGCGCTATCTTCGGCGCTGACCGTGCCGATGCCGGGACCGTTGAGGTCGGGGATGCCCTGCCACGCCGCTTCCGGTCGCCCCGGCAGGCCGTGGCCGCGGGGCTTGCCATGGTGCCAGAGGATCGCAAGGAGCATGGCCTACTGTTGCCTTGTTCCGTGCGAGTGAACGCCACGCTTGCCCACCTGCGGACGTTCCGTAAATGGGGCGGACGGCTGGACCGGCGCGCCGAGGCCATTGCGGCCGAAAAGGCCGGGGCGGCCATGGACCTTCGCTCCAACGGCGTCGAACAACCGGTCGTGGAACTAAGCGGCGGCAACCAGCAAAAGGTATTGATCGGACGTTGGCTGATGCAAGACGCCGACGTGTACCTGTTCGACGAGCCGACGCGCGGCATCGACGTGGCCGCGAAGGCGACGGTGTACCGCTTGCTCGGCGATCTGGCCCGGCAAGGCAAGGCGTGCGTTGTCGTATCGAGCGAAATGGAGGAACTCATGGCCCTGTGCGACCGGATTGCCGTCCTGTCGCAAGGCCGGCTTGTTCGCGCCTTTACACGGGGCGAGTGGAGCCACCAGAGCCTTCTGGCGGCTGCTTTTGAACACGTAACGGGCGCGCCCTCGATCCACGGAGAAGAGAATCCATGAGTGACGATATCCATCAGCTTGCGCGTCCGCGCGGCTGGCTGGCCGATTACGTGGGCATGATCGTGGTGCTCGCCATGCTGGTTGCCCTGTTCTCGCTGATGAGCGACCGATTCCTCGCGCTGCGCACGTTCATCACCATCGCCAACCAGATTCCCGATCTCGTGGCCATCGCCGTCGGCATGACGCTGGTGCTGGTGATTGCTGGCATCGACCTGTCGGTCGGTTCGGTACTCGCGCTGAGCGCGTCGGTGCTTGGCGTTGCCATGACGCGATGGGGCTGGCCGCCGCTGCCTGCCGCCATGCTGTGCCTTGGCGCCGGGCTTGCCTGCGGACTCGTCAACGGCGTGATTTCGGTCGGGGCAGGCATTCCATCGTTCATCGTGACGCTGGGTATGCTGGAAATGGCGCGTGGCGGAGCGTACCTCGCGACCGGTTCGCAAACGCAGTACATCGGCGCGGCGGTCGAAAGGGTTGGCGCCCCGCTTCCCATCTTGCAGGTGTCGCCTGCGTTTCTGATTGCCATCGGACTGGTAATCGCGGGGCAATTCATCCTGTCTCGCACCGTGTTCGGTCGTTACCTGGTGGCCACTGGAACGAACGAGACGGCCGTGCGGCTTTCGGGCATTGATCCGCGCGGGCCGAAGATCGTGGTGTTCGCGCTTGCCGGGCTGCTGGCAGGCGTTGCGGGGATATTCCAAACGTCGCGGCTCTCGTCGGCCGATCCAAACGGCGGCGTGGGCATGGAGCTGGCCGCGATTGCCGCGGTGGTGATTGGCGGCACGAGCCTGATGGGTGGCCGCGGCTCGGTGGTGAACAGTTTTTTCGGCGTGCTGATCATCGCCGTCTTGCAGACTGGCCTGGCCCACGTCGGCGCGACGGAACCGACCAAGCGCGTCATCACCGGCGCCGTCATCATCGCCGCCGTTCTGGCCGATGCGTTACGCAATCGCTGGTCAATCGGTGCATTGATCCGGCGAGTTGCGGGACGCGCAACCTCCACGCCACTGGCTGATGCTTGACTTCGATTGCAGTCCGAGCCAGAATCGGGGAAAGATTGCGTGCCGAGTCGCAACCATGCTGTGTTCCTCTCCCTTTCTCGCCGCGGGGATTCCATGCATCGCCATGTTGTTGCTGCTACGCTCCTGGTTTGCACTTTGGCGTCAGACGCCCCCGCTGCTGAAGTGCGGGTGATTGCCGAGGAAGTTTCGATCCAGCCCGAGCAAACGCAATCGTTCGAGTTTGGCAATGTGCCGCAACAGGGAGCCACCGTACTGCTGATTTGATCCGTTATCGCGGCAAACCGCCACAAGGGGCTGTACGCACCGGAATGCCACAGCACAAGATATTCCGTCTCGGAGAGGCGAGCCACTGTAAATCAACAGGCCCCAAGCCAGGGGCATCTTCGGACGGGTTCTATGTGGTATGTTTGACAAAAGCGCTCGAATCCATCCATGGGGCGTCGCACCCTTCGCAAGTTGGTGCAAGGCGAACGGTAGAAGGGGATTTACCAGTAGTAGGACGGGCTTCAGCATCGGCTTCCAATTTGAGCGGAAGCGGCATTTTCTTGACGGACTAAAGTCCATCCTACGGCCCAGTAGTTTCGTTTCTGCCACTCGCCTAATTCGATTCCGTACCGGCCCCCGCGAGTGGTCTTAAAGCGTTCCTGCACAGTCCGTCCAGGGGGTATGCGATGAACGATGTCCCGGTAAACGCCATCTTGGTGCTCGTGCTCTTTCTACTGTGCGCGGGCATTTTCGCCATCATATTCAAACGGCTGCGTTTCCCGTACACCATCGGATTAGTATTGGTGGGTCTCGGGCTGGGTGGGGCGGCGTACCGTATCGAATCCATCGCCTTCCTGAGCCAAATCCACTTCACGCCCAACATCGTCCTCTACATCCTGCTGCCGACGTTGGTGTTCGAAGCGTCGCTGAACATGAACACCCGCCTGCTGATCAGAAACTTGCTGACGGTGATCCTGTTGGCGGCGCCCGGGCTAATTTTTGCGACCCTCGTAACGGGTGTGATTATTGGTTGGCTGACCCCGCTTTCGTTCGGAGCCGCTATGCTGTTCGGAGCGTTGATTTCGGCGACGGACCCCATTGCCGTCATTGCCTTATTCAAGGAGTTGGGGGCACCCAAGCGTCTGGCGATGCTCGTCGACGGCGAAAGCCTCTTCAACGATGCCACGGCCATGGTCATGTTCAGCATTGTTCTCGGCCTCTTGACGGGCGGCACGGTTCTTGGCATCTCGGCCATTGCATGGGCAGGCGTACAGTTCGTGCTGGTATTCTTGGGTGGGACGCTGGTCGGGGCGCTAGTTGGGTACGTGATGGTTCAGGTATTGGCATTTACCAAGGACGATCCGCTCGTGGAAATCGCCTTTACGGCCGTCATTGCCTATATTGCATTCATTCTGGCCCAGTTTTACATGGACCTTTCGGGCGTCATGGCCGTGGTGGGCGCCGGGCTAGTGGTCAGCCACTATGGTTCCACCCGCTTCTCGCCTGCCGTGAAGGTGCATCTTTCCCACTTCTGGGAGTTCGCTTGCTTCGCGGCCAACAGTTTCATCTTCCTGCTACTGGGCCTGACGGAGAACTACCTCTCGCACGGCGTCGATCGGCTGTATCGCGTCGGTCTGGTGGTGCTGGCAGCCGTGGTCGCGGTAACCGTGGCACGCGCCCTGCTGATCTTTGGCTTTGTACCGTGGATCAACAAGATGAGTCGTCGCCCGCCCGTGAGCTTTGCGTACCAGGCTGTCATGTTCTGGGGCGGGCTGCGCGGAGCTTTGCCGATAGCGCTAGCGATGAGTCTGACCGCCGAGCAGGTGGGGGGCGACATGAATCGCAGCCTGATCGTCGATTGCACTTTGGGCGTGGTGCTCTTCACTTTGCTGATTCAGGGAACCACCATCAGCCGGCTGATGAAATGGCTGGGACTCGGCGACCTTTCGTCCGTGGAAAAGACACTGCTGCACAACACGGAATTGGCGTTGAAGCGAGAGGGCCTGACCGCGGTCGAAGCGATCGGCCGAAAGTGGCCCGCCCTTGACACCCGGCCCGTCGATAAGATTGCCGACGAGTATCGGAACGCCATCGAGCAACTTGCCCACGCCTCGGCAGCCCAGGACGAACACGTCCGGCCGGAACGGGTCAGTGCGGGAGCGCTCTGGATGCTCACGCTGCATGAGGTAAACAGGATGTGGCGCGAGCTGTATGATGCGAAGCTCCTTCGCGAGGACGTGCTGCGAGAATACGAGCAATACCTGGAGGCATGTCGCGAGGACATCCTGCGAGGAGTCATGCCGCCACAAGCCGCAAGGCGGCCGAGTATCGAGGAGTGCGCAGCCAGCCTTCTACTGAATCTGACGGAGCGAATGGGCGTGACACGGCGATGGACCGGCCCCATTCGCCGCGCGCATATCGAGATCATTCACTCCATCGCACTAGCTGCCGTCTCGTCATTCGGACGCCTGGAGAGAAACCTGCCGCATCTGCGCGACCTGTGCGACGCATCCGACGAAATCGTCGAACAGTGCATATCCTGGATTCGCGTCTGGCGTGAAGAGGCGCTAACCGAGATCGGGCGGATTATGGAAGAGAACCCAGCGATTGTCGCCGCGCTCGACGAGTCGATAGTCCGCCGACTGGCCCGCGAGGCCGAACGACGCAATCTGAATGAGCTGGTCGAAAAAGGCGGCATCAGTCAGCGCCTGGCCGTCATGATTCGGGAAGAGTCGCTTGGGTGAACCCAGATACCGAGACATCTGGAGGCGCCCGCCACACGACTGCGTCAACGCGAGGCTTCTAACGAACGCCCAGACAATGGGTTACGCGTGTTTGGCTGGAAGTTGGACCGATCCCGTTGGGTCGCCTTCGCGTTGGTGTTCGTGTGCTCGCTTGTGTAAACGCTTGACGTCTTGCCGTTGCCGTACTACAGTGAACGAATGTGCGACGGAAATCGAATTGTTGAGCAATGACTGGAGGTTTGTGCCATGGACGTTGATCCTGGGAGCGTACTGGACGCAGCTCTGAGTCTGTCCGACACCCAACGCGCTGGATTGGCCTACCAGCTTCTGTGCAGTCTGAAACCGCCGACGGCCATCAGCGGCGATAACCCTGCGTTTGAAGCCGAGTTGGAACGCCGCGTCGAAACGTACGAATCCGGGCAGTCTGCCGCCTCGGACTGGCAAGACGCATCCCAAAGGATCCGCGACGCTCTCGCGCGAAGGATGAGTGAATGAGGCTTCGAATTCTTGAGCAGGCGGAGGCGGAATTGCTCGAAGCGATGTACTATTACGAGGCGCGTCAGAGTGGTCTGGGACTCGACCTGCATGATCGAGTTGCTGAAACGCTTCTCGGAATCGGCGAGACTCCCTGGCGTTTCCCCGTCTATGAAGGTCGAGAACTCCGGCACGAATGCCGCCGCGCGATGGTGAAGCGGTTTCCGTACATTGTTGTGTACCAGATCCGGGGCGAAGATGTTCTTGTCGTTGCCATAGCCCAGACAAGCCGTGATCCGGGATATTGGGAAGAGCGGTAGGGTTCCTTCTTACTCAACTCGCGTTCACCCGCTCCACGACTGCGTCAACGCGAGGCTTCTCGGTCATTCGTACACGAAGGTGGCGGTGGCCGTCGTGTCGCGGTCGGCGGTGAGCCGGACCCAGTGGGCGGCGTAGCCGTCGGGGAAGACGTGCGTGAACGTCTCGTTCGGCTGTACCTCGAACTGAGCGTACGTTACGTAGCGGCCCTCGGCGGTCACGTCGACCTCGACGGTTACGGTCACCGGCTCATTGCTGCCGTGGCGGATCGTGAGCGTCTTCCGGTCGTAACCGGTCATGAGATACGGGTCGCTGGCCTGCCCGGCTTTCACGGTCGAGTCATGCCAGGGGCCGCCCGTGCCGATCGGCTTGCCCAGTTTCCACAGATCGTCAATATCGCCGAACCAGAGTCCAACCTTGCCGTCATCGCTGCGCACCAGATGCTTGCACGCATCCACCGAGACATCGTCGCGCACTCCGGACAGGACAAGCATGCCGCGCCACGAACACAGATCGAAGATGTCCTTGTTGTGCGTCGCCACCGGCTTCAGCGAGCGAACGCCGCCCGAGTTTGCTCGGGGAAGCATGTAGATCGTGCCCGCGGCCAACAGCACCGCGCGTTCGGTGACCAGTTCGCGCACGTTCCGGGTGAAGCCGGCCGCGGTTTGGACCTTGGCTTTGGCGTCGGGATGCCCAATTGGCAAGCGGAACCGCTTATCACCCTCGACCACGAGCACGGAGTGGTCCTCAATCGTGTATTCGGGGCCTCGCGGCGCCGCCTTCTGCTTAACGAATGCCACTTGCTTTGCGTCGTTGACGCTCACCATCTTCATGTCGGCGCCGATTTCGTAGAGGCGGGACTCGTCCACCAGCCTCCCCAGCCGGCCGGCTGGCCCTTCGTGGCAGGGCAAACGCACACTAAACCATTGACAGGCCAAGGACTTGCGACAGGTACTCG